>JASLXP010000767.1 GCA_030740295.1 Planctomycetota bacterium
CAACCATGGCCGGTGCCGCTTCAGAAACCGCACTTGTGAATCCAAATGTGCTGGTGGCAACGGCTCGGAGGCCTTTATCCGTCTTCTCCGCCACATAGGACATCACGTAGTACTCGAACACGGAGGCGCCGTCCTGCTGCTTAATGGTCATGTTCGCGCTGAGATAAAGAACGTCCTTCTTCAGCACCGTGAGATGGGGGGCTTGATGCCACTGGCCATCGGCTGAGATATGACTCCATGAGTCACGACGCGGGCCGGAGGCTCCTTCCGAGAGAGTGAGCATGTAGTCCACGCCTTTCATACTGCCCTTCGCGATCCTCCCCGTACCGGGGTCGCCGTCGGCTTTGACGTACAGGTGGAAGACATGACTCCTCGCCTTGAAAGGCCGCGTGAACTCGAACTTGAATGCATGTCGGTCTCCTGCCAGCGGACAGTGCCAGACCTTCTCGACGACGTTCAGTTCAGCGTGTAGCGCTTCTTGTGCCTGAGCCTTCTCGTTCCTGCCGACCAGGGTCCATCGGTAGTCGCGGTCGGGAGCCGCCCCAAGCAGTATCCTGAACTCGGCCGGCATGTCGTCAGCTTGGACTTTCTGCCCCACGTCCTGTGCAGCGCTGTTAGCTCCAAAGGCCAGGAGGAGCGGGAGTATGGCGAACAGGGCAGACGCCCTGCCACCCAACTGCTTAGGTCTGGACCGCATGTATCGGTCTGACCACGCGGCAATGTGATACGAGAGCTTGTTCCACGGCATGGGTCTCATAGTATTCTCCTCGGCATACGTCATCGGGAATCCTGGCTCTGTCGGACTTCCTTAAACAAATCGCGTGCATCTTGGAAGGCTGCTTGCTGAGCCTGTTCAAGATTCTGTCCATTCTCTTCAGAAACTTTCGCGGCCCACGAGGGACCAACGGACTCGAGTTTCGCAAATTTCTCCATAAGGATTTCGTACGCCTCAGCGCCCAATCCATCAGCAATCAGCGGAACCAAGGCGTCTGCAAACGATGCGAGTGACGGAAAGTGATTGTGCAGCACGAACGCGATGTCGTAGGCGTCCTTCTCCTTGGAGCGTTCCGTCATGGCAAATGCCTTGATCAAGACGAAGGCCTCAGGCCTGACAATTCGAGTTCGAACAACATTGTGTGCGCCGTCTGGCATTTCTCCCTCAATGGTGATCTCCTCGCAAGCTTCAAACGCCAGGTCGACGCCGCGAAGCGTATTCAATTGCAGTTCATCAACCTGAATAGCGGCAGCTTTCTCGTTGTTCACGTACTCACCACTGATCAGATCAACTTTGACCGGATGAGCGGCTCCGGGAACGGTGCGGTAAAAGCGAGTCGGGGCGATTGCATGCGAATAGTTGTTCTCTTTCAGGCGCCCCAGAATGGTCGAGTAGGCATCTGAGCCGACTGCGCCTGGTCCGACTGCCAAGTCTACGTCTAACGAGCCCACATGGTTCTTGCCGGGGTACATCAAGTCGGGAACCCACCCGCCTACGATGACGAGATCGTCTTTGAAGGCGCCAAGTATGTTGACCACCTCGATTAGAACTGCCCGCGCTGCGACCTGTTGATCCATCACGCGCTGTCTTCCTCTGCTGCTGCAGACTCGAGTGCTTTGCGCAGGTGCTTTTCAAACACTGCTTCGGCCGCCTCCGATCCGCGGCCGGCCAGCGACTGGAGATCGAGCCAGGTCTGTAACGGTGAAGTGGTTCGCTCGGTCGCAGGCAGACGCCGCACGAAGACGCTCTTGTCGAAGGGCGTCAGCAGGACGAGGTTCGCGCCGGATTCGACTTCCTGGGCGCCGCAATCAACGCGTAGCGACTCAAGCCAACGCGGGCCGAACGCTTCCGGGCTGAGATACAGCGAAGCGACCGAATACCTCACTTCAGGAGCGTGCCTCCAGGCGGCTGAGAACCGTGCGAGCGCGTATTCGATGTCGGACTTTTCGCACCAGGCTGCGATTCTGCTTTCAATGGCTTCGGCTTCACCGCGCATGTAAAACTGACGCTGGCCGGATGGTCCCGGATAGTTCCGATTCCACGCCTCTAAGAGATCAACAGGATGCTTCAGAAACAGGAGACGATCGTGGACAACAGCGTAGCTTTCGCGAATCAGCGCCTGTTTGATCTTGGATGCAAGCCCCAAACTGACGCTCACATCGGGGTGCCTGGCCAATTCGCTGACCTGCCATCCACGTTCCGGTTCATGAAGCATGGCCCGGACAATCCGGCTGGATTTGGGTGAGAACGGATCAGCGGTCTTCGGGTTCCGGCTCGACGCTTCGTTCGGAATACCCGAGCGTGAGATTAGTAGCCCCGACGCGCTGTCGATGATCTGGCAGTTGCCGGCATAGTCGACAAACGAGACTCCGTACTGTCTGGCAATCTCGGCCACACGCGGCGAGATCACGGGGGCATAGACAATGCGGACCACACGGTCCGGCAGCGGCTTTCGCTGAAGCCGTTCAAACAGATCGGCTGCAATCTGCGGCGTAATCCGTTCCCGCACGTTAACGTGGAAGCGACAGGAAGGTCCGCACGGATCTGAGACAATCTTGACGTCGCTCCGGGTGTTCTCGTCTGCAGGTTCCGATACAAGCTGAAAGTCACCCAGTTCAGCGAAGATGCTGCTGATCACGTGTTCGAATCTGGCCATATGTTGTTCGGCTTGCGCCATATTTCACTCCAATCAACGATTTCACTACGTAGTAAATATATCCGAAGTAGTGAAAGCCTCAAGCTGTTCCCCTTGAGTCCCAAGCGCCTTGCCTGCACCCGCACGGAACGCGCGCTCCAGTGCACAGGCCAGGCAGGTTTTGGTGTGCCTTCTGGCATAGGAAGGTGAGAGTATGTAGACTCGCCGGGTCGTCGCGATCTCGAGTAAATCTCGAGCAATCACGATTCGTTTCCGCCCGCAGGGATGCATCATGGATATCACAGAACCAGGACTGGAACTTGTACGTCGATGCGCGTGCGAACTGCCCCCGGATGTCCAAAAGGCGCTGGCCGAAGCTCGGGATCGTGAGGAGGGAGGCAGCATGGCGCACAGCGTCTTCGCCTCCATACTGGAAAATGTGGAACTCGCGGGAAGGGACAGCCTGCCCATGTGCCAGGACACGGGCGCGCCGACATTCTGGATTTACTACCCGAGGGCGTACTCTCAGAAAGAGATGGAGGAACAGTTGACGGAGGCGGTGATTAAGGCATCCGGTGTACCCTACCTGAGGCCGAACGCGGTCGATCCCGTCACCGGTAAGAACTCGGGTGACAACACGGGGAACGGGGCGCCTGTGTTCCACTGCCACGAGTGGGACGAGGACCACCTGAAAGTGGACCTCATGCTCAAAGGAGGCGGTTCCGAGAACGTCAGCGCGCAGTACAAGCTGCCGGAGCCTTCCCTCGGCGCCGGACGTAACCTGGAGGGCGTGCGGAAGTGCGTGATTGACGCGGTGTTTCAGGCCCAGGGCAAAGGCTGCGCTCCGGGCATTATCGGGCTCGGCATTGGCGGCAACCGGGACACCGGTATCACATTCGCCAAGCAGGCGCTCATGCGCAAGTTAGACGAGCCCAACCCGGACCCCGCGCTGGACGAACTCGAGAAGGGCCTCCTGGAGGACCTCAATTCATTGGGGATCGGGGGCATGGGTTTTGGGGGCAAGACGACGGTGCTGTCGGTGAAGGCGGTCTCTCTCCACAGGCTGCCCGCGTGCTTCTTTGTATCAGTCGCGTACATGTGCTGGGCCATGCGACGGCACACTATGATCATCAAAGGGGGGGAGGTGTCCTATGACTGAGCTGAAGGTACCGTGCGACGAGGCTGCGATCAGGGAGCTCAAGTGCGGCGATTTCGTCGAGATTACGGGAGTCATCGTCACTGGCAGGGATGCCGCGCACACGTTCCTGCTCGAGGAAGACCGTGAGGTCTACCGGAAGCTCCTCGACGGCACCGTCATCTACCACTGCGGGCCAGTCGTCAAGAAGGACAACGGGGAGTGGCGATTCCTGTCCGCCGGGCCAACAACGAGCGCGCGGGAAGAGCCCTACCAGTACGACGTGATCAAAAACTACGGCCTGAGGGGTGTCATCGGCAAGGGGGGCATGGGCCCGAAGACCCTGAAGGCGTGCGAGGAATTCGGCGCCGTATACCTGCACGCGCTCGGCGGCGCGGGCGCGCTTGCGGCCGCCAGAGTCAAGAAGGTGCACGATGTCAAGATGCTTGACGAGTTCGGCGTGCCCGAGGCCTTCTGGGTGATCGAGGTCGAGAAGTTCCCTGTGATCGTGACCATGGACTCACACGGCAAAAACCTGCACGACGATATCCGGGAGAACTCCGAGAAGGCCTACAAGACGCTCCTCGAAAGGGAGTGACCTTGAGCAAGACGGGGCCTGTCGGTGGGAAAAGGCCGAATGCAGGGAGAACGCAAATGCGCGGGCGTAGAATGCTTGTCACACTGTTAGGGCTTCCTGATGGGTGACCAACGACGAATGATTGGGTTGGCCATAACATTCATTAGCATTGGCTTGTTCCACTGGGCGATCAAGTGAAAGATGGCAGATTCCGCAAGCCAAGAATCAAGAGCCTGTCGAGTATCTACGCGAACACATCAAGGACACCAACCATGATGAAGCGATACTTGCCATAATCGAAAGCCATGTCTTCTTACTTGATGTGATTCGTTGGCTGAGTTGCACGTTGATCGCCTTGGGTGCATCGCTTGTTCATGGTGGCAGGCGGCCAGTCAACATACAGCTTGCGCTCAGCCTGACATACGTGGCTACATTTCTATTCTTCCCATCGATTCGTCAGTTGTTCGAGAACATCTATATAAACAACTTGGCCAGAGGTATAGCCGAACCGCTCTGCACAGTGATAGTGACTTGGTTAACATATACTTGCAGCAGAAAATGTCTCCAAATCAAGACGCAGGCTCGTGAGCCAATCACGCCCTGACAGATCACTCAAGAGGACTGGCACGATTGCCGCGATTGAAGGCTTCTCCTACTTTGAACTTTTTCGTTTGATTCACGGGGGGCAGGCGCTCGTGGGGGCAGGTGCTCGTGCCAGCCTCTTAGCTCCAACGTTGGCTACCTGACCTCCGCTCCACTCATAGCGGAGGCGATCTCCGTCGGGCCGGAAAAGTGCGCCATTATTCTGCCGTCGGATCTGGACGCGCTGCCGACATCCAACGGCAAGAACGTGTTGGACGGGGCCGACGCAAAGAGAAGATGATCTGATGGCGGGTGTGAGGGAAGAGGACATACTGGCCGGCAAGCTCGTCTCTCCCCGCGCCCGGCAGAAGGTCCTGGTCAATCAGGCCACGGGCGTGATTCCTGAAGAGGACGACTGGGCTCAGCTCAAAGGGAAGGACGGCCCCGACGAGCCGCTCATCTTCACCGGCATCTGAATAACGAGGAGCACATGTTCTGCAACCAGAGGCACCTGACAACGGCCGTGGCCTTGGCTCTGCTCTCCGTTGCCATACGTGGCCTCCGGGCCGAGGAGTTGGTATTGGTCAAAGAGGGCGTCAGCCGGGCGCCGATCATCCTCTTCAAGGACGCGCCGCCCTTCACCCGAGACGCGGCTGACGAACTGGCCGAGTACCTCGGGAAGATTAGCGGCGCGAAGCCCGAGGTAATCGAGGGCGATCCGGACCCGATCCCTGAGCACGCGATCTGGGTCGGCTATCAGCCGAAGCTGAGGGAGCTGTTTCCCAAAGTCCGGTTCGAGTTCGAGCACCCCGAAGAGATCCTGCTCGCGGCCAACGCGAACCACCTCGTGATCGCCGGACGAGACCGGTGGGACCCGGACCACCTGGTAGTCGAGGGCCGCCGCAAGAAGGTCGTAGGGAGGCAGCAGGAATATGGGACCGTCAACGCGGTCTACACCTTTCTCCAGGACTACCTGCACGTGCGCTGGCTTTGGCCCGGAGACTTTGGCGAAGACATCGTCAAGAGAAGAACCATCGCCTTCGCCCCCTTTGAATTCCGCTACCACCCGCAGATTCGTGCCCGTAGCGGATTGCTGCACTATTCGGGGCTCCCTGGTGGCGGATATGGAACGTCTCGAGAATGGGCCCGGCGGCAGCGGCTCCAACTGGATTCGCTCATCATCAGCGGAGGCCATGGCTTCAGCGGCTGGTGGGAGAAGCACCACAAGGCACACCCAGAATACTTCGCACTTCAGCCCGACGGCACGAGAAGCGGTTTCCCCGGCGGAAAGTACGCCAAGCTGTGCCAATCGAGCCGGGCAGTCCGGCAACAGTGGCTCAAAGATGTTGAGGAAAAGCTCAAACAGGATCCGAACCGCACGGTTTTCAACGCGTCGCCCAACGATGGCTGGTTCAGCGGGCATTGCGTCTGTGAGAATTGTCGAGCCTGGGACCATCCGGGTGGGGAACTCAGGACCTTTAGGTGGCAGGGCATGGGCCAGGAATATGTCGCGCTCTCCGACCGGCATGTGACGTTCGCCAACCACTGCGCTCGACTGCTCAAGGAGCGCTATCCGGATAAGGACTACTACGTGCTCATGTTGGCCTACGGGCACTCCCGGCCGGCGCCGATCAAAGCAGTACCTGTGGACAACGTGATCATTTCCAGCGTCGCCAACTTCCTCCTGCGACGAGGACTCAAAGACCGGGGATCATCGCGGGGCACGACTCACCGGCAGCAATTCAAGAACTGGGCAAAGCTGGCGCCACATCTCATGTGGCGACCCAACACCGGCAGCCCAGCCGGCTGGCAACAGGGGCAGCCGGACGTCCCATTGACCCAGACCATCGAGGACTTCAAGTTCATCGCGGATAGCAACTGTATCGGCATCTTCATCGACGCGGTCTGGGAACACTGGGCAACTCAGGGCCCGCTGTATTATGTGATGGCACAGCTCACGTGGAATCCGCAGCAGGACGGTCATGCCATCCTGGACGATTACTACCGGCGGGGTTTCGGGGCCGGCGCGGACGAGATCAAGGCATACTGGGCTCTGATGGAGAATACCCGAGAGGCATACGTGAGCGGGGGCCGCGGCTATCCCGAAGTCTATGACGGGGCATTCTTCGACAAGGCGTATGCGTTCCTGGACAGTGCGAACGCGGCGCTTGCCGAAGCGACGGACATCTACCGAAAGCGAGTCGAGTTCGTCCGTGCCGGCTTGGATTACACCCGGCTGATCATCGACATCGGCGCACAGTTAGCGCGACTCAAGAAGAGCGAAGGAACGGATTACCGGGCGGAAAGGACAGCACGGGCCAATTGGGACGAAATGGAGCGCATCTGCCAGAAGCATCCCTACTCCATCAATTGGGGGCCGGTCCGGCCGCAGACCCCCCGGATGAAGGGGCTCCATCCCGACTATGTCTCGTATCCGACCAGAGGAAAGGTGCTGCCCGCGCAGGCGACACCCCCCAGGAAGTCCCGCAAGTCGGCCAAGCTCGTCCCCGCGGAGGAAGCCGGCTGGGAACTGGCTTTCAGCGACGACTTCGACCGCGACGAGTTGGGAGCGAACTGGGAAGTCGTTGACGGCAAATGGGTCATTCAGGAGGGATGTCTCCGTGGCAGTGGCGCGCTGATCTCGGCTCGGGGGTACCCCGGGGATCGCGCACTCGCGTCCCAGCGGATGGAATTCGAGGTCACGACGGATGTCAAGGTGATGGCGTTGTCCAAGAAAGGGGTGCAACTGAAGCCGCGGATTTCAGACCTGAGTTCCTTCATCCATGCCCCGGCCTTCAAGGAAGGCGGCAAGCAGCCCTTTGAGGCGGGCACCTTCTTCCAGTTCGGCGGGTTCTGGAACAAGAAGAACCAGTTGCGGAAGTCCGGAGCGAAACTTCAGGTTGACTCGGCCCCGGAGATACTGGTCACGCCGGGCAAGGCACACCGGATGGTGGTCCAGAACGACGAGGGCCACCTGAGCATGTTCGTCGATGGCAAGTTGGTCATCGAGGCCCGGCAGGGAAATCCCATGAACGACCCCGGCCACGACCGGGTGGGGTTCTACTTCTACACGGCCGCCAAGGTCAGCCAGGTGAAGGTCTACGTGAAGCGGCTGGAGGGGGACTGGGACCTCGAGTGATCAGAACCGCGTGAGTTGGCCGCGGCGCAAGTCCGGGGAGAGAGTCGAGGATTCAGCATTTCCGCCACCGAAGGGAGCCGCTTCCACGTGACGCGGAAGTTCGGTAAGCTCTGCGCTTGCCAGCGCAGCTTCGCCTCATTAGAAGCGGCCACGAATAGGAGCTCAGAATTCGGTTCTTCCTTCGTGGCTGGCAGATATCGTGGCTGCGGCGACCCGCCGCAGAGAACGGCGGCGGGACGCCGCCACTACAACCCAAGACTCAGCAGGAGCTTCAACAATGGATAGAGCGATCTACAGCATGGCCGGCGTGGTGGCACTCGCGTGTTTGTCGTTCCCAAACGATAGTGCGGGCGAGGAGAAGCAAGCAGAGAGCATCCAGATCGCCGCTGGGGGCAAGTCTCGGTATGTGATCGTCATCCCCGACGAGGCCGACCAGGCGCGGCTCGGGATTGCGGCCAACCTGTTGCAGAAGACCGTTAGTGATGCTTCGGGAGCTACATTGCCGATTGTGCTTGAATCCAAGAAGCCGGCGGGCGTGCCGGCGTTCTATCTCGGCAAGAGTCAGGCATCCCGGCGTGCCGGATTGCCCGTCGATGGGGTCCGGGAGTGGGCCTACCTCTACCAGGTGCGGGAGGGCGACATCTACATCGTCGGTGATGACGCGGAAGATAAGGTCAAGAATAAGAAGAGGCCGATCGAGCACCTTGGGACGCTAAAGGGCGTGGTTGCGTTTCTCGAGGATCAGTTAGGCGTCCGTTTCCTGATGCCCGGAGAGCACGGTGTACGTGTTCCCAAGCAGGCCCCCCTGACCGTTGAGGCCGCAGCGAGCAGGGCCTGGAAGCCGCGCTTTGAGTATGTCATCGGCAGAGCTCCCAGAGACCGAACCTTTGCCGTATCGCTCAGCCTGTTCGGCTCGACTCCGGTTCTGAAGACCTACGGGGGGCACTCCTATTACACCGCCGTCCCGACCAAGGTCTACGGTAAGACCAACCCCGAATTCTTCGCGCTGCGTGGCGGGCTCCGTACTCCCCACGGTAATCATCTGTGCATCTCCAACCCAAGGGTCCGGGAGCTGATGATCGAAGAGATGACTCGCCAGTTGGATAACGGCTATCAGATGGTGGAGCTCGCCCAGACCGACGGCTACCAGCCGTGCCAATGCGAGCGCTGCCTCGCTATTCATCCTGATACCGCGGAACGGCTCTGGATTGTGCATCGGGATCTGGCGGCGGAGATGGCGAAACTGCGACCGGGGAAGAGGGTCATGCTCATCTCCTATGGCCCCACCGTCCCCCCACCGAAGACGTTCACTGGCTTCCCAGATAACGTTGTGATCCAAATGTGCGCCTATACCCCGGAGATGTTCGAGAGATGGCGGCCCCACAACGTGGCCAAGACCGTCTACATCTACAACTGGGGCTGGTACAAGACGCCTGGCTACTTCGGGCCGTGCCGTACGCCCAACTACGTCGTTACTCAGGTCCGACACTTCCTCGAAAATCAGGTGGTAGGTATCTACATCTGTGGGGGGTACAAGAAGGTCAGCTACGGCATGGAAGGTCCGGCTCTCTATGCGTTCGGCAAGGCGCTCGAGGATCCGGACCGGGAGCCGGGTGAGCTGCTGGACGATTACGTGCAGGGGCTATTCGGTGAGGCCGCAGTCCCGATGCGGGCGTTCTACCGTTCACTGTACCGGCGTCTCGAGACCTTCTCGGCTTTCGACCGGCCAAACACTGAGATGGGCTCCACGCCGAGCTCACTCCGCGCACCGGTCGACTACTACTGCCATTGCCTGCCCGCCAGACTGGTGAATGAGATGACGGTCAACCTCGATCGCGCCAAACGGTTGGCCACAGACCCGAAGGTAAAGGCCGTCTTGCTGATGGTGGAACTGGATTTCAGCATCGTCAGAAGCCTGGCGGCGGTCTTCCAGATTTACCGAGCCTACCGCATCAGGCCCACGCAGGGCCTGTTCGACGAGCTCGCCGGTGCGGTGGCGCGACATTCAGCCATGCTCGACGCGCTCTACGACGAGAAAGGGAAGTTCATCAACACCTACCCCCGGGGGTTGCCCCTTCTGTTCCCGTCGCTCAGCAAATCCGACGTGTGGAAGGGAGGCAAGAGCAGCGGCAACGTGAGTCTGAAGCCACCATTCAACTGGGACTTCACTTCGCTCAAAGTGAACGGGATACTGCCTGGAACCGGGGAAACGCAGCGCGTTGAGGTCACGCGGGCCAAGGGCATTGAGCTACAGCCGGACCTGAACAAGCAGCCCTGGCCGAGCGTCCCGTTCCACGAGCTCAACGAAATTTCCATGGGCAAGGCCAAGAATCCGTCGCGGTTCAAGATGCTCTACGACGAGGAAGCCGTCTACTTTGGCGTCGAGTGTGATTACAGCTCCGACAGATGGCTCGATTTCTTCAAGCCCATGGGCCGGGATGGCAATGCCTGGGCTCAGGAGTGCATGGAGTTGGCAATCGACCCGGCCGGTGAGCGGAATAAGCATTGCCAGTTCGTCTTCAATCCGGTCCCGGATTCCACATACGACGCTCGCCTGGGCTACATCGACGACCCCCTCCATCCGCTCTACGGCAGGCGTGACGCGTCCTGGAACGGTGAATGGGCCTACGCTGCGCATCTCGACAAGGATGCGAAGCGCTGGACTGCCGTGGTGAGAATCCCCTTCACCACGCTGGGCACGTCGCCGGCCGTGCCGGGCACGAGGTGGACCCTGAACGTCGGGCGTGCGGAGTGGCCGGAAGGGCGCGGCAAGGGGAAGCCCGACCCCATCTACTCAACCTGGTCCCCCAACCTGGAAAGCCGCAGCTTTCACGATCGCGCCACCTTCGGCGAAGCTGTATTCAAGTGAGGAAACACAAGGCGGATGGAAGAAAGCTCATTCCCGGTCTGCTCACGGCAGTCTGCGCACTTGGATGGTCGGGTGCGGAAGACGCGGGGACCTTCATCGTCAGGGAAGGCAAACCGAATGCAGAGATCGTTATCGCGTGCTTCTTTGTATCAGTCGCATACATGTGCTGGGCCATGCGACGGCACATGCCGCATAAGAGCCCCATCCGGGAGGCAACTGCAATAAAGCTGAGAGCCGTTGAAGGATCGGCGTCAACCAGGCTGGTTGAGCGTCCTGAGATTCTCTTGCATCAACACACCCCTGACCATCGAGCTGTGTTTCGAGCTCCAAGTGAACTGGCTGGCCGTCTTCAATGCGCGGCGTGCTAAGAGGGCGGAAGACGCCATTTTCGTAGACTGCATCAAGAGTTTGCTTCATTCTATGAAATGGCTCAGACGAAATCTTAGCTGAAGCGTTTAGCCCAATCCAGAGGCGTCCGAGTCGTGAGTCGTGTCCACTTCCGGGGCCGCGTTGACCACAAGAAAGTCGGGGACTACGCTTGTCTTGGGGGCCATTCCGTGAGTAAGACGCATCCTGTCGATGAGACGACGCAGAACGCGTGGAGCTTGTATGACATAATCGGGAATGACTCGCTCTCTGGATGGCCGCGTGAAGGCCATCGAGCTTTGACGGTTCGACGATGGGCCGTCGCCAAGGGGGACACAAATGCGCAGGCTTAGAATGCTCATCACGCTGCTGGCTACTGTGACGTCCGCTCCGCTCATGGCGGAGACGTTCCTCGTCCGGCCAGAGAAGTGCGCCATCGTGCTGGCCCCGGTTCTGGAATCGGAATCGGCCTACGCCCGCAAGAAGGTGTCGGACGCGGCCGAGGAGCTGCAGACGCACATCGAGCTGGTCACAGGGAAACAGCCGGAGATCGCGAAGGACGGCAAGGCTCCTGACGGCCATTACTTGCTCCACGTCGGAATTCGTCCCCCCGACGACGCTGGCGAGCTCGCGATCGGTGAGGCCCGGTGGCGGGTGACTGCCGAAGCCGCCTGGTTTTACGGCAACGGGGATCGCGGCGAACCGGGAACGCTGGCCGCGGTCTACGATTTCCTGGAACGACAGCTCGGCATCAGATGGATCGAGCCGGGCGACGCGGGGATTGCCTTCAAGAAGCAGCATCCGCTGACGTTGACGACCGGCCGGCATGCCTGGACGCCGAAGCTCATGCAGCGCACGATCCGGCAGGGCATCCGACACGCCTCGGTACCGACAGGCTCCACCCCCAAGGTAGTGATGGAACGGATCTGGGCGCACAACCGTCGGGTGGACGAAACACTTGCCTGGAGACGGCGGATGCGAATGGGAGGCGCCTATCCCGGAGGGGGGCATACCTTCCATAAATGGTGGGGGATGTATGGCGAGACTCAGCCGGAATTGTTCGCGCTCAACAAGTCCGGGAAACGCGAACCGGTGATGCTGCGTGGCCGATCGAAAGAGCAGAGCGAGCAATGGGTGAAAATCTGTCCCAGCAATTCCAAAGTCGCGGAACTGGTGGTGGCCAACTGGTTCAAGCGTTACCCGCGCCAACGCGAGTTTATCAGCGCCTGCGTCAACGACGGCGCCAGCAACTTCTGTCGTTGCGAGGGTTGCACAAAGATCGACGTCATCAGAGAAGGTGAGCAGTTCGCGGAGCATCTGACCGACCG
Organism: Planctomycetota bacterium; assembly: GCA_030740295.1. Next base: position 12,627 of record JASLXP010000767.1, read on the forward strand.
TTACATTCACCTTGCCAACGAAGTGGCGCGACGGGTGAGGAAGCACGACCCCGACACCAGGGTCGCCATGTACGCCTATCTACAGCTCCTGAGCGCCCCGCGCGAGCTTTGGGTCGAGCCGAACGTCATCGCCCATATGGTGCCCTATGTCATACCTCTGGAGGAGAAGGTTACGAGGGAGGTGCTCGAAGGATGGCGGGAAGTGGGACTCAAGCACATGGGATTCCGGCCCAACTATCATCACAAGTACTTGACGGGGGTCATGCCCCTCGGGGTCGAAAAGCAGATGCTCGACGTCTTCCGGGTGGCGGTCGAACATGACACTATCTCGGCGAACTACGATAGCCTGGTGCACCGGTGGCCGGTGACCGGGATTGTCGACTACATCCTGGCAAAGGGCATGAGTGAGCCGGACAAGCAGTTCGCTCACTGGGAAGAACACTATTGCCGCGCTTATGGCCCGGCCGCCGAGGTAGTCAAGAGATACTTCCGGTACTGGCGCGAGGAACTGTGGGAGAAGCGACTGCTGCCGAACATCAACGAGATCTGCCGTCGCGGTGGCGCCGGGAACTTCGTCCGGGGCCTCATGTGGTCCCTGGGTGACTACTACACCGCCGAAGATTTCGACAAGACGGACGCGATCCTGACGGCCGTGGATATTGAAGCCCTGACGCCACGTGAGCAGAACCGCTTGCGGCAGTTGACGCTGGCAAACCAGCACGCCCGACTCGTGTACAACGCTGTGGTCCCTCCTCCGCACGAAAAGTACGAGCACACCAAGAGACTGACGGCGTTCCGCGAGAAGCATAAGGATGAGCTTCGGTTTCCCTGGGGGAGCGTCGCGGCGATGGAGATGGGGCTCGGGGACATCACGGGACTGAAGATCGCGGATACGATGCAGGACTACCTGAAGCCATGGG
>JASLXP010000768.1 GCA_030740295.1 Planctomycetota bacterium
TTCCTGAACTATCTGATCCGGTAACGGAGTAAAGACCACCGTGCGCAATTCGGTCGTATGCGGCCTGCGTTGGGGCTACCCAGACTTCTCCGTGTCCGCTGAAAGTCTGCAACATTCCTTCGCCGCTCGTCATGCTTCCAAGGAGTGATTTGGAGGACTTCTCGACTTTGAATTCGATATCGCCTTTTCGAAGGATGGCAAAGTTGCCATCGACGCTCAGCTTGTCGCCGGTCAGTTCGTAGCGGACGATCTCATCGCTCGGTACGGGGCTCGCAAGCAACGCGATGCCGGTGCCGCTGAGCCTGGACTGGAAGAAACCCTCGCCGCCCATCAGGGCCGATGAAATGCTCTTCTGCACTTTCACCCCTACCTCAACCGTGCTCTCGCAGGCGAAGAACATTCCTTTGTCGACGACCATTTCTTCGTCATTGAGATCCACCAGCACGAAATGGGAAAAGGTCGGTTCGAGATAGATCTCGCCTGTTCCACGATAGTGAGGTTTGAAGGTGTCTTCTTTGGTGAGCCGGCTGGCAATGAGTTTCTTAGCCAGGCCGGTCACCCCTCCGGTCGGGCTATCCATCTCGATGTTGCCTTTCATGAAGTAGAGGGCTCCGGACTCGGTCACGACCTCGGACTGGCTGATCGTGATTCGCACCATCTTCAGCCGGATGCCTGCCTGCTTGGCGTAAAACAACGTTTCGGCGAGACCGACGTCTTCGCTGCCAGTGAGTTCCTGGTATTCGAGGATTTCAAACCTGCAGCCATTGCCCTCCGCGGCTTCGATAATGCGGACCTTGTCTTCAATGCGTGAGACACTCATTACTGCTCCTTGTTTCTGATGTTGCGAAACCGCATGACCTGCCGATGCTGGACGCTACGAAAGGCTTGCGTTGGAAATGTTCTTGATCTCTTCCTTCTGCAGGGCCCGCCTGTAAAACCGCACGTCGCCTATTCGGCCATGAAAATGATCGTGCGCTCCTTTGCCGATGGTGACAGGTTGGTCGTTTGAGAGATCGTAATCCGATGGGTTGAACGATGAAGAGGTGGCGACCTTTTCTCCGTCAATGAAGAGTTCGAGAGTGTTGCCGTTCCTGATGGCCGCGATGTGTTTCCATCCGGGATCGAGCTGATGGTCGTAAGTGGCGCTGCGGCCGGCTTCAAGGCTGAGGACGTGTCCGGTGGGCAAGGTTCCATAAAAGAGCCTGCCCTGGTAAACCGCTGTCGACCAGGCGCGGCGATAGACGACGTCGGGCGTGGCGTCGATCTGTCCGGTGCAGGTCCAGTTGCCGTCGCCGTCGTAGCGATAGACATGGGCGAGGGGCAGGGTGCCCGCGTAGAGCTTGCCGTTGTACACGGCCATGCCCATCACTTCTTTTTCTTCGCCGAGTCGCCCGGTGTCTGTCCATTCGCCGTTTTCTTCGAGCCGGAACACCTCGCCATTCGGCCACGTGCCAATGTGCAGACGGCCCTGGTAGACGGCCATCGAGTAATTCTGGGTCGCGCCGGGCAGATCTCCGATGCTGGTCCATTTGGACCAGTTTTCCCCACAATCGAATCGGTAGATCTTGCTTCCGTTTTCCGCCATGAGGAGTTGACCGCGGTAGACACCGAGTGTGAACGCGCGTTTTCCCGGGCTGCCGCAATCCTCCCAGAACTCACCGTTACAGCGGAAAAGTCCCTGGGTATAGAGGGGGACGCCGTAAAGCTCATTCTTGAAGACTTCGAGGCCATGCACTGTGTCATGCACGTATTCCGGATACGTTCGGCTTTGCGGTCCGAGCTCGCCGCAAGGAATCCATTCCCCGTTTTCCAGTCGATAGACTTTGCCTCCCTCAGTGCGATTGATGGAGTCTTCAAGGGCCGAGCCTGAGCCCTTCAAGCGGCCTGTGCCCGCGTGGAGCTTTCCCTGGAAGGGGGCCAGTGACATCACCGCATTGGAGCCGTCCGGAGAGCCACCGCAGTCTTCCCACTCGCCCTCACCCGCGTAACGATAGACATGGCCCGTCTCGTTTTCGCCTTCCTCATAGGTACCGGCGTAGAGCGAGCCATCATGCACGGCCAAAGCCATGACAAATCGTGCGTTGCCGGGCCGGCCGCAGTCCTGCCAGGTGGAGTTGTCTCCGTTGTCGATGCCGAAATGGACGTTGCGATTGTTCGCAAGACTGCCTGGCGCGGCCGAGTGACGCTTGATGTTCAGATTGAATCCGCGCCTCGCCTCAGGATCGAAGCAACTGACAATATCGCCAATCGGGTCGTCGATGCCCTTTTCCGTGTGGACATGGGCACAGATCGAAAAATCACCGGTACCTGTCTGCAACGATTCAGACTTTGGGATGGAGATGAACGACGAGCGGCCGTTGAACTCCGCGGCTTTGCCCGCGGTTTCGATGTCGTGGCCCTGGGCATGGTTTTCGTTGGCGGATGAATCGAGTAAATCGCCGGCAAGTTTCCAGTGTGCTGCGAGTGAGTTATCCATGGTGGCCTTTGGGGAGGACAGACGAATAAGACATAGACAAGAGGGACAGACGAATGAGGCCAGATAAATAAGACATAACAAAGAGGGAACTTGTACCTTCGTCCTACGGTACTGGGGGACAGACTCCTGTTAACGCCAGGCCCAGAGCATTCGGTTGTAGAGCGAACGCGTGCTGTAACCATTTTCTTTGAGGAAGCCATCTATTGCCTCCAGATTCTGGTCAGGCTCGGGCCCCTCGTGGACCTCCATGGCGATCTGCTGGATACGGTGAAAGCAGTCCGGGCTGTTGTAGAGGATGTCGTACTCAGCGCCTTCGCAGTCGAGCTTCAGGAGATCGCATCTGTCGATTTCAAATCCTTCGAAGACATCCATCAGCGTGGTGGTTGCCACCTGAATGGAATCCGGTTCCTGGTCCTTATCAAAAATGGTCGCGCTGGTGGTGAAGCTGTCGGTCGGATCATAACTGAGCGAAATTTCGCCGGTCTCTCTGTAAACCGCCTTTTGGATTCCTGTGATGCGTGTTGAATTGCTGAACGCGATGTTCTTCTGAAGCTGTTCGAAATTCACCGGGATCGGCTCGAAAGCGATCACTCTTGATCCTTTGAAACGCGATGCAGCGAACATGCTGAAGTAGCCGGCGTTCGCGCCGACATCGATGACGGCTGCCCCGTCAGGCACGGGCCTGCCAAGACCGGTCATGTAATCTTCATCCATGAAGATCTCTTTGAATGTATGGAGCAAACGGCGCGGCACCTCAAAGCGGATGCCCGCGCGGGTTTCGAACATGAGAGGATCTTCTCTGTTGAGGCCGGACTTCACCGCCAGGTAGGTCTGCCAGTTGGAGAGGTTCTTGACGAGATTGAAATAACGCATCGCAACTGAAATGTTAAGACTGCACCACTTTGCAGAGCATAGTCGCTGTCGGGATTCAAGACATCTGACTCCTATGGCAGCCTTCACCTGCAACTGGATGAACGGTAGGCACGAGTAATAACATCGCAGCTTTCATTCTGGTTTAAAGACTGGTTTCAGTTCTGTGAAGGTGACCCACCCGGAGCCGAGGTCGTCCACCGTGACCCTCAGGAACTTCCCCTTGGCGGAGAAAGCATGTTTGGACTTGGCGGGGATCGCCTTCGAGCCGGTTGCATCGGCGACCATCTTCCATTTCTTGCCGTCTTCGGAGACTTCAATCTTGTGGCTGTACCATGTTTGATTCTTCCAGCGGATGGTTACACCGGAAAGTTGACGGGCCTCAGGGAACTCCACCATCCACCACTGGGGAACCGCGTCGCCAGCGGCCGCCCACCGCGAACTGTTTACACCGTCCACCGCGGACTCCGGCGGGTTGCCGACCTGGTAGCTCGATGCGGAAACCTGTCCCAACGGCGTGGAGACGGGTTTGGTGGCCTTCCCGCGGCGGGTATTGCGACGGGGTGGTGAGTATGCGGGATCGAAATTCGGGTTGGGCGTCGGCATCTGCGCCTTGACGGCTTTGCGCCAGTCGCGGAGGTCCGCCAGCAGTTCGTCCCGTTTCTCGGTGTTGGTGTCCGCCAGGTTGCTCCTTTCCGAAGGGTCGTTCTTCAAGTCGTAGAGTTCAAGCTTCCCTTCCTCGAAGAATTCGATGAGCTTCCAGTCCGTTTTCCGGATGGCACCATAAGGCTTGGTGGCATGGTAGTGCGGGTAGTGCCAGTAGAGGGACTTGCGGGAAGGAGCTTTGGATTCGCCAGTCAGCCAAGGGACAAGGCTGATGCCGTCAAGATGCGCTTCCGAACGCGCGGGCAACCCGGCCATCTCCAGCATTGTCGGGTAGAAGTCCGTCCCGATGGTCGGCACGCTGCAAACCGAACCCGGCTCCACCTTGCCCGGCCATTTGACGAGTGCCGGCTCGCGTGTTCCGCCTTCGTAGGCCAGTGCCTTGCGGCCGCGGAGTCCACCAGAGCTGCGTTCGGAGACGCCGCCATTGTCTGCCGTGAAGATGACCACCGTATTGTCGGCCACGCCGGTCTCCTCGAGCATGGCCATCACCCGGCCCACACTGTCGTCGAGGCTCTCAATCATGCCGGCGTATGCGGGATTGAGGTTTTCGTTGCGCTTGTTGTCGAAACCGGCGGACTTCTTTTTGTACTTCGCCAGCAACGCGGGTTTCGTCATGATGGGCCCGTGCACTGTGTAGTACGAAAAGTAGAGGAGGAACGGCTTGTCCCTGGACTCCTTAATGAACTTCACGGCGGCATCAGTCAGTTTGTCGGTGAGGAAGTCCCCCTTTTTGCCGTTGTCCAGATTCGGCATGTCGAATGGTGAAAAATACCTGCCCCGGCCCTTGGGTTGGCCCCACTCGCGCCCCGCTATATTGATGTCGAACCCATGACTGTCCGGGTAGTGCTCCTTGAAATCAGGCTGCCGGATGGGCATGAGGTGCCACTTGCCTGTGAACTGCGTGCGGTATCCCGCCTCCTTCAACGCCTCGGGCAAGGTGGTCAGTTCATGATCCATCTTCATCTTCCACTTCGGAATGAGAAGCATCGGGTTCTTCCGCCCATGCCCGGTGATCCAATCCGTCAAGTGAAGCCGCCCGGGATAGCGGCCCGTCAGGATGGCCGCACGACTCGGAGAACAGACTGTGCAGGCCGAGTAGGCATTGGTGAACTTCATGCCCTCCCCCGCCAATCTGTCCAGATTCGGCGTTTCGTGAAACTCCGAGCCGTAGCACCCCAAGTCACCCCAGCCGAGATCATCGACAAGAAAGAACACGAAATTCGGACGCTCGGCTGCCTGAACCATGGATGCCGCCAAGGCCATGAGAATGAGACCGTAGATTCGTTTGAAGTGCATCAGATTTTCCAACCCTTTCTGGTTCTGGATCCGTTCATCAGTAATGTGGCCTCGTCTTCGTCCAAGCACACCGTTGGCCGGACTGATTTCACAGTTTTTTGTCATGCTCCTGCAGCAGTGCCCATGAGTCAATCCGTCGCCTCAATCGCCAAGCCTGCCTTTACCCTTAGGTCTCGCCGGGATCTCAGTGGCATAACACAGAGGAATCATACTATTCAGAATGAAGCCGGATCAGGCTTTCTTCGAATGGAGTTCTGAGAATGGCAGATTCTGAAGTCCTCATCGCGCGTTGGCGCTGCTGCTGTAAACGCTACTCTTTGAAAGGCGCCGATCTGGAGTGGACAAAACTCAAGGCCGCGTACTCCGCCAAAGAACGCCATTACCATAACCTCACGCACATCAACGAATGTCTGCGTCTCCTCGACCAGCATGCAGACTCAGCCGAGCAACCGGCTCTCATTGAACTCGCCCTGTGGTATCACGACGTAGTTTACGATTCCCGCAGCGATGCTAATGAAGAGCAAAGCTGCCGTGTGGCTGCCGCTTTCATTCGGACCCCAGGCATCATCGATGAGGCATCAAAATTGATTATGGCCACCACGCATCGTGAGCCTCCGCAATCTCGTGACGAAGAACTTATCATCGACATCGACCTGGCCATACTTGGTTCGGCCACCGAAAGATACGGGGAATATTCCAGACAGATTCGACGGGAATACTCCTGGCTCTCGGACAAGGACTATCGTAAAGGACGGGCCAAAGTGCTTCAGAGCTTTTCGAGCCGCGAGCGGATATACCACACGGACGAGTTCCAATCCTTGGAAGTGGCGGCCAGAAGGAATCTGGAAACTGAGTTGGAGGCCTTGAAGGGGATTTAGGTCAGCGATCTCGTCTTTCTCATCGTCATCCTCTTCGTCTTATCGCTACTTGATGCAGTAGAGCGCTTTATTTGATCTCAGAAACATGCGGCCCTTGATCGGTGAAATCGTCGCCCGAAAGATTTCACCCGGTCCAGAGCCCACTTTGTTTCGTGAGACTACATCCAGTTTCTTGCCAGGGCGGACCACGACTGTTTCGCCTGTCTCGGCGACCAGATAGACCAATCCCTTCGCTACCATTGGGGAAGCAGAAAACTGGCCGCCCAGTCGCTCCGAATAATAAATCTCACCATTGCTGGCATTGTAGGTTGTGGCGATGCCACTCAGGCTGACGACGAACAGGTAATTGCCGACCACCACCGGCGCAGGCAGATCGCGGCCGCCAACTCGCTTCGCATGATAGGCCATGTGCGTGCTCGTGACGTCCCCCTGGCCGCCGGGCTTGACGACATAAAGGTCGCCAGGCTTGCCGTTGACCACGTAAATCATGTTGTTGGCAAAAAAGGGCACGGGCGAGCCGCGGCCATTGAATGCCTTGCAGAACCAGTAATCTTTGCCCGTCTCCGGGTCGTATGCCTGGACGCCGAATTCTCCATTCAGGACGAGTTCCTTCCGTTCGCCGGTATCGATCAGAATCGGCGTGCTCCATCCTCCTTTGGGCGTTGACCTGCGCGGAGTATTCCAGATCGTCTCACCTGTCTTTTTGTCGGCTGCGATCAGATACGATTTGCCTTGCGCATCGCAGTTCTGGATTACCTTGCCATCCAGAATGATTGGTGACGCTGCCGTTCCCCATCTGCCTGGGAATGATCCCAGATCGGTACGCGACCAAAGCTGATTGCCATCGATGTCGAAACAGTGGAGGCCCCCCTTGCCAAAGAACGCAACCACGCGCTCTCCATCTGTCGCGCACGAAGGCGTGGCCCAGCTATTCATTTTGTGAGACTGCTCGGGTGCCTTTACTTCGATGGCCTTCTTCCACAGCACTTTGCCTTTGGATGCATCCAGGCAGAGCACAAGCCGCGTCCGCCCGTTGTTCTTCGCACTGGTAAGGAAGATTCTGTCACCCCAGTTCACCGCGGAGGATTGCCCCGATCCTTCAATCTGGGTTCTCCAGGCGACGGATTCTTCGTTCCACGTGGTAGGCGGGCTCTGCGACGACAGGCCGGTACCCAGCGGACCTCGGAAGCTCGACCATGTCTCGGCATTGGTTTGGAGGGTCAGGAAGCAGAAAAACGAAATGGCAAAGGTGTAGGTCTGTTTCATCGGTTCGCTGGTTGGAGGAAAAGGATCGGCTTTGGCGAGTGCCCACACCACCGTCGGTTGTGGGTTAGTTTTCAGCCTGTCGAGAGGACGAATGGCGCCACAGAGCTTTGCAGATTCAGCTCTGGTCGACCAGATTGAAAAGGCGTCTGCGTTCAGGGGTATCGCAGACAGAGGCGGCGGCTTCAAACCGGTCTGATGGCTCTTGGTCGGTCCGTTCATCGTAAATGAGAATAATTGAGCGTCTGGGCGCGCCGGACATGTTTTCCATGGCCGCGTGCCATCCGCGGCCGTTGAATATGACAGCCGTGCCAGCTTTGCCTGAAAGCACTTTATGCCCCGGCATGCTCCGCAGCCGGTGCACGTAGGGCATGGAATAATGAAGCTCCCTGTGGCTGCCGGGGACAAAGCCGAACGCGCCATCATTCACATCATTGACGTAGAGTTGCACCTTCACGTGCAGCGGCCTGTTCGGGCCGACGTCCGGGTGCCAGCTTGTATAGCTCACCGGCCAGTTCGGAACGGTCCGGACCTGTGGCGCCACAAAGATGGGGTCGCCCATTAAGGCCTTCAAAAGGCCATACCAACTGGGATGGTCGACGATCTCTGCAAAGACCAGGTCTTTTTCGAAAGGTTCGGGGATATCGAAATAAGTGGCCGAAGTATCCGCGGCCTCGACACGCTCCAGCCATCCCGATCTGCATTTTTCAGACCAGTGTGCGTGCGCGGCCTGCACTCTTTCGAGCAGGTCGCCGGTAACTGCCCCTTCGATCACCAGGTATCCCTGTTCGTCCCATTGGCGTTGTTGTTCTGCAGTTGGCTGAGTCATTGCGGTGTCCGGTAAGTCCAGTGAGGCCGCATCGTATCACGCCAACCAATCGAATGCCGCATCGTGGTATCGGGCGTTGAATGATGGTCGTTCCTACCCGCTTCAGTAGCTCTGAGTGTGGGCCTGTCCAATGATCGGCCAAAAAGAGCTACGAACCCATGCTTCCATTCTTCCATATCCTTCCATTCTTCCTTCAACCATCAACCATCAACCATCTCCTTCTCCCCCTGCGTTGCTTACCCGGTACCCATTGTTACAATACCGCCCTTCGTGTGCGGAAAGCACCTTAACCCCTTGAAATAACAGAATTTCGGTGCAGACCAACAGGCTCAGGGACGACGGACATTCGGTGCGGAATTGCTGCGAATGTCCGCCGTCCCTGTTTAATGAATGACAGCCACCAAGAGTTGAATTCGCGGCCACCAAAGACGCATGTCACTAGAAGATTTTCGTGCCAGAATTGACTCCTTTGACCGGGAAATCATCCGGTTGCTGAATGACCGTGCAAAAGTGGTTCAGCAGGTTGGGGAGTTTAAGCGCGAGCATAATCAGAAGGTATTCGATCCCGCCCGTGAGCGTCACATATTCGAGCGTTTGAAGGAACTCAACCCCGGACCGGTCTCTGATGCATGCCTGTCCGCCGTTTATCGTGAGATAATTTCCGGGTCGTACGAGCTCGAGCGTAAATTCCGGGTCTCATTCCTCGGCCCGGATGGCACTTTTTCGCACTTGGCTGCCCACGCCAATTTTGGCTCCAGCGTGGAATACATCACCGAATCCGACATCCGATCAGTTTTCATGTCCGTTGCCAAGGACAATACAGACTACGGCGTCGTGCCTGTCCAAAATGCCCTTGATGGCGGTATCACCGATGCGCTCGACAGCTTCGTGGAAGTGGATGTCACCATCATTTCCGAGCTTAATCTGCCCATCAGCCAGTGCCTCCTTTCAAATCATCCGCGTGAAGAGATCACCAACGTCTACTCCAAACCGCAGGCCCTGGCGCAGTGCCGGCGGTTCCTGCGGGAGAATCTGCCGGATGCGGCGCTCGTGGATGAGGCCAGCACGGCCCGAGCTGCGCAGAGAGCAGCCTCTGAAGAGGGCGCGGCCGCGGTCGCCAACGAAATGGCCGCACGCATTTACGGGTTGCAGGTGGTCGAACGCGCCATCGAAGACGGCCCGATAAACGTCACCCGTTTTGTCGTCCTTGGCAACGAAGAGACCCGGCAGAGCGGACAGGATAAAACAGCCATACTTTTTGTCGCCCACAATGAGCCTGGCGCGCTCTGCAATATGCTCCTGCCGCTCAAGGAGAGAGATCTCAACATCCTCTGGCTGGATTACCGGCCCTCAAAAGAGCATCAATGGGAGTATGTCTTTTTTCTCGATATTGAAGGACACAAAGACGATCCCCAGGTAAGCGATGCGCTCCAGGTCTTGACTGAGCAGGCGAGCTACCTCCGCGTCCTTGGCTCATTCCCCGTGGCCGAAAGCCTGGGCGTGCTGGCCGAGACGAAACAGGATCTTTAAACAGGAGAACCCGATGCGAGTACCACTTGCAGCAGGCAACTGGAAAATGAATCTGAGCCGCGACCAGGCCATCGCCCTCGCGCATGCCATCAGCGAAGAAGCCAGTGATTCACAAAGTGTGGATGTCGTCCTCTGTCCGCCGGCAGTTTACCTGGAGGCCGTCTGTAAGCTTGTCGAAGGCACATTGATCGGCATCGGCGCTCAGGATGTTTTCTGGCAGCCCGAAGGCGCTTACACCGGCGAAGTTTCTGCTCCAATGGTCAGGGAAATGGGGTGTTCTTACAGCATCGTCGGGCATTCCGAACGCCGCCATCTTTTCGGCGAAACGGACGAAGAAATAAACTGGAAAATCAAGGCCGCCCAGCAGAACGACCTCACGCCGATCCTCTGCGTCGGAGAGCATCTGGAAGAGCGGCAGGCAGACCAGACGGCCGAAGTAGTCACCGACCAGGTAGAGGCCGGGCTCGAGGATCTGGATGAAGACGATGTCCTCAATCTGATCATCGCTTACGAGCCGGTCTGGGCCATCGGCACAGGAGAGGTCGCCACGCCGGACCAGGCGAATGAGGTGCACGCACTTATTCGTTCCATACTGCAGGACAGATACGGCACGCCCATCGCCAACGGAATGCGCATCCTTTACGGCGGAAGCGTCAAGCCAGATAACATCCGGGGCCTGATCGCCCAATCAGATATCGACGGCGCCCTCGTCGGAGGCGCCAGCCTGGAGGCAGAATCATTTTTGGAGATTATCAGAGGATGTGGGGATGCTTAATACGTAATGCGTAATGCGTAAACCTGAAATGCAACATCATTCCATTCTTCCAAACATTCCCTGAATCCAAGATTCCGCTTTTCCAACATTTCGCTCTTCCACTATTGACCCTTTAGAGGCTCGAACAATGGGTTTCATCATCGGATTGCTTTACTTCATCTTGATTCTCGCATGTTTCATGCTGATCCTGCTGGTGCTGGTGCAATCCGGCAGCGGGGGCGGTTTGGCCAGCGCGTTCGGCGGGGGGGGCGAAGAGTCGCTCCTCGGCGGGCGCGGCAGCCAGACCCTGCAGCAATGGACGACCGGCGCCGCAGTCGCCTTCTTCTTGAGTTGCTGCCTCATCGCCTTTTGTGAAAGCCACCGCTCTTCGGACCTTACGCAGGACCTGCCATCCAAAGAAACTGATGCGCTTGACGTGCCCACAAAGCCGTCTGGCGCAGTCGAAGAAGACGAAAAGTCACCACCTGCCGACAAGTCAGAAACGGGCGGTGACGAAGAAGGTGGAATCGGCGGCAAACTGTTCCCCGGAGGCAGCGGAGAGGAAGGCGGGGGAGGCCTGAAGCTGGATCCCGACGAAACGAATGAAGGTGAAGTGAAAGAGACGGATGGCACTGAACAGACCGAATCACAACCCGCGGAAAAGAAGGAAACGCCAGCAGAAGGCGCCAAGGAACCGCCCGCAGAGGGCGCGAAAGAAACACCAGCAGAAGGTGCACGCGGTGACGCTGAGGAACCTGCCGCAGAACCGGCCGAGAAATAAGAGTCAGATATGATCAAAAGCATGACCGGATTCGGTTCGCATCGGCGCGCCGATGAGGAATTTGTCGTCGATGTAGACCTGCGGTCTGTCAACAACAAGTTCCTGAAGATCAGCCTCAAAGCCCCCGAGGCCCTGAGCCGCCACAAGATGGTGTTCGAGGACCTCATCAAGGCCAGGATCAGCCGCGGCACCGTCGATATCACTCTCAAGCTCATGCGCAATGAGGGCGGCAGCAACTACAACGTCCGCGAGAGTGTGGTCGAGAGCTACATCGCACAGCTCAATGATCTGAAAGAAAAAACGGGAGTGCCGGGCGAAATAGATCTGGCGTTGCTCCTGTCTCTGCCCGGCTCGGTGGAGAGCTCTATCAGTGTCGATGACGAAGAGCTCGGCGCCAGGCTTCGAGAACTGGCCACAGCGACTGCCACCGAGGCGCTCGATCAACTGGCTGAAATGCGCATCAAAGAGGGAGAAGCCCTCTTCTCCGAGCTAAGTGGAATCCTCGACGAGCTCGATGAAGGCGCAACCCGAGTCGAGACGCACCGCTCTGACTTATTGCGAGATTATCGAGACCGCCTCTTCGGCCGCGTCCAGGAACTTCTGCAGGACAGCGGCGCAAACCTGGCAGAGGATGCCCTGCTTCGAGAGGTCTCCATCTTTGCCGAACGCAGCGACGTAGCTGAAGAGCTCCAGCGACTGCGCAGTCATCTCATCCAGTTCCGTGAGACTTGCGAGCGAGACGAATCCGTGGGCCGCCGTCTCGAATTTATCGTTCAGGAGATGCACCGCGAGGTCAATACCATGGGCTCGAAATCAAACGACTCTTCCGTCGCCGCTCTCGTGCTCGATATGAAGGGCCTCGTGGATCGCCTTCGTGAGCAGTGCCTGAATATTGAGTAAGCCATGGAACGCCTGCAAAAAACACTAGCTCAAGCCGGCATCGGTTCACGCCGCCAGTGCGAGCGCATCATCGCTGAAGGCCGAGTAACAGTAAACGGCGACCAGATCACCGAAATGGGCGTCCAGGTCAATCCCGGCAAAGACGACATCCGCGTCGATGGCGAACGCGTCAAGGCGGCAAGGAACAAAGTCTATTACCTCCTGAACAAGCCGCGCGGATATATCTGCAGCCAGGCCGATGAATACGGCCGTAAGAGAGCCGTCGACCTGCTCGACCAGGTAAAAGAAAGGGTCTATCCCGTCGGCCGACTGGATAAAGAATCACAGGGACTGATCCTGTTCACCAACGATGGCGACTTCGCGAATCGGATGACTCACCCCCGGTATGGCGTCCCCAAGACCTACATGGTCCTCGTCAAAGGAATCGTCAATCCATCCGACATGGAGCTCATGACCAAAGGCATGTTTCTCTCCGATGGCAAGATGAAGGCGGAAGACGCCCGGATCAGCCACATTACCTACACCGAGACGGCCATCGAGATAACGCTCCGCGAGGGCCGCAACCGCGAAATCCGCCGCATGCTCGCCGCGTTAAACTACCGCGTAAAACGCCTGAAACGCATCCGCATCGGCCAGCTCACAGACAGAAATCTCAGCGTGGGAAATTACCGCGAAGCCACCGACCAGGAGATCAAAGCGCTCCTGGCCGGCGAATTTGAACTAGCGGACAGAAAGTCCAAGCCGAAAGCCAAGAAGAAGCTAAAGCCGAAGCCGAAGCAAAAGAAGAACGTAATGAGTAATGAGTAATACGTAAGTCTGGCTCGGTTACTTCTTTCGCGCTCCACACCCAGCAATCTTCCGCTCTTCCAAATTTCCACTCTTCCAACACCCCGCTCTTCCAACATTCTACTCTTCCGCCCTTCCAACATCTCCCTTCTTCAGTATTCGCCCCCAAGTAACACTTACTCATTACTCATTACGTATTACGTCTCCACATAAATGTCCGACCACGAAGAGAACATTAAAGACATGTTGATTGAGGAGGGAGTCAAAGACTCCTACCTCCAATATGCCATGAGCGTCATTACGGATCGCGCTCTGCCGGATGTCCGCGACGGGCTCAAACCGGTCCAGCGACGCATCATTTACACCATGCAGGATCTCAACCTCACGCCGACCGGGGGGTACATCAAAACCGCCCGTATCGTTGGGCATTGCATGGGTCATTATCATCCGCACGGCGATTCAGCGATCTACGATACTCTTGTCCGCATGGCCCGTGACTGGAACCTGCGATACACCCTCGTCCAGGGCCAGGGAAACTTTGGCTCAATGGATGGAGACCGGCCGGCGGCCATGCGTTACACCGAAGCGCGCAGCACGCCGGTCACTGTAGACATGCTTGCGGATATCCGGCAGGACACGGTCGAATTCAAGGACAACTACGATGGCAAGAACAGCGAGCCGTCCGTCCTCCCCAGCCGCTTCCCCAATCTCCTCTGCAATGGTTCGATTGGCATCGCCGTTGGCATGGCCTGCAGCATCCCTCCTCACAACCTGTGCGAAGTCGTCGACGCACTGTGCAAGGTAATCGACGAGCCCGAGATCTCACCCGCCGAGCTGCTGAGCATTATTCAAGGCCCCGATTTCCCCACCGGTGGCAGACTGCTCGCATCAGAAAGCCTCACAAGGGGCTACCTCGAAGGCCGGGGCACCGCTGTCATCCAGGCCCAGTATCACATCGAAGACAAAAAGAACAAGGAATGGCTCGTTTTTACCGAGCTGCCGTTCCAGGTGCGCCGCGACACCATCAAAGAGAGCATCGCCCGCCTGGTAAACGAGGGCACGATCAAGGGCATCTCTGACGTACGAGATGAATCCGGCCGAGATGGCCAGCGCCTCGTCGTCGAGCTCAAGCGAGGCGAAAATGCGGATGTGGTCCTCAACAACCTCTATCAGTTCACGCCGCTTCAAAGCACGTTCAGCATCATCATGATTGCGCTGGTCAATGGCCGGCCGATGACCCTGAACATCAAGCAGTTTCTCGAACACTTTCGCGACCACCGCGTTGACGTCATCCGGCGCCGCACCCTCTTTCAACTGCGCCGGGCAGAAGAGCGGGCCCACGAGTTGGAAGGCTTGCGCATCGCTCTGGACAACCTGGATGAAGTCATCGCAACCATCCGCAATTCCGAGAGCCCGGACGCAGCCAAGGTCAGTCTCAAGGCTCGATTTGAGCTCTCAGAAAAACAGGCCCTGGCCATTCTCGGTATGCGTCTGCAGCAGTTAACGAATCTGGAAGTCGAAAAGCTCGAACAGGAATACCGCGAGCTCATCGAGCGCATCGCAGAACTGAAATCGATTCTCGAGAATCGACAGCTCGTGCTGGAAATGATCAAGGAAGACCTCATCAGCCTGCGGGAAAAATATGGCGACGATCGTCGCACCGAAATCTCGGGTGAGTATGCCCAGTTCCTGCCTGAAGACTTGATCCCGGAAGAAGATGTCGCGGTCGTCATTTCCAATCAGGGCTACATCAAGCGGATGCTCCTCAACAACTACCGCCAGCAGCGCCGCGGCGGTGTAGGGGTGACCGGTGGTGACATGAAGGACGACGATTTTGTGAGCAACCTGTTCGTCGCATCCACGCACGATTACATCCTGTTCTTCTCAGACAAGGGCAAGGTCTATTGGCTCAAGGTCTACGACATCCCGCAGATGTCCCGGACGGCCCGCGGCCGGGCCCTGCCAAATCTCATTGAGCTCGAACCCGATGAAACGTTCACCTCCATGCTGCGGGTGGATGAGTTTGACGGCCGGAATGTCTTTTTTGCGACCAGCAACGGATACGTGAAACGAACGCCCCTCGAGAGCTTCAGCCGGCCCATGAAACGGGGCATCCGCGCCCTTACCCTGGATGAGAACGACACCCTGATCGGTGTCGAGCTTACATCTGGTGAAAACGAGGTCATGCTCGCCAAGGCCAACGGCCGCTCCATCCGTTTCCACGAACACGATATCCGCAGCATGGGCCGTACTGCCCGCGGCGTGCGCGGCGTCCGCCTGCGTGAAAAAGATGACAAGGTCATCGGACTGCTCGTCGTCGACGAAAACAATACAGTGCTGACTTTGAGCGAAAACGGTTACGGTAAAAAGACCGCTTTCAGCGAGTATCCCGTCAAAGCCCGCGGAGGGCTGGGCGTCATCAACATGAAAACCACAGACCGCAACGGCAAGGTTGTCGGTATGCTCTCCGTGTCAGAAGATGAAGATTTGATGATGGTTACCCACACCGGTATGATCGTTCGTTCCCCGATCAACGGTATCAGCACGATTGGCCGCAACACTCAGGGCGTCCGCCTGATACGACTCAGAGAGGAAGACAAGCTGGTATCGGTCGCCCGAGCGCCGCACGAAGAACTGGAAGAGACTGAGGAAGAAGAAACATAAAGGAGATCCACGGTGGCCCGTGAAACAACTACTCAGCAAGGCCCTAAAGTCGTCGAGTTTGAATACATCAGCCGTTGCCGCATTCTAAAGAAGATTGCTACCGGCGGCATGGGAACGGTCTACCTGGCCGAGCAGATGGGCGCAGACGCTTTCAACAAAACCGTCGCCATTAAAATGTTGAAGCCGGATCTTCTGCAGAAGAAACGCAACCTTGACCTGTTCATCGGCGAAGCAAAGCTCGTCGCCGACCTCATTCACGAAAACATTCTGCAGGTCTACCAACTGGAGCGTTACAAGGGCCAGTATTTCATCGTGATGGAATACGTGAACGGCAAAAACCTTGCACAACTCCTCCAGCGCCAGAAAAAACGAGGCGCAACCATGGACCCGGACATGGCCGCGTTCATGATGAGCCGCGTCTGCCGCGCACTCGAATACGCGCACCACAAGCGAGACCGCACAGGCAAGCCACTCGGTATCGTCCATCGCGATGTCACACCATCGAATGTCATTATCGACTGGGGCGGCGTGGTTAAGCTGATGGACTTCGGTATAGCCAAGGCCATCTCCATGGCTACACCGGACGAAAGTGAAGTGCTCATGGGCAAGTGGCCGTACATGTCACCCGAGCAGGTGAAGTTCGAAGGCACCGATGGTCGTTCAGACATCTTTTCGCTCGGGCTGGTCATGTATGAAATCATCACTGGTACCCGGGTCTACAACGTTGAGTCTCGCGACGAACTCATGGATCGGATGTTCAACTACCGCATTAAAGACATCCGGGCACTCCGGACGGACATGCCCGAAGAACTGGCCTCCATCTGCATGAAGGCCCTCAACGTGGGCCAGGGCGACCGCTTTCAGCGCTCCGGCGAAATGGGCAAAGCTCTCGAGCTCTACATGTATCGCGACCGCTACGGCCCCACTAACGAAAAGCTCTCTGACTACATCGCCGAGCTCTTCCCCGAAGTGGATCGGAATACGGTCCTTTAAGGCGGCCCAGTGGCGACATTCTGCCAGCCTGTCCGCCCGCCAGAATGTGCAACATTCAGTAAAAACGAACAGATTATTACTCTTCGTCTTTTCTCTTCGCCTTTCTCTTCGTCGGTTGCGCTGGCTGTTTGCGGGGCGAGAACTTTCTCGGCGGCTCTCGCAGATAGGCTCGGACATGTAACATTCGACGCCCCTGAATTCGCTTGGCAATGATTCGCATCCCACTTTTTTTGATTGCCTCTTTCGGACTCACACAATTCGTTTCCGCCCGCGAAGCTCCCGCGTCCTATGGCGGCGCAGCCCGCGTCGATACACCCGTCATAAGAATTCCGATGATGAAAAAGGCGCCGGATATCGACGGCGTTCTTGCCCCTGCCGAATGGGAAGATGCATCTGCACTGACTGGATTCTGGTACGACTTCGCGAACGCAGATTTCCGTTATCTTGCACCAGCCCAGACCCAGCTCCAGGTCTATATTGCTTACGACAAGGACAATCTCTATTACGCATTCACCTCACCCATCTATCCAAAGAAATCCTGGATGAAAGCCCGGGGCAGGTTTCCTGACGTCCTGAACCATCCCCTTTACGGAATTCTCTGGGACGACCATATCGAGCTGGAATTTCGCCCCCACGACAACCTTGTCCGCGGCTTTCAATTAGGTCTTTTGCGATTTGATGTGAACCCTATCAATACCTACGTGGACTGGTATTGGTCGCACAAAACTGGCATGGATCGCAGATGGAAGTCGAACGCGAAAATCCGCTCATCCACAGCAAACGACCGCTGGGTGATTGAATTCGCTATCCCTCACGGGGCCATGCTCTATGGCCACTTTGCAGAAAAAGATGAGCACGGTCGCCCGTGGGTCCGCATTCCTCCAGCCGATGGCACGATCTATCGAACATGGCTGGTGCGCGGGATTGGAGGTAACGGCAAATTCTTCAATGCATTCGATAACCATGCCTGGAACACCACCAAGACCCAGATCATTTTTGATTCACAGGCACCCAGCTTTCAGATAAACGAGCTCGGCCCAATCATGGAGGACATCATCGATGTCAAGATGACCGTCAAGAATCACTCCACCCGCTCGCAGACCGTTCTGCTGGGCTTTTTCGTTGAGAGCGCGGCTGGCACCATCTATTCCAGCTATGACTCCCCCGACATGAAAGATGGTCTCCTCGAATTAGTGCCGGGAGAAGTGAAAAAACTAAGGCTTCGTCAACCTTTTCCGGGAATAACGACCGAAGATAATGTCCTCTGGTTTGACGTGCGAAGCGCAGGACGGCCCGCAAAGCAATTGTTCAGAACACGCCTCATCCGCTTCCATTCAATGGACGGCGGCACGGTAAAAGAACGAAAGATGATTGTGGAGAAAGGGAAGCCCGATCCCAAGATTGTGGTTACGGAAATTCCTTTTAAGAAACGACGCCTCGATGTGATCGCTGAAATGAGACCGCCCAGGCTGGATTTCGACTTTCGCTGGAATTTCTCTTCGTACACTAGAAGGGTCAGCGCCGTGGTCGATAAAGGCATTCATGGCGCAAGCGAAGAAGCTCGACGCGCGGTTGAGGCCAGACTATTCGTTCTGAGAGACAATGTTGACGAAGACGAAGTCAAAGCAGCCTCCATCAAGTTTAAAGGCAACTTCGCTGTAGTCATGCTGGACCTTCCAGAGTTAGTGGATGGCGAAAAGTACAAACTCTCTCTTCTCCTCTTTGACGAAAACCGCCGCATCGTCGGAGAGCGTAATCCCGACCCATTCACCTTTCACATCGAAGATTGGCAGCACAACAGAATCGGTCTGGATGATGTCGTCTGGGAGCCGTTTACTCCGATTCAAAAGACTGCTGAAGGTTTCAGCACCCTCAAACATGAGATCATAGTCGCCCCCTCAGGGCTGCCGGAACAATTGATCATCAAGCCGGATATACGAGAACTGCCACTCGAAGCACGCGCCGCTCCTGAAAACGTATCTGACGATGATTTGCAGCAATTAGGCCGGGGCCCGCAGTTGAGAAAGCCGATGCGCTTCGAAGTGGTCATTAACGGCAAGCGCGAGCAGGCCGCCGTGCTCGAAAACAGCAAAGTTGTCCGGCAATGGAAAAGTGAGATTTTTTACGAATCCAAGCTGAGAGCGGGCCCCATTCAGATCGCGCTCACTGCACGCTATGACTGCGATGGCTCGATGCATTGCAGCATGACCTGGGGCGCGGACCAGCCAGTCCAGGTTGAGTCCTTTGAACTGGTAACGGACATTGCCGGCCCTGTAGATATGGGATTTTCAGAAACCGGCGGTGGCGGCATGACCGGCGCAGACCGGTGGGAAATTGCTTTAGCCCAAAAGGAAGGAATCATCTGGGACAGTTCCGAAACGCAGATGGAGCTCTTCTACAGCAAGTTCGTCCCCTGGTTCTGGTTCGGCAGCGGGGATAGAGCATGGTCATGGTATTGCGACAGCGATCAGGGATGGATGCTCAACAAAGAAGGCTCGACCATGCAGCTCGAGCGCAACGGGGATGGGGATGTCACCTGGCGCGTGCAATTCATTAATCATCAGGCAACGGTCAAAGGGCAGCGGAAGATTGATTTCTCCCTGCTCACACATCCTGCCAAGCCAAAACCCGCAAACTACCGCGAAGCAAGCTGGCATTATTTCGCCGGACCAAGCTGGGCCACAGGCTATGCTATTGAGCCGATCGATCTCCCCGACGAATACCTCATCAAACGTTGGCGAAGAGCTGCCAGCGCGCCGAAGGATACTCCTTATGAAAGGGCCGCGGAATGGCGTAAGGACAAACCTCCCTATTTCCGCTACGGACAATGGCGCAACGTGGGCGTATGCGCTGAGCTAGATAAAACGTGGGAGGATAAGGCCACTTACTATTTCGAACGTCATATCCGAGTAGGACGCCGCGTCGGATGGTGGATGGATGAATATTTTCCAGTCGCATTCGGACGCTCAGAAAACCTTGCTGCAGGAAACGCTTATTTGCGCGATCCTGACCGCATTCAGGGAGACGAACTTCCCTGGCAAAGCAAATTCCTCACGACCACGATGCGCAACCACTATAAGCGCATCGCTCGCGTCGCGGCAAAAAGTAATGTCCCTCAGCGCCAACACACCTGGTCAAACAATGCCTCTAACATGCTTGAATCTTTCATCTACAGTTCACTACTTGTTGAAGAGTGCGGAGCAGGACACCGCTCGTACGACATAGACGCGGTGACCCAATTTCCGAATTCCCTGTATCGATTTATGTGCAAGCCCTATACGGGACTCATAACCACTGTATGTGCCGACGTAACGCCGGAGCGGGCAGGGGGCAACAAGCGGCTTGACCGCCAGCATATGGGCCGGGCGCTCCTGAATGATATAGGTGTCGCCCCTTCCGGTCCGCATGGAATCATTCATCACAAAGAACAGGTGCTGCGAGTCGTTGATGAGCTCAGCAGGTTTGGCTTTTTCAACGATACAAACACTGAAAGAATACCGTACTGGCGAAATCAGGGATTAGTAAAAATCGGCAACACCTCTTCCAGCCAAAGCAAGATTTATACAACAGTTTACCGAAGACCCCTTAATGGCGGAAATGGCTACAAGGCCGTTTTTGTTATCATGAATGAAAGCAACGCAGAGGCCGAATTGCCGATAACTATTTCGGATGCGGGGCCTATCCTGGGAGGTTCTAATACTCTTAAAGCAGGAGACGTCCGAAGTAGTGTCGAATTACCTGCAGCATTGGGAGACTGGTGGTCTGAGATGACAAAGGATGACCGGGACACCATAGTAATGAAGGATTTGGAAACCAGGGAAGTAATCCCTAAGAGCGGAGCCGGCGAGACGTACGGGCCAGTGTTTATTCCGTATCATGATTTCCGCATTCTCTATGCTGAATCGAAAAAATAGCCGTATTAATCATCTGAAATTATTCGCGTGAACCGCACAGCCAGATTCTCTGTTGCACTTTTCATCCTCCTGCCCCTCTGCCCGGCTGAGGACTTCAAGATTCAGATGGGGGTAGCGCCAGGCCTGAAATTCGATCCCCCGCGCTTCCATGTGAAGCCGGGGAGCCGTGTGACCATCGAATTTTTCAATTCCGATCAGATGATGCACAACATGGTTATAACTGCCCCGGGCGCGCGTCTGCGCGTGTTAAGCGCATCCATGCAGATGGGGGAGGCAGGAGAAAAAGACCATTATGTGCCTGATTCCGAAGAAGTCCTTTGGAGTTTCCCGGTTCTCAAGCCAGATAGCAGGGAAACGCTCTCATTCGAGGCCCCGGGTAAAGAGGGTGTTTATCAGTATCTGTGCACTATCACGGGTCACGGTTATCAGATGTACGGGGCCATGTATGTGTCGCATACCGGAAAGATGCCGCCGCTGGATAGAGATCCACATCTGCCGCCCTACTACCGGGAATCGGCGAAGAAATATCACGCCTATCCGCCAAAGCTGCCGACGATGTACCGCATCTTTATGGCCGATAGCGGTCCTGCGAGTATCGCTGTCGCGTTGCCGGGAGACATATCCTTTTGCTGGGACGCTGGTGCATGCAGGCTACGCTATATCTGGAAGGGAGGCTTCATTAAAGTAATGCCTCACATGGCAGGCAATGGTAATTACTTTGCCGGGATTGTTGGCCGCATTTTTTACAGGGAAAACGCAATTCCACTAGTTATTCACGATTCCGGCCTGGCGAAGCCCTCAAAATTTCTAGGCTATCGTATCGTTGATGGTGGCTATCCTGAATTCAATTATCGAATAGGTGACATTGAAGTCAGGGAGCTCATCAAGGAGCACGGGGGCCATCCCGGGGTTGAGCGTCATTTCAATCTGAGCGGCGATCTACCTGAAAAAACTTCCTTTCTGACGGATGAAGATTCCGGAGCTAAATATGTTTCATCTGCAGGCAGTTGGGACGCGGGTCGTCTGACGTTGTCAAAGGAAGAGGCCGCAGCTTTCACTGTCACCATGATGGAACGTACCAACCAAGAGCCCATCGGTTATTGGAGCATGAACGATATCACTGTTCAAGGCATTCGGCTGAGGGAGGACGGCGCTGTTGGCCGGGCATGGAAGTTTACTAAAAACGCACGTATTAGAACTGAGATTAATACTGATGAACTGAAGGCTGGCGCCACATTCTGTGCATGGGTTCAAACGGGCAGTAAATCAGGACAATCTATTCTAGGCGCCGCGACCTCGCAGTCTCGTCTGGAAATCTCTTTTGATGCGAAAACTGGGAGAGCATCCCTGATCAATGAAAGTGCCGAAGTTCAGGAATCCGTGAACGGGAATGTGAAAGGAGCAACACCATGGACACATCTTGCAGCCACCATAGACAACCAGAGCGTGCACCTTTACGTGAACGGAAAAGAAGTTGGGAAGGGCAAGTCAAAAGGTCTGCAGGTTGGAAATACAAGGCTGGTTATCGGCTCACAGGGAAAGGACAAGAAAATTGACGCCAGCCTTGATGAAGTGTGCGTCTATGCACGGGTACTTTCTCCTGCGGAAATTCTCAACCTTTGTCAGCAGGCAGGCAGCAACTGAAGATGACTTTTTGTATGAGATTCATAATCACCATCATTCTGCTCGCCAGTGCCTGTGTGGCTGAGACTGACTCCATCTCCAAATATTACGAGGTCAAGTCAATCCCGACCCCCGCAGGGCTTTCCGTGGAGACCGGTGGCATCGATTTTATGCCGGATGGTCGGTTCATCGCGTGCTTTCATCGAGGTGAGGTCTACACATTTAATGCGGATGAAAAGGAATGGGTGTTGTTTGCCGAGGGCTTGCACGACCCTCTCGGTGTGAAAGCGCTGAGCGATACAGAAGTGCTGGTTATGCAGCGACCAGAACTGACACTTCTGCGAGATACAGATGAAGACGGCGTCGCCGATCACTATAAGACCGTCTGCGATTCCATGGGCCAGTCCGGCAACTATCATGAATTCAATTATGGGCCGATCCTCGACAAGGACGGGAATTATGTTTGTGCCCTGAATACAGCGTCGTCTGGTGCCGGGATTCGGCACGAAGTCCGGGGGGAATTCAAAGCGATTGGTCGCCCGGGCCGTATGTATGCCTGTGTTCCTTATCGCGGTTGGGTAGTAAAGATCACGCCGGAAGGAAAACTGATTCCCTGGGCTTCCGGCCTGCGTTCGCCAAATGGGCTGGGCTATGACCTGGAAGGCAATCTCTTCGTTCCTGATAACCAGGGAGACTGGGTTGGAACGAGTCCATTATTCCACATCGAGAAGGGGAAGTTCTACGGTCATGTCTCCAGTCTTGTCTGGAGAAAGGGATGGGAGACCGATCCGTTGACAATGTCCTCTGCAGAGCTTGACAAGCTGCGCACCAGGCCGGCCATCTATTTTCCTCACGGGCTGATGGCAAATTCACCAACGCAACCGTTGTGCGACACGACTGAAGGGAAGTTTGGTCCGTTCGCCGGTCAGATGCTGGTGGGCGAAATGAACAGGGCCCGCATCATGCGAGTCATGATAGAAGAAGTGGATGGCGCTCTGCAGGGAGCCTGTGTGCCCTTCTATGATAACGCTGGCCTGAAACGCGGGAATAACAGGCTGGTCTTCGGGCCCGATAACAGCCTCTGGGTTGGCCACAACAATCATGGCTGGGCGGGGGAGAAGGGCATCCAGCGCATAACGTGGAACGGCAAGATGCCGATGGAAGTCCTGAAAATGAACCTGACCCGGACGGGCTTTGACCTTACGTTCACTAAACCTGTTGAACCAGCCACCGCGGGAAAGTCGGACGCTTACCAATTCAAGCGTTATTTCTACAATTACCATCGGCCATACGGCTCCAAGCAATACGATGTCGCGCCGGTCGACGTCCTGGAAGCCAAAGTCTCTGCGGACGGATTAAAGGTATCGCTGAAACTGAAAGAATTAAAGGCATGGCGAATTCACGAAATGAATATAAAGGGTGTGAAGGCCCACGACGGCAAGCCCCTGATAAATAAGCTGGTTGTCTATACGCTTAATCGCCTGATTGAAAATACACCGCCGCCGGAGCCCCCGCTCGGAGGTAGCGCGGGCAAGAGTAAGCTTGCCAAGACGTCAGTTCCTGTGAAGAAGGAGGAATTAATCGGCCAGGTCTATGAGGCCGAGGATGGCAAAATCCGCGGGGCCAATTACTCGAATCAGTACCCGGGAGGGTCCGGCAGAGGATTCGTTGATTATACCGCTACTAAAGATGCCTATATTGAATGGAAAGTTGATGTCAAAGAGGATGGCGACTATTACTTCCAAATCCGATATTCACTTTCCTCGGGCAAGCGTCCCTTGGACCTGAAAGTAGATGGTAAAAAGATAGAACGACTGCCGATGCCCGGCGGGGGCTCCTGGAACAAATGGGTTGGCACTCGGAGCACTAATGTCTCCCTGAAGAAGGGCACGAGAACGATCCGCCTCGAAGCGACGGGCGCAAGTGGGCCCAATGTTGACCGAATGCAACTGGTGCGTGTGAAAGAGTTGTAGTTCCCCTTTCTCTCGGATTGTCAAAAATGCCAACCGCTGTTTCCTGGTCAGAATTCAGATTGCAGTTTTCAGATTTTGCTGTTGCCTGGACGGAGAATGGGATCTGCGCGCTGTCTTTGAATGGCCCTAATGGAAAGTTTCTGCTGCAATTCAACAATGCTGGCCTCCGTATCTCAAAGAAAGATGAGTGTCTTCCTGATGTCCGGAATCAGCTTGAAGAGTATTTCGAAGGCGAACGGCAGGGATTCAACATTCCGTTGGATTTTGTAATCGGGACTTCGTTTCAGCATCAGGTCTGGTTAAATCTGATGGACATCCCATTCGGTGAAACCCGGAGCTACAAGTGGCTGGCGAGCCAAACGGGGCGTCCACAGGCGTTTCGAGCGGTGGGGAATGCAAACGGGCGAAATCCGATACCTGTGATCGTCCCATGTCATCGTGTCATCAGCTCCAGCGGGGCTCTTGGCGGCTATTCAGGTGGCCTGGATTTGAAACGTGAACTTCTCGCTATCGAAGGTGTAGACATATCCCAACTGAAACCAACTTGAGGAAAGACGATTGGGCCTTACAAGAAAAGCCATTCAGGAAATCGATAAATCGAATATGGGGCAACTCATCAGAGAGTTTCCACTTCAGTTTGCTAAGGGGCTGTCCATCGGCAGAGGTGTGCCCATCAAGGGAAAGGTCGCCCGGGTCATCGTAACGGGCATGGGAGGCAGCGCGCTGCCGGCAGATATTCTCGATCTGCACCTTGGTCCCATTAGTGTGCCGCTGGAGATCTGTCGTGACTATCGCGCTCGTTCCAAGCTCACCAGGCGGACACTTGTTCTGGCTTCTTCGTTTTCTGGTAACACAGAAGAGACCATAAGCTCATTCAAACGGGCAAGAAAAGCCGGGGCGAAAATCGTCGCTATCACCTCGGGTGGTGAGCTGGAGTCCCTCGCCCAAAAGGCTGGAGCGCACGTTGCCCTGATTCCTGAGTGCACCGACACATTCCAGCCTCGGCTTGCCGCTGGATATTTCTTTTCCATTTATGCGGGTATTCTGGAGACGCTGGGACTGGTGTCGTTCAAAAAGAAAGTGCTGGAAAAGCTGCCCGCATTCCTGGACGAACAGATGAAAGATCTGGACAGACAGGGGCGCTCTCTCGCCCGTCAACTGGTCGGCAAGATCGCCATCTTTTATGCGCCGGATGCGTACGGACGGTCAGTGTCTCGCATCAACAAAATCAAGGTGAACGAGAATGCTAAATCGCCAGCGTTCTGGAATGCGATCCCGGAGATGAACCATAATGAAATGCAGGGATTCGCATTTGAAACGTATCCGCTTCATTTTGTTTTCATCCACGATCCCGCGGCTTGTGACTCCATTCAAGACCGGTTCAAAATCCTTGGTCGCAAATTGAAGAAGAAGGGCTACAAGATCACGAATTTCATAATGCCCGGGGAAACTAATCTCGAGAAGGCATTCGCCGGTCTCCTGTATGGAGATTGGGCCTCTTACTATCTGGCGCTGCTGCGCGGGATCGATCCGACACCGGTTGATTTTATTGAGGATTTTAAGAGGGCGTTGAAGAAGGCGTAGAGGGATTACCCCAAGGATTCGGACAGACGAGGAGAAGAAGGAGTTTCCCAAGGATTCGGACAGACGAGGAAAAGAAAGATATCAGCCGGCTTCTTCTTCGAGGTGTTCCCAGCAGTCGTTTTCGTAGGAAAGGATCAGGGCGTCGATGGTGCGGAGGTTGTCGAGTGTTTCGTTCAGCGGCATTGAGGATGGTTCGCCTTCTCGCAGTTGTTTCGCCAGGTTCATCAACTGGAGGCCGTATGGGTTGCCGGGGAGGACGGGTACAGGAGTGGAAACTTGTCCGTCAAACCAGCCACCGGTGATCTCCAATCTAGGTAATGTCTTTTCAGCCAGATCTTTGTTTAAGAGGAAGTGCGGGAGCACCAGTACTCCTGTTTCGAGGACTACTTCGACTTCAGCGCGGAAGTAAGATTTCTGGGTCGATTCGATTCTGCAGACGACTCCGTCGCCGTAATCGAGCAGACCGTTCATAGTCACGATGATGTCACGCACTGGACACGTTTCTCCGGTGGTGATCACGCGTTTCGGAGCGCGTCCCATCGCGCCGCGAAGGATGTTGACTGTATAGCAGGTGAAGTCGAAGACGATGCCTCCGCCGGTCTCTTTCCGGTTGCGCCAGTTGTCACCTTCCGGGTTGTAGAAGAGGCTTGAAAATGAGGCATTGGCTGCGCGTACATCACCAAATTCGCCACTGTGGATGCGTTCAAGGTATTGTTTACAGCGGGGTGTGTGGCGATACATGAATGCCTCCATCGCCAGGCTGCCGCTCTGTTTGCATGCCTCGGCCATTTCTTTGCCCTCGGCGTAAGTGAGTGCGAAGGACTTTTCGCAAAGGATGGCTGGCACACCGAGCTCTGCTGCCGCAGTAATCTGTTCGTGATGTTGGGAGGGCCAGGTAGCAAAGACGATGATCTCCGGGCTCATCTCTTTGAACATTTCCTGCCAATCGGTGAAGCCGACCCCTACATCGTATTTTTCTCGCCAGGCGGTTAGCTTTTCTTCATCGATATCGACTGCCGCAACCACATCGAGCTCGGGCTGAGTGGCAATGCCTCCCATGTGAGCATTGCTGATGCCGCCACATCCAACTATGGCGATGCTGACGGGATCTTCTGCGGTGAGGGGGCGGGTGGCTTGCATGATGGAGACTCCTTTTGAATGTCTGAAGTCTGTAATGAGTAATACGTAATACGTAATACGTAATACATATAGCAGCCTTTGAGCCGCAACCAAACAGATCCAGAAAAGGCTTCCAACGAATCAAAGGAAACAACGAATGAAGAAAAAATGGCTTCCAACGAATCCAGGGAAACAACGAATGAGAAAGAGGGATCTGTTCATAAGAGTCATCGACTCAGCTCTGAGCTCAACAGCCAATCAGCAAGCAATGCCAAAGCATGGTCGGACCTTCGGGCGAGGATTTACGTATTACTCATTACTCATTACTTCTTCCACAGCCACATCATCGAACCAGACCGGCAAGTCTTTTTTCGAAACGTTTGCCAGCGTCACGATGACTCTCTTCACGCTCGCGGGCGTTTTGAACTCGACTGACAATTTTTGCCATTCGTTGTGTGGTGTGGCCGAAGCACTTTTGCCGCCGGCGTTCAGTCGGCAGCGGGCATTGGCTTCTTTAGAGAAGGCCCAGGCGGTGATGCGATAAGTTGTGTTGGGTTTGGCGTACAGGTGCTGAGAAGCTGAAATGGGAAAAGTCTTTTTTGTGCCGGCAGACGTACCGCATGCCGAGTCGATCGTATAGGTGTATGGAAGTGGGCCGCGCAGACGGATACTGGCTCGTCCTGTCCGCTTCTGTTCGGTGTCATACACGGCGGCCAGAGAGCGGAGATCCACATCATGCACCCAGCGGTGAAGGATATGACAGAAGCTGTTCGAGAAATTCCACCAACTGTCGGGGCTTCCGTTTGCATCCGCATCAAGCTCCATATCCCCATTGCGTACAGGCGGTGAAAGCAGCGCTGTTGATTCCGACTCACTGTTTGCATGTTTCCAGGTGATCTCTGTGTCAGCCATGGTCCGTGCCGCAGTCAGCTTCAGTGGCACTTCAATTCGCTCTGTTGTGTATGGCGCGAGCGTGATTTTGCCACTTGTAGTTTCCAGTGAGAATCCGTCCGGCACCGCGGCTGACCATTCTGCGTTCAATGGTGCCGCAGAAATATTGATTGCCACGAGCACGAGCCTGTCGGGTCCTGAAGTCGTCTGCCAGGCGAAATGGCGGAGGGCGTCTCTGGCATTTACCTCGCCGGGGATCAGGATCGAGCCGACCTTTCTCGGTGGGCACCTGAAGTTCAGAAAACCCTCTTCCACTTTGTATCGAATCGGCTGAACGGTGCCATCATCGAAGAAGGCGAATGCTCGTCCGCTCGAGGTGAAACGTGGCTGCTTGTTGGTCTTGTTGCCCAGCGCCCGGGCCACAGAGCGGCGTTCCAGCCTCAGAAGAGAATCCCCAATCCGATCTTCATTCACGAAATTGATAAGTACTCCGCTCGTGCCGTCCTTCTCATAAAGGAACCATTTTGCGATGATTCCCGTGCGGGGCTTGAAGCCGTCTTTTTCCCACTCGGGCGGCTTGCTCTCGACGGCAGTCGTCAGGCCGACGTTATCCATGAATCGGCCTTCGTATTGCCAATCATGAATGCGCTGGCGGAGGAGGACGATCTGCCGGGCATACTGATCCCAGGCAGGCAGCTCAAAGCGGTGCATCAAGTAGAGGCTGCGGAGATGGCGGCGCGGGTCGACGCCATAGCTGGCTGCGCCATTCGATGTGCCGTTGACCAGGGCCAGGTCCGGGAATGTGTAGAGGAACTCGCTCTTGAAACCGATGTAGGGAAGGCAGGAGATCAGGTGGTAATGGACAAACTGGCCGGTTGCCGCGCTTGCGCCTTCGTTTGAGAGAGTCGCGTTTGGAAATTCCGCGCTCATCGACTCTGAAATCTTGCCGGCCATTTGAGTGTAGCCTTTGCCGCTTACTTGGTATTCGGGGCCGTGGTCGTGTGCGCGTTCGCAGGGCATGGTGGTGCAGCCCATCTGATCGAAGTAAGCGGTATCGTTGCCGAAAAGTGAAACTCGCTGTGCCGCGCTCAGTGCTATGTGATCCTGCCAGGCGTTGGAAGAGGGGCACATGATCTGATGATCGCCTGCGGCATGGATGGCATGTTCTTTTGACCAGGCTCTGGATGGGACGGTGAAATTTTTGGGAAAGAATTTTCTCGGCACGTAACCGATGAGCTCGGCATCGGCGTAGGAGGCGTCCCACTCGCGTGCCTGGACGTAGTGGCCGATGTGGCCGCCGAGGCTGCGGATGCGTTCGCTGTCTTTCTTTGACATTTCCGGTGTGCCGAGCCGGGGGCTGAGGTACGGCATGCGGCCGACGAAGCTGGCGTCTCCGCTTCCTACCCACGATTGGATGTGGCGGAGACCCATCCAGCGTGCGTCTTCGAAGATGGTGGTGCTGCGCCGGTCGAGTAGGGCGGCTTCGGTATCGGTCATGATGTTCCACCAGCCATCCATGCGTCTGGCAGAGCCCGGCCACCTGGGACGCTTCATCCAATTGTAGGCCCAGCGTCTGTAATGATCGGCGGCCCAGTGCCAGTCATTTGAAGCGATTGCGGTGGAGAATGTGTACTCGCGGTTCTTGCCCGGCTCGACGACGCCGTAGCTGACGACTGCGGAGTGGGCGAGCGGGCCTTCTCTGCGGTGCTCGAAACCGGATGCGGTGAGAGTTTTGTCATGCGAGGCGAGATAGAGGCCCCGCGATTTGCCATCGTGGACGAGCATCCAGCCCATGCTCATATTGCCGGGGAAGATCCCGATATCGCCACGCACGCTCCAAAGGGAAGCTGGCCGAAACGCGTTGCGGGCGAAGAGCAGGCCATCGAATGCGGGGAAGCGAACCTGTCGAACCAATCCCTCGCCACTGTTCTTAACAGTGAGTTTCCAGTTCCAAAGAGCTCCTTCGTAGAAGGGTTCGTAGAGTTGAGAAACCGGCATCAGAATCCGGCAGGAGACGTCGAGCCCGGCCTCAGGATGGCGATAGGAAAACACGTACTGATTCATGCCTCCCTGCCGGTCTTTCTCAACGCCCTTGAATTCGAATGCATCTGCATCCAACCGGCGTTGTCCGCCTTTTGAGGGCCTCCACTGAATAGAAAAGAGGCCGCGTCGCAGGGGGAGTCCAAGCCTTTCGCCATCATTTCGGTCTACGATTTCGTGGATTGCCCCCGTCTTGCGATCTGCAAGTAGACTCATGTAAGGGCCGGCTAGTGTGATGGCGTCGGCCGCGCCCGGAAGGTAGGTGAGCGACACCTGATTCAGTCGTGCGGGGTTCGTCGATTTTCCAGCCATCCATTCGATACGGATGCGCAATTGATCGCGGCCGTCTGAGTTGGTCTTGACCGCGGCGAGAGATGCATTGTCGGGCACAGGCAGCCAGTTCTTACCACCGTCTGTCGAAGCGCTGATCTTTCTTTGTGCCCCGTTGTCATCAGCGTCGATGCTGAGTCCAGACCATGCGGCGACGCTGATTGGAGAAATTTCGGCAGTCTCGATTGATGCCGAATCCATGGGGAGTTGGCGGCTGGGTTTAATGTCCTCGTAGTCCTCCTCTTCCAGTTCATCGTCCTCGTCTTCCAGACCGAGCAGTTCGCCGGCCTTTCCAGGCTTGAGGATGATCTGATCCAGATGAAAGCCGGGCAGTTCGCCGAGGGTGAGGGACTGTCTTCCTTTTCTGATCGCCGCCGATGCTGCCTTCTGCCACAGCCATACGTTGCCGACATCGAAGGGTGTGAGGTTATTCAGGGCGAGAGCCTTTTTGCTGATTCTTACGGACGCCATCTCCGGGCTTCGTTTTTCGCCGCGACGCGTGTTGATGTGAGCTTTTCTATGTCTCCATGTCTTCGGGTTTTTGCGCATTCTCAGAAAGAGGTCGTACTGGCCGGATTTAATCGCCCGGAGCTCGAAGGTCAGTTTTGGTGGATCGGCCAGGTAACTTTGCCTGCCATCCTTCTCCAGTTGATTGACCTGTTTCCCAATCAGTGAGCTTGCCAATTCAGCCTCGATGCGGATGCCTTCACCGACCTGTTCGTAGAGGGCTTTGCGGACGACGAGCGCAACGCCATCTTTCATCATGCCCTCAGACTTTACGATGGGCAGATTGAGGGTGATATCTTCAGCTTGAAGAATTGTGAGCAGGCAGAGGGTTAGCATCGATGGAAGGCAAAAAGATGGAAGGCAGAAAGAGGAAGGCAATAAGATGGAAGGCAATAAGATGGAAGCGTTGTACTGCTTGGCAATATCGGCTGAAGCAGTCACTCCAACTATTACCACCAGTCGTTCTTTTCGCGGCGGACATCGAATTTGCCGAAGTCATCGAGCTGGCCTTCGAGTTCGGCAGGATCGCCGACGATGATGATGCTGAGCTTATCCATGTTTATGGTCTTGCGAAGCGCATCGTTCACATCATCGAGGGTGATCTTTGCGATGCGTTCTCTTGTTTCATGGGTGTAGCTCAAGGGTCTGCCGAAGAAGAGATCATTCACCGCGCCGCCGGCCCAATTCCCCGGGTTTTCAAAGCGCAGTGGAAATTGGCCGATGCGGGCCGTCTTGGCTTTTGCCAGCTCGTCTTCGGTGAGGCCGTCCTCTACAGCTTCGCGGATGACATCGAGCACGATGTTGATGGTCTCCTTCACGTTGTCATTGCGGGTGAATGTCTGGGTCACGAATGTGCCTGCGCCGCGAGTGGCGATGTTGCTGCTGTGGACTCCGTAGGTTTTGCCCTCTTCGCTTCTGACGGCGTTCATGAGGCGTGAGGAGAATCCGCTGGCGCCGAGGATGTGATTGGCCAGGCTGAATGCATCTGAAAGCTCTGAGTTGGCCGGAACGCCGCGGCCTCCGATGAGAATGGTCGCCTGGGTCTTGTCTCGCTTGATCGCGAGGCGGCGTTCTTTGGGGTATTGAAACCCATCCGGTAGACCGGTGGTTTCCGGGAGATCACCTTTTTCCCAACTGCCGAAAGTTTCTTTCAGCTTTGAGAGCATCTCCGACGGATCGAAATCGCCGAGGGCGCAAAGGATGGCCCCGTTGGGTTGAAGGTAACGGTGGTAAAAACTGGTCACGTTCACCCTCTTGATTCTGGAGATGGTCTCTTCGGTTGGGAAGCGGCCGAATGCGGATTGGCCGTAGAGCAGCGCGGACAGATGGCGTGAGCCGATGAAATCAGAATCCACGTAGCTGGCGCGCAGCATGGTCTTATTCTGCTGCTTCACCCTCCTGAGCGAACTGTTGGGGAAGGTTGGTCGAAGCGCCATCTCGGCCAGCAGTTCCAGAGCCCGGTCGGCGTTCCTTGAGAGTGTCTGGCCTGAGAGGACGGTCGTTTCGCGTCCTGCGGATACACCGATGCTGCCGCCAAGCTCATCGAGGGCGCGAGCGAGGGCGCTGGAATCATACTTCTCGGTCCCTTCTTGCAGCATATCAGCAACGATGCTGGCGAGGCCCTTCATTTCCTCTGGCTCATCGAGGGCTCCGGCCCTGACCAGCAGCGAGAAGAAGACGACCGGCTGCTCGGTATGCCTGGCCACCAGGAGAGTGAGCCCGTTGGGGAGCTCTTCTATCTGGAATTGAGGGACGTCTACGGAGGGCAATTCGGCAGTTGCTGTCTGCACCATAAGATGAAAAGCAAGATGAAGGAATGAGAGCATCGCTCAAGGCACCTTACTGCCCTCATCGGCTGATACCAGCACATTTCACAGCCGGTGTCAGGCACTTGCGCGAGAGTGCCCTGACCAGTGATGAGCCTCTTATCCGCCGGGCCAGGTTTGGCGAGTTTGCGTAATAGGTTCTGGTGAAAGCATCACCCATTTTTGCCGGAACGAGACGGCCGTCACGGAAGCGTCTGAGCTTATCGAGCTCAGGCTGAAGAGGACTTCCATAGGCAGCGGTCGCAATGAAACAGCCCGAGGATCCTCCTTGCGCGCCCGTGACTTCGCCGGGCGTTCCTGGTGTCGCGCCGGTGTCTTGGGTGGCTGTCTCGCTGTTGGTGAAGCTTGCGGTCGATGAAGATGCGGAGCCGTCGCTGGTTTCGACCACAACTTCAGCTACTGCGGAGGCCCTGGTGATGCCCTGCGAGCGGGCACGGCGGGCATTGCTGATACCGCCCGTACCATCGGGCACTGTCAGGCTTACGACCACTTGAGTTGCTGATGCAGAGGTGATCGTCCCGGCGATATCGCCGATACGCACGTGCATATCATCCGACGTTGTCAGATTGGTGCCAGTGATGGTTACCGTAGTGGTCGCGCCGACAGGGATGCTGGATGGTGAGATGCTGGTGATCGTGGGTACCGGACCGGGAATTGTTCGCAGGCCGGCCAGCACAACATCGTCGATGTGCCAACCATCCGCGTTGACTGCCGCATCGGATGTGAGCTGAAATGCTATCTGAATCGTGCCTGTAGCTGGCGGATCGCCAAGAGGGATGACGTCCGTCTGAAAGGTCGAAGCGGTGCCGGTGAATGAGCTGACAACATGCACGCCGTTGGCGTCAGTAACTACGACGTTTCCGAAATCCTGGGCATTTTCGAGGTCAAATTTGTGGGTGATTGTCAGAACCAGATCCCTCACGTTGGCGACGTCAATGGCGGGGGTCGTGGCGTTCACCTCGGTTGAGTCTGCATAGTTCCCGCCAGGGCTGTCAGTAAGCGAGTTTGGCGTTGAAGAAGAATCCTCATTGGTGATTGCCCAGGGCGGTGCGAGGGTCCAGCCATTGGCCACACCATCATCAAAGTTTTCAGAGAGTAGGGTCTCCGCCAGCCCGACGTGAACGACGCGAGTGAGAGTTGCAGGATTACCGCTGCCATCATCGGCGTCATTGTAGGTGGCTGAAATGACATCTCCCCGCTTGCTCTGAAGGGTACCGTCGTTCTGGGTAACGGTGTTCTGAAAACGCCTTTCAGTGGGCATGGTGGCGGAAAACTGCCCTGCACCAGCAGCCGGGCTGAATGTCACCGTCTCCTGATCGCCTGAGAATTGAGCAGCAAAGGTGACTGTAATTTCACCCGCGGCGTTGCCGTCCTGCAGTGACACATCGATATCGTCGCCGACCTCATATCCGGTTGGCGGAGGGTCAAAGACAAATTCTGTGTTGTCCAGGATCATGAGGGATTCACCGGAGAAGGCTGGATCTACGGTAAAATCCTCGACCGGGCTGAAATCCTCCGTCCCTGTGGTGGACGCCATAAACCCCATTCCCATGTTTGCGAATGCCTGGCGCAGGTCGAGAGCGTGTTCCCCTCCGAAGGTGTTTTGCTCGGCAAGGAAGACCGCGTCACGGGCCTGAAGGAAGGTCGGGTTTGTGGGTGTCAGCTTGAGCCCTTCGACAATGATTCTGGTGAGCCTTGTTACTGCCTGGGTTGCGCTCCCCGTTCTCAATTGGATGTTCTTTTTTGCCATGAAGAGGGCATTGCACCACAGCTCTCCTGCAGGATGGGGTGCGCCGAAATCGAATAAAGCTCCAAAGCGCCGGGTATATATGTTCGGATCTGCGCTGTAAGGCTCGGACCGGATACCGGACGCATATTGGATATTCGGAAACGCCCCCAACAGAGCGTATGCGCCAATCGGGTATGCTGCGTCCGGATCATCGCCTGGCTCGGAGAGCAGGAGCAGCGCGATGATGTCGCTCCACCCCTCTCCAAGGGATTTCGCCTGAGTCCCAATCAAACCGAATGCGTCGTTGATCAAGCGATTCGACAGGCCATGGGCGTACTCGTGTACGATAACCTGATTGTCAAAACCGGTATCACGTCTGGGTGATTGCCCAGTCGTTTCAAACATCTGCATCCGGCTCTCGGTGCCATCAGGCAGTGTTTGCATATTGGCGTCATCAGTATTGCTTCCGTCCTGGGCCTCCGCTCTCACCACATCCCCTTCCTGGCCGCCCAGGCCGAAATTGCTGGCCTGGAAATTACCGGAAGGCTCATCAAAGCCGTGTATGTAAAGGAAGTCGTGGGTCCGATTACACCAGTAAAAGAGATTCACCACCGATGCCGATGTGTAAGTGACGGGTTCGCCGGCCAGGAGAACGGACGAATCCACATTACCAAATGAAAAATCATTCTGTGAGCCGCCCTGGCCGTTAACGATGATTGGGTTGTCGTTGGCGGCGCGGTCGTCTCCGGCTTTGACATTGTTCGAGATGGTCACGTTGTCTGTCCCGCCTGCGTACCAGTCAAAATGCTGATCCGTCACATCAAACGCAGGAATCCCAATGGAATCAAAGTTGTCCCTGGCATCAAACTCGCGGACGACTCGGTTGACGAGAGTAGGATTATTCGAGCCTGCATGCGGTGAATCAGGAGTCGGGGAGTCGCCGCTGAAAACCAGGCCGCTCGCATGGCTGGTGAAATTGTGTCTCCCTATCACGCGGTTCGAAGCAAGATGGCACAACGCCATGTACGCATTGGCATCATTCTCTGCCAGGATGACAAACTGCCACCCCAGGCTGACGGCACCCATTCTGCCCGGCATGTACACCAGCCTGCCTGTGATATTTCGTTCAAACGTATTCCCCTTGGCAAACTCCAGTGAATGTTCCCGGCCGGATGGCTGGACCGCAACTGCCGGCACGGCGACATTCAGACCGACGTTTTCCAGGGCTTCTTCCAGGGATTCCGCAGCGTCCGCCGCCGGATTCGCGGGCAGTGCCTGAGCTTTACTTTGAAGGTCTGGGATGAAGTGACCATTAACGCTGATGATTTGGCCGTCATCCGTCATATGGATGTTGAGGCCGGAGAACACAACTTCAATGCCATCGATCTCCTGGCGCAGATGGACGTGCTGGATGTTGTTGACGGGAGACTTGTAGGTCTTAGTGACCACGAGAGTATCCACTTCCTCTTCTGTTGCCTTGAAGAGATCCTTATGAGCCTTGATGAATTGCCTGGCAACCTGCTCCGGGTTGCCTGCGGTGGCACCGGAAAGGAGATCAGTCAGGCTGTAAAGGAATGAGGCGCCCCCGCCCAGGTTACTGAATTCAATCTTCAGACCGGGGACACTGTTGTAAAGGCCCAGATACGCCTGCTTCATCGCAGGAAATTTCTCGAGAGCAGTCAATCGCCGCTGATGGGGTGTTCCCTTCGTCAGATTCTTCTGATTCTGGCCAGGCACCATTTCGGAGCGGATCTCATCAAATCCGAAGTTATCGAGAGCGTTCTGCCCATAGCCGATAGCAGAAACGAAAGACAAACTCACCAAGAGCAAACACGGTCTATTCCACATCTACCGTCTCCTTTTGAATTGATGGCAAGAATTGGGAATTCGAAATTGTGAGTGTAAACCCTCAGCCCAGATTTGCACTGGTGAGCGTACAGCAGTTCCGCAGCCCATTCTCAGTTTTCTGTCTTACTTTGCCCCTGAAACACGGCATTCGCCGGCCTGAGAAAACTGCGCGTGAGCGCGCGCAGCAGGGGAGACTGTTTCAACTGTCTGGCGGCTAGCGGCGAATTTGCGTAATAGGTCTGGACAAAGCCGTGCCCCGGTCCGCTGGGGAACAATCGAGAATCTCTGAAGGCGCGTAGATGATTCAATTCCGTTCGACGAGGGCTTCCATATGCTGCCGTCGCAATGAAACAAGAGCCGCTGCTCGAGCCGCTGTTGCTGTTGCCGACCTCCAGCCTCATAGTTTGTGTCTTTGTCTGTCCCGCCAAGTCTGCGGAAACAGTAACGTTGGTCAGATTTGTGACTCCTTTTATGGCTCCGGTGAACGTGGCGGATGAACTGCCGGTGGGGATAGTCACGGTGGAAGGTATGGTTGCCAGCGATGGAGTATCCGTCGTCAGAGTGATGGTGAGCTCTCCGGTCGGAACCACCACCTCCAAGCCAACAGTGCCAGTGATCGTAGTCGAACCTGTGATCGTAGTGGGAGAGATAGTGAATGTCTTAAAGTCCACCAGAATTACTGAAATCGTTCTCTGTACGGTAATGTTATTTGCACTGGCAGTGATGGTATGATTCGCCGTTGCAGTCAAAGCTGGCGCGGTGGCCTGAAATGTTGCAGCAGCTACGCCCTCATTGAACGAGACGCTGGACGGCAGAATAAAACTACTTCCGACGAGGCCCACCGTAAGGCCACCGGCAGGAGCGGCGCTGTTTAGGGACAATGTCGCGGTGAAGACCTCTCCGCCGCCCACCTGGTCGGCGGTGGTGATAGAAAGCGGGCCGACAGTGACAGCAACGTCAAGCGGTGCCAATGCGAGATCGAGATTCGGCCTGTCCGGATTATTGCCAAGCTGCGTGCTGTTGTCGGGCCTGACAGGCAAGACGCGGCCATTCAAGAAATCGATGGCGATTCGGTCTCCGTAACCGGTAGCGTTTCCCGATGTTCCGGCATTGGAGGCCCCGGCGCTGGCCTGCACGTTGGTCAGGAACGAGAGTGCCCCATCGATACTCGCGCTCACGAAGAATTCGGCATCATCATTCGTCACGCCGTTTGAATCTGCGCCCTGATTGTTACCTGCGTCATTTCGAGCGTCATACCACGCGACGGCAACAACTCCGGTTGAAGCATCGACAGCCACCCGCGGCAGGAATTGCGAGTTAGTGGTGGTATCGTTTACCCGCACAGCATCTGACCAGGTAGCACCTTTATCGGTGGAAAAGCGAATGAAGACATCAGTGTCGTTACTTTCATCGGTCTGCTCTTCCGTATAGGCCACGTACACCCGGCCGGCATGAGGACCATTGCTCAGGTCTGTCGCGATGCTCGGCGCGGAACTGATCGTTCCGTTGCCTTGTGCAGGCAGGTTGTCCTGGCCTCCTACATTACTGGAGCTGACAAAGGCGGCAGCGCCAAACCCACCAGTGTCCGTTCCATCCGTGTCAGCATTGACAAGAATCGAAGCGCCCGTTGTGCCGGTTTGAGGCGACTGATAGGAGACATAGACCTCACTGTTGGGCCCGATGGCCACATCCGCAAAGGTGCCGTTGGCCGAGCCCTGGAGTGCCTCGGCTGCGCTGAAGTTGCCGGTCAACTGGTTCAGAGCGGTTGACTGGGTGAAGCGGGTGACGACGCCGCCGTTGGTGTTATCCCGGTATGCGAGCCAGATGTCGCCATTACGGGCCGCGATGGCAGGGCGCTCGACATCCGTATCCGGCCCGAAAGATTGGAGGACGGCAAAGGTGGCACCGCCGTTAACGCTGATTGCGACGTGAATGGTAGCGTTCGGGCTGTTGAACTCACGGTAGGCTATGAACAGATTGCCGAAGCCGTCGAATGTGCAGACTGGCTGATCGTTGCCGACGTTCAGGCCATCATTGCCATCTGCGATGGCCCGGGTGGCGAAGGTCGCGCCCCCATCGACGCTGACGCCTGCAAACAAACCGTTCGCGGTGGAATCATCATCGGAGATAAAAAAGACACGTTGCGTGTTTGACCGGTCGATCGCCACATCCACATCAAACTGGTCGTTGTTTGTTCGACTGATGTTCGTGTCCGTGTTCGCCGTAAGCGCAAGACCTGACGTGGACTGTGCCAGGCCTGGATGGATGCAAACGAGTAAACAGCCCAAAGCCAGGGCATGCTGGATAGCTCTGTTCAGCATAGATTCTCGCTAGAATTGGAACGAAAAGCCGAGGAACAGCGTAAAGGCTGCCGCGTCCTTGGTGATGCCCGGCCCTGCCCCCAATTCGAAAGTCAGGTTGTCTCCCGGAATCCAACGGGTACCAAGCAGGAAGCTCACGGGGATACTATCCATGCCCTCGAGATCACTTTCGGTGGCCCTGTATGGATTCAGGTAGCCGAACAGTTGTCCACCGATGGCAAGGTCGTCTTCGATGACCTCGAATAGATACCCCACCCCCACGCTTAGCGTGTCTTCAAGTTCAATCCTCGCCTCAGGCCTGAACGCGCTTACCGAGCCGATATGGGTGTAATCAAGATTGAAGTGCCAGATACCCCAGTCCAGCTCTGTTGTAGAAAGAATCCCAAAGCCGATATCGAGCCCGCCGCTGGAGTGCAGATCTCTTTCATCTCCCAGAGGCAGCTTCAACTGTAGCCTCAGGGCCAGGCCAGAGCCGGCTTGCTCCCCTCCCCATAGCTGAAACTTCGTCGAGACAACAGGGTCACCGAGCTCGTTGTCGACAGTGATAGTGTTAATCCCCTGTTGGAGTGCAAACAGAGATTCCCCATCGACGACGCTCAGCAGCGAGCCACCGATAGAAGTGAGAGGGATGTCCACCTGCAAATCGAGGAAGTCTGCAAGGCCAAACGCGAAAAAGGTATTGAACTCGGTGGCACCGCCGGTGATGTTGATCTGGGAATTGGCGGTCTGATCGGTTGCCGAGTTTTCGACAAACTCAATGGAGAACTTTGTCCGAAACTCGCCCTTTCCCAGGGTGATGGCGGATTCCATTTTTGGGATGAGGGTCATGATGTTGAAAACGTCGTTGCCCCCGTACCGAAACGGCTCGAGCAATCGATCCTTAGTCGAAGCCTGGGCATGAATGCCCTGGGTAACCAACGCGAACAGGGCAAACGTCATCAGCCCCCGACACGCCATCTTATTCATGCGATATCTCCTCTGTAGTATTCTCGTGGTGGCGCCGCGGCCCTCAGCACAGAGTCATTTTGCAGGTTGCAGCCAGTAAACGCCATCGCTCTTAAGGCTGCCGACCGATGTAGCTGGAGTGTGGCTTCAGACATCACACCGATGTGCGTTTACTACCTGCATGAGCCCGTGCAAGCTGGCAGCAGCTTGTAGACACACTACACACACTCCCCGGCAAGCCAACCCGTCGCGAATGCCGACTGAAAATTGTACCCACCGATCAGGCCATCCAGATCCAGGATCTCTCCGGCGAAATAGAGCCCCGGAACAAGCTTGCTCTGCATGTCGCGGGAATCCACTTCCTTTAGCGAAACACCTCCTGCGGTGACTTCCGCTTTGCGGAAACCCAGTGAGCCACTGATTGCGACAGGCAGCGCTTTAAGATTAGAAAGAATCGAAAGGCGTTGGGGACGGCTGAGATTCCCACCTTTCTGATCCGAGGCTATCCCGGCTCGCGCCAGTAACGATTCAGCCAGTCGCCGAGGTACGAAGATGGCGAGGATGCCGGACACCTGTTTCCTGCCTTCCTCCCTCAGCGCTCTCTGAAGCAGGTCATCCAGTTCCTGTTGCATCTTGTCCGGAACAAAATCGCAGACTAGAAAGAGTGAGCCAGGGTTGGCGTGGCCAGTTACCCACCGGCTGATGTTCAAGACTGCAGGTCCGGATAGGCCGAAATGTGTAAAGAGAACCGAACCACGTTCGCTGGGCGGACGCTTTCGGCCACTGAATTTCGGTGTCTCCGAGGTCTCCGAGACTTTCAGAAGAACGTCCGGTACAGTGATCCCAGTCAGTTCTCTTACCCATGATTCATCAGTGGTAAGAGGCACGAGCGCTGGCGTAGGATTAGCCACCGAGTGGCCTGTCTCTCTCGCCCACGCATAGCCGTCACCGGTCGTGCCACTCCCGGGAAAGGACTGTCCGCCAGTGGTAATAATCAACTTTTCTGTCGAGTAGCTCGCGCCCGGAGTCTCAACTTTGAATCCGCCTTCATCAAAGCCGAAGCGCAGCACTGGCTCTTCGAGTGAGACCTTGCAGCCCGAGCGTCGAAGACGCCGTTCGAGCGCGTGAGCCACATCGCTGGCTTTATCGCTGACGGGGAAGATCTTGCCGGTTTGCTCGATCTTCGTCGGTACCCCTTCCGCGTTGATCAGCGCAACCAGTTCTTCCGGGTCGAGGGCCGCAAGCGCAGAATGAAGAAAGCGACCGTTGCGCCCGAAGGCATCAACAATGCCCCGGCGATCTGTCTCCTGAGTGATGTTGCAGCGCGCACCGCCCGAAATGAGGATCTTGACGCCTACTTTGTTGTTCTTTTCCAGGAGCAAGGTCTTGCGCCCTCGCTCCGCTGCACGTGTTGCCGCGAGCAATCCGGCCGGGCCGGCGCCGACGACGATTACATCCCAAGTCATGAATGAGTAATGAGTAATAAGTAATGCGTAATCAGTAAGAGGCAGCTATGTGGCGACAGTCTGCCAGCCTGTCAGATTCTTTCGAAAAAAGGTCGACATCAGCCGATTTCCGGCCTGAAAGGACATAGACATATCAGCCCGGGGCAACGCCCTGGGAACAGATAGAGGAGACAGTCCTAGCCCTGTAAGGGCGACACAACAGGAAGCCTCTCAGCGATTTGTGCCGCCCTTTCAGGGCTCAAGGGTGGCCCTTCCTCATAACCCAGGGCGTTGCCCTGGGCTGATGTGTTTGGCCCCTTCGGGGCGACCAGTGTTCAGAATCGACTTTTTACGAACGAATCTGTCAGCCTGGCAGACTGATCCTGAAACCGTATGAGAGATATGACTTGAGACTATTGAAGCCTATACCCAAAACGGCCGCAGCTTACTCATTACTTATTACTCATTTTTCCTGTGACGAAGACTGCTGACAAAACCATTCGATCCAACGAGGCCGGCCAGCGACTCGACCGTATTGTCCAAGACCTTGTGGATTGTTCCCGATCGGTCGCACGTGGAATGTTTCATCATGAATGTGTGAAGCTGAATGGGAGCCTGACCGAGGAGGCCGGTCACAAGGTCCGTGCGGGAGATGAGGTGAAGGTCACGTTCGATCCCGAACGACGGTATCGGGAAAAGCCGAAAGAATGGCGGGACAGGGCATTCAGGGTGGTTTTCGAAGACAAGCATCTGATCGTGGTCGACAAGTCCGCGGGAGTGCTCACGGTGGATACGGATGCCGGAGGTGATTACAACCTCGAACAGGCAATCAACACTTATCTCGAGAGGGCTGGCCGGAAGAGCCGCGGGGTTGAGGTCGTTCATCGTCTCGACAGAGACACTTCCGGACTGCTCGTGTTTGCGAAAGAGCGGCGTACGGCGGATGGGCTACGTGACCAGTTCAGATCGAAGAAACCCAAACGAGAATATCTTGCTATCGTGGCGGGCAGACTGCACAAGAAGAAAGGAACGTTTCGAAGTCATCTGACAACATCCAAGAGCCTCTTTCGGTATTCGACAAAGAACAACAAGCGCGCCGAATCGGCCGTCACCCATTACGAGGTCGTCGAACATCTGCCGGTCGCAACACTGGTTCGAGCGCGATTGGAGACCGGCCGCCGGAATCAGATTCGGGTCCACTTTGCGGAGGCAGGGAATCCCGTGCTGGGTGATTC
This sequence comes from Planctomycetota bacterium, assembly GCA_030740295.1. The sequence continues at coordinate 42,017 of JASLXP010000768.1, forward strand.
CAGATATCGCTCAGATCGTCCAAAAGACGGCAATTGGCGCGGTCGCCGCCTGGCATTGCACGCAGCTACACTTGAGTTCAAACACCCGGTGACGGGAAAATTAATGAGTTTGAATTCTTCTGAACCTGCCAGATTTCAGGCGTATCTGGAGGTGGCAAGACGTCAGAAAAAACCGAGACAGCCAGAGGGATTGAGATTCGAAAAGCCGCGCATCCTTCTTGCCTCCCAATCCCCGCGCAGATTGAAGCTCTTGACCGAGAGATATGGCCCAGAGCGTGTCGATGCTTGTGCGAGCGGACATGGTGAGGCGTCTCAAG
>JASLXP010000769.1 GCA_030740295.1 Planctomycetota bacterium
AACGAATCTTCTGGTGGAACACGATCATCATTCTTTTCAACATGCTGCCCGCGTTCCCAATGGATGCCGGCCGAATGCTTCAGTGCTATCTCTGGCCAAAGATGGGATTTGGCCAGGCCACGCTCAAAGCAATCTGGGTCAGTAATTTCTGTGCAGTGGGATTGGTCGTTGTTGGAATCGTCTGGCGAGAGCCTATTTTCATGTGCTTGGCTTTTTTCAACTACATCAGCGCACAGCAAACCAAACAGATGCTCCAGTCCGGCATGCTCGTGGACGAATCGGTTTTCGGTTACGACTTTTCCGGTGGCTACACCACGCTCGATGCGAGCTCTCAGGAGCAGGCCAAACCCAAGAAGCCCGGCCTCTTCAAACGCTGGTCTGCGAAACGGAAAGAGGCGAAGCTCAGGAAGGAAAAAGAGGAATGGGATAGTACCCAGCAGCGCGTGGACGAGTTGCTGGCCAAGGTGTCCGAAGGCGGCCTCCACTCGCTGTCCGAAGAGGAGCGGAAGTTTCTGCGGAACGTGAGCAAAAGATATCAGTGATGGCGTACAGGTAGCATTGAGCCAATCGTCATTCGCTCTCCGGCAGTTCAAGCTCTGTCTTCATGAACTCTCGCATCAACGTAGTTGCGTAGGAACCCTTTGGCAGGCTGAACGAAAAACTCAGGCCTTCCGGATGCCGGGAGAAAGCAAGGTCATCGAGGAACAGGCACGCCCTTCTCCGAGTGCCGTTGACCCGAGCCTTGCTGAACTGTTCAAGGGTCACCTCCTCTCTCGCGAGGATCTCTTCTTCCAGATCGCCCGACATCCCCAAAGCCTTCCGCATTTTCTTCCCGAAGATGGGCCCGGTGAAGGCAATCTCACGGTTCTCAAAACGGGCTTGCTCAGCTTCGACATCCTCAACAGTAAACATGCCACCGGTGTCCTCCTTTCGTGCAACATCCCCCTCCAGGATTTTTCCAAACCAGCCTCGCTCGATCCGTGCGACGAGCCACTCATTAAAGAGCTGTGACTGGTACGCCGAGAGCATCAGCCTCCGCATCCAGTGCTTTCGTACGCGTCTGCCGTTGATTATCTCTCTGCCTGTGGTCGCGTTCTGTCCATCACGGCCGAAACGCTGTTCACCGTAAAAATTCGGCAGACCTGATTCGTTCAGTTGCGACGCGATCCGTTCGGCGATGGCAAGTGCATCGTCCTTAACATCAACGACCACGATCGTGAACCGGTTCCCAATCAGGTGACCCGTCCTCAGTTTATTCTGGTGTCTTCTCGAAGAGAGCAACTCGACATTCATTTCCTGCTGTATCCGATCGGCCACCTCCTGCTCATCCCCTGGCATGTGCAATGAAAAGGTCTGCGTCGTTCGCGCGTGTTTATCCTTGAGTCCTGCACAGCCAACGGCCGCGTCGTTCAGATCAAAGATACGGCAGAGCTCCATCTGGATTTGCCGGGTGGTCTGGCCTTCACGGCGCAGTGAGATGTAAATATGCTCGCCTTCGCCTTCCGGCTCATAAAGCGGGATCTCCTCAACGACGAAATGAGAGGGTTCGGCCTTGAGCTCACCTCCAATGCCCGGGAGGTCGTCAGTCATGTAAGGAAGCATGAGAAGATTTCAGCTTGAAACGATGTGGGAGTTGGAATACTCCTGCCCATTGATAACGTTTTTCAAAAAGGAGCTTATGACCAGCCTGTATCTGAATTGCCTGCTCTCCATTTCTTTCTGCACTGCCGGCGATGCTGACACGAATCTGCCATTGGCCAGACTGTCAGCCTCCCGGAACAACTACGAGCGGCGCATTGCTGCAGAGCTGTCAGGCATGAACCCCCGCCTTTCGAAACAGGCGGCAAACCTGCTTGCCAAAGCGTTGAACGATCCCGCCGTAAGGGTGCGAAGAGCCGCAGCCAGTGCGCTTCTGCAGACCTCCGGCAGGGAGCGGTTAACAGTACCCGCCCTGGCAGCGGCCACAAGTGACGAAGACAAGACCGTTCGAATACTCTCGCTTCGTGCCCTCCAGCGTATGGGAGTGCTGGCAGAGAATGCACTGCCGGCATTGACCAGTGCCTTGAATGATTCTGACTTTCGCGTCAGGGCCATCGCTGCCCGGGCGCTCGGAGAACTCGGCCGTCGCGGCGCTTCTGCAACGACGGCTCTGGCTTCCGCGACGGATAACTCATCGGAGGAAGTCAGGCTGGCCGGCATCCAGGCCCTGGGGAACATCGGCCCCCATGCTGCTGCAGGCACTCCCGCGCTCGTTGCCAGACTTGAAGACGAATCCTCTACCGTTCGACTGGCCGCGGCCGAGAGCCTTGGAGCAGTCATCGCCATGCCTGAGCTGGCAGTGCCCGCTCTGATAGAAAGTCTGAGCGATTCAAACGAACATGTTCGTGCCGCGGCCGCACATTCACTTGGCCGGTTTCGACGGCACGCAGACAGTGCTGTTCCGAGCCTGATTGATTCCATGAAGGACGAATCCCCGCGGGTCAGGTCAGCCGCGCTGCGGGCTGTCCGCTGTATTCAGAAACGCCCTCTGGTCTTCTGGCAGAACTCACATGAACGATGACATACGAATCTGCATGATCGGTGCGGGCAATCTTTCGACAAGACGGATTTATCCCAACCTGGGTGCGGCCGGCGCAGAGCTTGTCGGCATTGCGGATATCGACCAGGCAAAACGGGAACGCAACGCGCGGCGATTCGGTGGCACCCCTTATGAAGACTGGGAGCAGATGCTGGAAGAGAAGAAACCGGACGGCGTGATCATCTGCATCGGCCCGGAGCAGCATCCCGTTTTCGCGCAGAGAGTCCTGCGAAAGGGTTTCCCAGTTTACACAGAGAAACCGCCGGCTACCGATGCAGCCACCGCGCTCGAGGTCGCACGCACAGCAAACGAAACCGGCCTGCTGTGCATGACTGCCTTCAAGAAGCGATACACGGGAGCTGCAGATCGGGCGCGGGCCTGGCTGGCCGAATACCCGGAAGAGGACCGGCTCTCCATCTCAGCAGATTATTGTTCCGCGCCTTACAGCCACCAAAGCCCGCGATCTTCATTCCTGCTGGATTTTGCGATTCACATGATCGACCTCGTTCCGTATCTGTTTGGTGAGGTTTCCGAGGTCTTCGCATTCAGCAGGGGGATGGACGCGTTTGCAGTAAGCCTTCGTTTCGGCAGCGGCGCAGTTGGCTCGCTGAATCTCAACTGCGGCCGTTCGTTCAACATTCCCACCGAGGAAATCGAACTGACTGTGAAGGACGGGAACTTCATGACCATCCACAATTCTGCCACCTGGCGCATAAGCAAAGACGGCAAACCAATGGAATGGCGCGAGCCGCCCACATTCACTTCTGCCGGAGACAGCGGCATGGATACCGGACATCTCGCCGAGATTCAGGATTATGTCGCGGCACTGCGCGAAGGCAGGCAGACCCGTTCAGCCATCTACGAAAGCTATAAAAGCATGGTCGTCTACGAAGCCATCGCGGCATCCGCTGAGAGTGGACAAGTGGTGGAACTTGAATATGAGGACGTAATACGTAATGAGTAATGAGTAAGCTGAAAAGGCCGGTCTGACTGTAACTGCGGTTGTGGATCAGATTAGAGCAGACCTGAACCGAGCGATAGTTGAAGCCCCTTTGGTTTCATCCCAAGAGTGATTGAGATCTCAGCTAAAATGCCTTCCGTAAACAGAAATCGAAGGGCAACCTGGCAAGACACATCTCATCACCAACCTGATTCACCTGCATGGCATGCAGACTCATTACTCATTACTCATTACGCATTACTCATTAATCATTTCTCATTACTCACTACCCATTACGTCCCATGCGAATAGCCATCGGTGGCATCATGCACGAGTCCAACTCGTTCAGCGCCAAACCAACCAACCTTGCATTGTTTGAAGAAGTCGGCATCGCGGAAGGTGAAGACCTCCGCAGAGTCTGGGGGGATTCCCAGCATGAAATAGCCGGGTACCTGGACGATCTCGATGAAGCAGAGATCGATACCATTCCAACACTGATAGCGTGGGCCACCCCATCCGGCATGGTCGAAAAGGCCGCGGTGGATGAGCTGCTGAATCGTGTCTTTCATCGGCTGGAAGGCGAGAGCTTTGATGGCATCCTGTTCGGATTGCACGGCGCGATGGTGCTCGAAGGCCATGAGGACGGAGACGGCTACATCCTGCGGCGGATGCGTGCGCAATTCGGCAACGAGATCCCCCTGATTTCGACACTCGACTTTCACGCCAACATATCAGATGCCATGGTCGAGCTATCCGATGCTCTCGTGGTCTATCAAACCAATCCGCACGTCGATCAACGCAGTCGCGGCAGACGTGCGGCGAGCATGATGCGCCGGTTTATTCAGGGAGATGTCCGGCCGGTTCAGTCCATGGCCCGGCATCCGATGATATTCCCCATCCTTCACCAGAACACGACCCACGGACCGATGAAGCCGCTGATGGATCGACTGCACGAGCTTGAAGCCCGGGACGACATCCTCGCCGCCAATCTGGTTGCGGGATTTCCATACGCGGACGTACCTGAAATCGGCGCCGTCTCTTTGGTCGTCACAGATGGCGATGAAGCTCTTGCACAGGAGCTTTCACAACAGTTGGCGGATGACCTGTGGGCATTGCGTGACGGACTGGACACCAACCTGCCGGATGCCGCGGAAGCCGTTCGACTTGCGAATGAGTCTGAAGCCGAGCCGATCGTGCTGGTTGAAATGGGTGACAATGTGGGCGGTGGAAGTGCGGCTGACAGCACATTCATCTTGGCCGAGCTAGTAAGCCAGAAATCGGAACGCAGCGTCGTCGTGATCTATGATCCCGAATCCGTGAAGGCATGTGTAGAGGCCGGCATCGGGGGCCGGGTCTCTCTGCAAGCCGGAGGCAAGACAGACGATCTTCATGGCGCGCCGGTTCCGATCACCGGCAGTGTCAGACTTTTCTCCGACGGCAAATACGAAGAGCGTGAAATCCGCCACGGCGGACGGCGCTTCAACGATCAGGGCCTCACCGCGCTGGTGGAATATGGTGAAGGCAACCTGCTGGTTCTCAATTCCCATCGAGACCCGCCCATGAGCCTCCATCAATTGTTGAGCCTGGGCATCCAGCCCGAACGTTTCCGCATCCTTGTAGTAAAGGCCGCCATCGCCTACCGGGCCGCGTACGAGCCAGTGCTCGAGCGCATCATCGAAGTCGATACGCCGGGCACAACGACACCCAATCCCAAGAGGCTCGATTACAGGAATGTGCCGCGCCCGATTTTTCCTTTGGATGAGATATAGCCATCATTCCTTCTTCTGCCTCTCCAGCCATTTCAGCGCTGCCTTGTGAATGATCTCATGCCCTCCCTCGAAGATCGTCACCTGTGCGTTGCCTGAGGTCCGGCGAAACAGGGGCCGTTTGGCGCCGAAGTCTTCATCCTGGATTTCAGTCTGTAATTCCTGGGGCACTTTCTGGTTTCTTACGAAGTGATCGATCTGCTCCCGGGTGAGTTGGTCCTTTTCCCCGGCAACTTCGTTGAAGGCAAGCAAGGTGTGGCTGACAGGCACGCTTCCCTTGTGGCCATCATGAATCCCGGTGCAGATTTGCAGCGGGAGGCCCTTCGCATCTTTCAAATAAGTGATGGCAGAGCGTTTCACATACTCGCCATCGATTTTCGCGTCTTTGCCCGGCGGGCCGCCGCACGATTTCTCGATGTGTTTGAAATACCCTCTGCCTTTTGCTTTGCATTCTTCATGCCATGCCTCGAGGTCGCTGATGGATGCCCACGCAGAGACGCCGGCCCAGATTTCCGGGGCACGGCCGGCCATCAACAGCGATCCGTATCCGCCACCTGAAACGCCGACCAGGTAGATACGTTTGGTGTCGATATTGGCAGCGCGTTTGGCGAACTCGACCGCGCTGATAATGTCCTTGACGACATACTCCGATCCGCATGCTTTCGGTGTGCGATTCGGGCCGCGGAAGTTTGGATGGATGAATGCCCAGTTCTTATCCATGCACCATTTCACGTAAGGAACGCTGCCCCCCTGGCGGTAATCCCCGGACCATGTGTGGAGACCCACGAGGAGGGGCACAGCCGTTTCCACGTCAGGCTTGAAGAAGAGGGCAGGCTGGTTGGTCCTGTCGGCGGAGCTTGGATATCGCACCTCGACGACCGCGGTTGGCCAACCTCTGGGAGCCGGTTTTGAGTTTTTCAAAATGGTGTTGATATCGTCTTGGGCTGACAGGGTCGCGGTGAGCATGAGTAACAGGTATGAGTTTTTCATGGAGGCAGTTCATTCCTTTGGTCGCCAAAAGGCATAGCGGGCAATGGTATAGATGATCTTGTATCCGGCTCTGATCGTGCCGCTGATGGTACCGGTGATTTTAGAGACTCCTGTTCTCTTGCGATAGCTGACAGGTACTTCGAGAGTGCGGAGGCCGGCCCGGGGGGCTTTCATCTGGAGCTCGGCTGTCCAGCCGAAGTTGGTATCACACATCTCCACTTTTTCGAGCGCGTCCATTCGAATCGCGCGGAAAGGGCCGAGGTCGGTATATTTTTCGCCAACGACGATTCTCATCAGAAAGGTGGCGAGCTTGTTGCCAAAAAATGCCTGGGGCAGCAGCGCACCAGGCTCGCGTTCGCCGAGCATACGAGAGCCAAGAACGAGATCCGCTTCGTCTTTGAATATGGGTTCGAGCAGACGATTCATTTCGTCCGGGTGGTCGCTGTAGTCGGCATCCAGAAAGACGACCACATCGGGTGCATCCATTTCCGCAAGCCCGCGCAGACACGCGGAGCCATAGCCTCGCCGTTCCTCTTTCACCACCGTCGCACCATGATCCCTGGCTACCTCCGCTGTTCTATCGCCTGAGCCGTTGTCGACGACGATGACTTCGTTCACCAAGTGTTTGGGGATGTCATCCAGCACCAGCCCGATTGAATCCTCTTCGTTAAGCGCAGGAATGATGACCGAGACTCTCGGCAGAGACATTATTTCCCTTTCTCCGCCTCTCCTTATTTCCTTGTCTCCCGGTCTCCTTATCTCCCCTTCTCCCTGTCGCCCCCTCTCCTTGTCTCCCTGTCACTCTTCGGACTTGGTCATGCGGGGATGGATGACCAGATCGGAGATGCCCCATTCCTTGAAGGTTGCTCTCAGATAGTCTTTGATTTCGGTGGTGGTGGCGAGGCCCAGCATTTTCTCCACCACTTCCGTTGATTTGCTTCTGTCCAGGCCCCTTAGTGCGCGCTTCACGAAGGGTATGGAACTCGGCGCCATGCTCAGCCTGTCGACCCCCATCATCACCAGTACGGCCGCCGCGGCAGGCGAGCCGGCCATTTCACCACAGACACCGACCGGAATGCCCTGCTCATGGGCCGCCTGAACCGTGTCGTTAATAGCGCTGAGAACGGCGGGATGGAATTCTTCGTAACGGTTGGAAACTTTTGGGTTGTTGCGATCGACGGCCAGCACGTATTGGATGAGGTCGTTCGTTCCGATGCTGAAGAAGTCTACTTCCATTGCGAGTTTGTCGGCAACGGCTACTGCGGACGGCACCTCCACCATGATGCCGAGCTCGATCTGCGGTTCCAGATCGAGCCCGTCTATGACCCGCTGCAACACTTCCTTGGCGGCTCTTAATTCATCCACCCCTGAGATCATCGGGAACATGAGCCGGAGAGGCGTGACGGCCGCGGTCCGCACGATGGCTCGGAGCTGCGTTTCAAAAATCTCCGGCTCATCAAGAGTGAGCCGCATGGAACGCCATCCAAGCAGAGGATTCCGCTCCTCAGGCATTGTGAAATAAGGAGGAGTTTTTTCGCCGCCGATGTCGAGGGTGCGCACGGTCAACCGTTTGCCATTGAGCGCTCCCGTCGCGCTGCTCAGAATCTCATACTGCTCTTCTTCACTGGGCATTTTCGGCCGTGACAGGTACGGAAACTCGGTTCGGAATAAACCGATTCCCTCGGCCCCCTGCTCGTGGCAGAGCGGCACTTCGCTGATCATCCCGATGTTTGCCTCCATCATGATCTTGTCGCCGTCGAGAGTCTGAGCGGGCTCGTCTCGCAGATCTTTCAGCTCCTCGACAAGAGTCTGATACTGCGCCTCGAGCCGCACGTACTCGGTGAGCGTGTCATCGCCCGGGTTGATGTAGACCGCGCCCGAGTTGCCATCGACGATGGCGAAATCATTGGGTGAGACGCCCGAAAGCACGTCGGTCGTACCGAGCACGACAGGCAGGTCGAGAGACTTCGCAAGAATGGCCACGTGCCCGGTGACCCCTCCCCGTGCGAGCACGATTCCCATCAGCTTTGGCGAATCCAGGTACATGAGCTCGGAGGGTGAGATATCGTCTGCGACGACGATGAACTCCTCCTCAAATTCGCGCTGTTGTCTCTCGACGCCGAGCAGGTTCTGCAGCAAGCGTTTTTCGATGTCCTCGACGTCCATCACCCGCTCGCGGAGGTATGCATCATCGAAGGAGGAGAATCTGTCCTTGTAGAGTTCGGCAACCACTTCGACGGCAAATTCTGCTCGCCGTCCGTCATCAATGACCTCCTCGATGCGGTGACGAAAGCCCTTGTCTTCCAGCATGAGCAGATGCCCGTGAAATATCGCCGAGTCCTCTTCGCTCAGGGTCTGGCTGACCTGTCCCTTGAGCTCACTTACCTCATCGATGGCCTTCTCGAATGCCTCATCCAGACGATGGTGTTCGAGAGTTGTGTCTTCGGCCATTTCGGCATAGCCGGCATCCATATGGAAATCATGCTGATGGATGTGCACGATACCCATGCCGAAGCCCGGCGCACCGGAAAGCCCGCGGAAGACCTTTGGTTTGCGCCGTGCCTCCTTCCGAGCCTGAAGCTCCTTTGTATCTTCGGGAGCGTCATGGAGCTGAACTTTCGCCTGCTCGAGCTCATCGAATTCCTTGGCGCGCTCTTCGACCATGGTGAGCATTCGGGCCGTCGTGATGAGGCCCGTTACCTGGCTGGCAATGGTCTCGAGCATCCGGATCTCGTCACGAGAAAAGTCTCTCGGCTCGGTTGTCTGGACCGCGAGCACGCCGACCGGGCTGCGCCTTTCGATTAGGGGAACACCAAGATAGGAATGGTAATCCTCTTCGTGCGTAACCGGGAAGAATTTGTAACGGGGGTGATCCCGCGCCTCCCTTACCGCCACCGGCTTGATTTCCTGGACAACCAGCCCCGTCAGCCCTTCAGTCACCTTCATTCTCACCTGCCCGACCGAATGCGGGTCGAGCCCTATGGTGGCTCTCAGAGCCAGCTCCTCACGCGGCTCTTCATACAAGTAGATGCTGCACGCGTCGGCCGACATTTTCTCTGACACGAGCTGGACGATATTCCGCAGCGTCTCATCCAGGTCATGGGAATGGCTGATGATGCGGCCGATGTCAGCGAGGACGTCAAGTTTTTGACTTTCATCAGCCATGGGGGCAAATCGAGGGGGCTGCATTCGCGCAAAACCTTCGCGAACATCGAACAGTTGCGCGAAGGCTTCGAACGGATCGTTCTGGTGTTGTTACTCAACATCAGCAATGGGCAATTGCTGTAACTGTTTTGTTTTTACCTGGTTGTGCCCTGATTCTGACCACTCGGTGGACAGCCTGCCAGAGGGCTACAAGTGATGCGTTCGGATTATATCCGTGAGGCACAGAACCGCAATGGTAAGATAAAGCGCCAAACAGCAAATCGGCGGCCAAAAAAGTTGTCGGTAACCGACAACTTTCTGTCGAACCTACCCGCACGCATACGGATACGACTGATTCTTCCGACACATTTCGGCAATGCAGCCTATTTGCCCAGAGGCTGGAGCTGCACCATTTCCGGGGCAGCGGGCCGCCCGGCCTGCTCCACCGCAATGCCGCGAAGATCCTGGGTGATCTTCATAGAGCAGAATTTGGGGCCGCACATCGAGCAGAACCTGGCCGATTTGAACGCCTCCTGGGGGAGCGTCTCATCGTGCATAGCGCGGGCAGTTTCCGGGTCAAGGGATAGCTCGAACTGGCGATCCCAATCGAATTCGAACCGGGCCTTTGAAAGCGCATCGTCTCGATCCTGCGCGCCTTTGCGGCCGCGGGCAATGTCCCCAGCATGGGCTGCGATTTTGTACGCAATCATGCCCTGTTTTACGTCCTCCTTGTTCGGCAGCCCGAGGTGTTCTTTTGGCGTGACGTAGCATAGCATCGCGGTGCCGTGCTGCGCGGCCACCGCCGCACCAATCGCGCTGGTGATGTGGTCGTAACCAGGCGCGATGTCGGTCACGAGGGGGCCGAGCACGTAGAAAGGGGCTTCATGGCAGAGCTCCATTTCTTTTTCGACGTTCATCTGAATCTCGTGGATTGGGATATGCCCCGGGCCCTCGATCATGACCTGGACATCTTTCTCCCATGCGCGGGTAGTGAGCTCGCCGAGGACTTCAAGCTCTGCGAACTGGGCCTCGTCGCTCGCATCTGCAATCGAGCCCGGACGAAGGCCGTCGCCCAGGCTGAGGCTGATATCGTAATTGGCGCATATGTCGAGGATCTCGTCCCACACGGTCTGCAGAGGGTTCGGCCGGTGATGGTGAACCATCCATTGAGCGAGGATCGAGCCACCGCGGCTGACGATACCGGTGACTCGTTCTGATGTCATCGGGATGTGCTCGATGTTAATGCCCGCGTGCAGGGTCATGTAATCGACTCCCTGCCGGCCTTGGCGATCGATCATCTCGAGCAGGCCATCCGGAGTGAGGTCTTCGACGGCATTGACTTCTTCCAGGGCCTGGTACAAGGGCACGGTGCCGATGGGCAAGGGGCTGGCGCTAATGATGGCTCTGCGGATGTCGTCAATATCTCCGCCGGTGCTGAGATCCATGACCGTATCCGCGCCGTGATGGACGGCTGTGTGTAGCTTGTCGAGCTCGCCTTCGATATCGGAAGTGACGGCCGAGTTGCCGATATTCGCATTCACTTTGCATTTGGATGCAATGCCGATGCACATGGGCTCGAGGTTGGTGTGGTTCACATTGGCAGGAATGATCATCCGGCCGCGGGCGATTTCGTCCCGGATGAGATCGGCCTCTAGGCCCTCTCGTTCGGCCACGTACTGCATCTCTTCGGTGATAAGCCCCTGCCGTCCGTAATGCATCTGGCTGCGGTTTTCGTGGTCTTTTCTGTTCTCAACCCATTCGGTTCTCATTGTGTGCGCTCCAATTGGAAGGCGGATTGATTCCGTATTTTCAGATGGCGGTAGTTTAGCGAATGCTGGTAGCCGTTAAAGTGAGTTCATTCCCGGGCAGATTCGATTAACTGTCATCCCGCTCGGATCACAAAGTCGTGTGTGGCGCCTCACTCCGGCGGCTTCGACATCACCTTCAGGCCCTCCACCTCGCTGCCCTTCAAGCTGCGGAATCTCGCGTTCGCATTCCAGCCTCCGCCATTGTTGGTGACTTTGAGCGTGAGGACGTTCCAGTCTTTGGCGAGCTTTACCTTCACCTTGTCCTCCCCGATTCCTCCGCTGCGGAGGACGTTGGCCGCGTGGAAGACTTTGCCATTGAGGAAGCACTTGATGCCGTCGTCGCTGCCGCACTGAAAGATGACCTCTTGTTCTTCAGGCGAGTAGACATAGGTGCGCAGATAGCCGGCCGCGTTGTTTGAGCCGATTGTCTTCATCAGGTCTACCTGCCACTTGTTACCGGGGCTTGGCTGCTTTTTCCATTTGACGTCTTTGGCCTTTGGGTCTTCCGGCGGGAAGACGATGTCGAAGAGCCCCACCCCGTCCTTACCGGTCTTCTGGAAACGGTCGCTGACCATCCAGTCCGTGATGTAGCCGCCGAACTTGTCGATTTCGTCGAAGACGGAGGAGATAGCTTTGATGGCAGCCGGATCTTTTGTGGCTTCCATCAGCTTGCC
>JASLXP010000770.1 GCA_030740295.1 Planctomycetota bacterium
CGCGCTGTGCTTCTTCGAGGGTGGTCAACTGCGCCATCAACTTCTGGGAAACGTCATCCACCAGGGTCATCATCCCCTCCTCTCGGGCGAGGTCTCGAATCGCTGAGTCTGATTCTTGCTTCAGTACCAGTAGCTTGAGTGCATCTGTCACTACCAGCACTTCGAAGATACCAACCCGGCCTTTATAACCCGTCTGGTTACAGGTTTCGCATCCGCCGGGCCGTTTGATAACAACAGTCTCCTGGCCGTTCATGTCCACCGTCAGTCCTTCGAGCTCCGCCACGGTAGCATTGTAGTCCTGGCAGCATTCGCTGCAGACGCGGCGGACAAGGCGTTGGGCCTGTACCCCAACCAGTGACGAAGCAACCAGAAATGGCTGGACGTCCATATCGATCAGACGGGTGACCGCGCTGGGGGCATCATTGGTGTGCAACGTACTCAGCACGAGGTGGCCCGTGAGGGATGCCTCAATCGCGATTTTCGCTGTCTCAGTATCGCGAATTTCACCCACCATGATAATGTCCGGTTCCTGGCGAAGAGCCGCTCGAAGGCAGGCGGAAAATGACAGTCCACCGCGCTCATTAATCTCAGCCTGGGTGACGCCTTCGACCTGCGTTTCCACGGGGTCCTCCACCGTCAGGATATTGTGCGCCGGGGTGTTGACCTCATTGAGACACGCGTAAAGCGTCGTTGATTTTCCCGATCCTGTGGGACCAGTGATTAAAACCATTCCGTACGGCCGCTTGATGGCTCCTCGGATGCGGTCCTCATTGTTCTTGTCAAAGCCGAGCTCATCGAGCGTCACAATCTCATCAGACTGTTCGGCAATACGCATCACGACTTTCGACCCGCCCACTGATGGCAATACAGACACACGACATTCGAAACCACGTTTACCGATTTTCACGGACATACGCCCGTCCTGGGGACTCATCCTGTTGGAGAAATCCAGCCCGGCCATCACCTTAATGCGAGCAGTGACAACCCTCATGAGGCCGCGGGGAACATGAGTTCCATCCTGGAGAATTCCATCCACTCGATAACGGACCTGCAGCCTGTCTTTTTCTGGCTGTAGATGAATGTCACTCGAACCCCGTCGGATGCCTTCAGAAAGGATGGAGTTCACCAGCTTGATTACAGGCATGTCATCAACGCCCGTTGCCTGGTTGCTGATCTGGTGAATGTCATCTTCCCGTTTGTCTTCGACGACGATCCCCATTTCCTCGGCTTTGTGGAGGACGTCCTGCACATCGTCATCAGATTGCTTCTCGATGATGTTCTCTTCGTCCTCCTCCATCCCAAGGCCCCAGATCTCCTTGTATTTCTCTTCAAGCGCTCCTTTTGATACGACCATCGGACGAATGTCATAGCCCGTGATCAGCCGCACTTCATCGAGCACATCGACTTTCAGAGGATCGAGTATGCCGCAGGCCAGAATGCCGCCCTTGAGCTGAAGCAGCAGAATGCCGGACTTTCGCTGGTAGCCGGCCTCGACAAGTTCCACAACGGTCATGGAGATCTTGGAATGGCGAAGATCGACGAACGGCAGCCCCCACTGAACGCTCAGACATTTCGCGAGCTCTTCCTCGCTGATGGAGCCATCTGTTACTAGCTGCTCGCCTAACTGAAGACCGGATTCAAGAGAATTCTCGATCGCCTGCTTTATCTGGGAATTAGTGACCTTCGTATACTGGGCGATGATCTCCCCAAGCTTGCGGGGATCGGCACGGGTGATGTGCGTTTTATGCATCTCCATTGCTGGCATGGCGACCTCTCTCTTTCTTCCGATGGCTCATTGATGCCTGTAATTCTCGCCTTAATTTAACATATGTTTTGCGCGAATAAACGCAGGTGCAGATTCAGCCGCTTCTTATATTCTTGCATCATTCAATCACCCTTTCATTATTTCAGGAGGATATCTCATGAAACTCAGTATCGAATACTGCATGCAGTGAAACTATGCACCTAAAGCTGCCAGTATGGCAGAAGCACTTATGGTCGAGTTCAAGCAGGGCTTTGAATCGCTCACGCTGATTCCCGGTGGAGGAGGATGCTTTGAAATCAAAGCAGACGATGACCTCCTCTTCAGTAAGCTCAAGGAAGACCGCTTTCCAGAACCGGAGGAAGCTAAAGAGTTGATTCGGGCAAAACTGTAGTTCGATAACGGAGAGCGAAACGAAGGCCGCCCGGGCGCAACACCCGAGCGGCCTTTTTACTTTAGTGTCCGGGTATGGGGTAAAATGGGGTGAGTGTTTGGGATTCAGGATTCAAAGGGATTCAGAGGGATTCACGATTCAGGATTCAGAGGGATTCAGTTTCAGTTCTGAATCTTGATCCCCTTGAATCCTGATTTCTGGATCTTGAATCCTGAATCCTGAATCCTCTTGAATCCCGAATTCCCCAACCAACCACGAATGGTCCTATGAAGAATCCATCGACAGCTTTCAGAGCGGCCATTCTGGTCCTCGCCATCTTTGCCGCGAGCCAGGTCCCCGCACAGAGTGAAGGCAGACGCTGCGGCAAAGGCTTTGTTGAAACCGTGAATGGTTGCACTGTCCTGCATTTGAAAGGGACACCCTATGAAATGGGCTTTCAGCATGGCGCACTCTTGGAAGAAGACGTCAAGGCCTCTTTCAAAAACCTGCACGAACTCTCAAAGAAGATCAGGCTGTCACAATTTGGATACGAGTTCACCCCGACCAATGTCATTTCACTGATTGTTGAGATCCAGAAAAAGTACCTGCCCTCAGCCTATACGGAAGAGATTCAGGGCCTGGCTGACGGTGCCGGAATCAGTGAAGAACTCGCGTTCCGAATGAACTTCATTCCGGAACTGTTCCACTGCAGCGGTTTTGCCATCATGAACTCAGCCACGAAAGACGGAACGCTCTATCACGGCAGAGTGCTGGATTACGCAACAGATTGGGGCCTTCAGAAGCATGGGGTCCTCATCGTGGCTGAACCGGACGGCAAGATTCCTTTCGTGAATGTCTCGTTCGCAGGATTCGTCGGCTCTGTTACTGGAATGAACGCAGAGCACATTTCAATCGGTGAGATGGGAGGGCGCGGCCTTGGTCTCTGGAACGGTGTGCCGATGGCTGCACTGGTCCGCCGGGCTCTCGAAGAATCAAAATCAGTGGATGACGCTGTCGCCATTTTCAAAGACAGCCCCCGCACCTGTGAGTACTACTACGTGGTAGCCGACGGAAAGAACAATGATGCGGTCGGTATGGAAGCGTCGGCAAACAAATTCGCTGTCTTGAAACCGGGAGAATTCCACCCAATGCTCCCCAGCCCCATTCAAGACTGCGTCATCATGTCCGCCGACCGCCGCTACAAGAAACTCGTCAAATGGGTAAAAAGCGGCCACGGCGTATTCGATGAAAAGTCGGCACTCAAACTCATGAGCTGTCCTGTGGCCATGAAGCGGCAGAACCTCCACAACGTTCTTTTCGAACCGAAATCGACGCGCTTCTGGTTTTCGCTTGCCGGCGAAGATCGGCAACCCGCGGCCAATCAGCCTTACCGGGCTTTTCAACTGTCGGAGCTTCTGAAACGCCAGCCGCCTGAAGGTGTGGAAGAAATCGCGCTGCGGAAATGATGCTTCACCGTGGTCTCCGCACTCAGCGACGAGACATCAAATCCGCCGCGGAGCATCAGCGCCACTATGGCTTAATCCGGCTTAGAATGATCTGCGGAAAACGCGGGTCCTTCCTCACATTCTCCAAATCTGGATCCTGCAGCATGTCGTCGAAATTTGCATATCCCAGATCGACCGCCTTTTCGAGAGCGTCAAAAGAAGCATCGATATCCCGGAGTAATGAAAGAGAGCAGGCAAGGTTGTAGTAGACGATCTTGTCGTAAGGACGGAGCTCGAGGAGTCGCCGATCAATTTCCAATCCCTTCCTGTATTGTTTGAGCTGTGTGTACGCGTATCCAAGCGCCATCAGAGGCTCCTGGAATTCGGGCGAACGCTTGACCACGCCTTCAAGGAATTCGACTTCGAACTCGACCTCTTCTCTTTCTTCGTCGGTCATCAGTGTCGGGGGGCGAATGGGGAGGATGTGCCGCAGCGTCAGGGTGTCATCAATCGTAAGACCAGTCCTTTCGGCAACGAAATGATTCTAGAATGCATATGACCAGATTCAAGTTTGGCTGACTTTGATCCCCATGATGCATTGATCCTTTGATGAGGGGATTACTCGCCATATAATCACGATGTCATCTTTCAATTAGATCAACCATGAAGGCTGAAATCAAAATCATCGCAGGAAGAGAAGCCGGCCAGGTCTTCACTGTCAATCAGGGAGACTCGCTGACCATCGGCCGCAGCCTCGATAACGGCATCAGCATCCTCGATGAAAAATCTTCCCGCTGTCACTGCAAGGTCGAACACGATGGTGACGGCATCCTGCTGGTTGATCTCAACAGTTTAAACGGCACTTATCTGAACGGACGTTCCATCGCGAGGCGGCATCTTTCTCATGGTGATCGATTCAAGGCCGGGTCTTCACATTTTGAGATCCTGTTCGATGGCAAACCTGCCCCGGTGCGAGGGCTCCTGTTGTTGCTGCTGCCACTGACGCTGCCGTTCAAAGCGCTCAAGATCATTCCAGCGATCCTGGGCAGCCAATTCGTTACCAGGTTGATGCCAATAGCCGCAACCGCATCCGTCATCCTCGCTGCATGGTCGATCGGTTCTACATGGCTGGCGGGCAAGAGCACTGTAAGTGTGCATTCAAACCCCGTCTCAGCGATGGTGTTTATAGATGGTGAGTATGCCGGGCAGACGCCAGTTGAGGGCATTGAGCTCGAACGTGGAATGCATCTGGTGAAGGTACAGAAACACGGTTTTGAGATTTTCAAAGAGACGGTGGATCTGGGAATGAAGTCCCACGCAATTAACGCTGCACTGCCACCACTGCCCACCGGTGATCTGGAGGTAGCCAGCAAGCCCCCTGGTGCGGAGATCTATCTCGATGGCGAATATCAGGGCAAAGCCCCGAAGACTCTGAAGAACCTGGAAATGGGTGAACACGTTTTGCGACTTGTTCTTACCGAGCACCTGAGCATCCAGGAAAAGATCATGGTCTCCTCTACCGAGTTGACCCGGACAAGCTTCGAATTGAAGGAGGAGATGGTGCAGTTTTACGAAGACCATCTTTCACGAGAGCCTAACGATGCTTCTGCGCTTTCAGATCTGGCACACCTTCACATTCTTGCCGGACGTTTCGACAGGGCGATCGAATCACTTGAAAGCGCATACGTCGCGGTGAATGAAGGCGCCGACACCAGTGATTATTCACGGCGACTCGACCAGGAAGTGCAGAAAGCCTACCGCGTCGATCACTATGACTATGGCGATTACAACGACGTCGCTAAATTCCGGACGATGCTCGAGGAAATGCTCGAGCGGGTGGTCGAACGTTTCCCGAACCAGGAAAACCAAAAACGGCTCATCGGCTTTTATCAGCAGGCGGGACGGGCGGATAAGATCACTGCCTTGTACGCCAAGCTCTATGAGAAATTCCCAAACGTCTGGGACAACGCGAAGAATTACGGATCGAGCCTTTTGAACGCGGGCAACTACGCGGAAGCCAAGCGGGTTTTCGACAAGGCACGCCGCAGTTCTGGTCATTGGGAAGTGCACTACTATTACGGTGTGGCCTGCCTCAACAGCAACCCGAAATCTGCAACGGCTCGGGAAGAGGCAAAAGAGAGTCTTGAGAAGGCCCTGCGCGGCTGCACGGAGCCAAGGGATCGCGCCAAGGTCAACAGCTATCTCCGAAGGGTAAATCGCGGCAGTTAGCACATAAGACAACTCTACGTTTTTTCAACGGATCATGTGCCACGGAGTGCCTGCAACCCCGTGCCGCTGGTGGCGAAATTTCGCAGACAGGTTAAACCGCGGCTCTCCTTCGAGGCAGCACTCTCCTTTTTCCGACCTCGCGCCATGACGGCGTCCGCTGACATCAAGGCATCATCAAACAGACGCTTCTTCTACGGATGGCTCATGCTGCCCGTGGCATTCATCGCGCAGATCTGTACGGGGCCCGGGCAATCGTATGGCCTCACCCATTTCTATCTGTCTTTTGAAACGGGTCTGAGTCTCAGCAATTCGCAGATCACCGGTGCCTACATGTGCGGCACCCTTCTGGGCTGCGTACCACTTTGATTCGTCGGCGGCTTGATCGATCGTCGCGGCATTCGCTGGACGATGACGGTGGTGGTGGTCCTGCTGGGCATCGCCTGCCAGTTCGCTTCGCAGGTGTCAGGACTTTTTACGCTCTTTCTGGGGTTTCTATTTCTGCGGATGCTTGGGCAGGCCTCGCTGTCTTTGTGCGCGGCCAACATTCTTCCCATGTGGTTTCGCCTTAAACTCGGATTGGCCACCGGCATCAAGAACCAGGCTTTTCCGCTCAGTCTTCTGATCGTTCCCTACTTCAACCAGTATCTGATCCTTGAGCTCGGCTGGAGGAGAGCTTTCGTGGCTCTCGGAATGCTCGTCTGGGTAATCATGCTGCCGATACTCGCGACGGTATTCAAGAACAGGCCAGAAGACATCGGCGACATTCAGGATGGCGAACGGCCTTGCGCAAACGAAGCGATTGCTGAATCACAGGAGCATAGCTTTTCCATGAACGAGGCCCGAAAAGAACGTTCTTACTGGATCCTCGTCTCTTTAAACGGGGTGTGGGGAATGGTGGCCACGGCAATCATTTTCTGCGCCGCGCCACTTCTTAACAGCAAGGGATTCGAAGCAGACGTACTGAACTGGATGTTCACCATTTACGCATTCAGCAGCGCGCTCTCTCTATTCGTTGGAGGCATCCTGGTAAACAGAGTCCCCCTGAACTTTCTGATGTGTCTGGCACTCGGCGCGATGACATGTGGAAGCCTGATCATGTGGTCTGCAGAATCGAAAACTCACATCATGTGTTACGCAATCCTCTTCGGGGGCGGCCAGGGAATACTCTCGACCGTGAATGCGGTGATCTGGGTACGCTACTTCGGCCGCGATCATCTCGGGAGCATCTGCGGGCGTTCCTGGCGGGCAGCGGTGGCGGGCAGCGCGGTGGGTCCCTTCGTGATGGGCGCGGCGAAGGATTGGTCTGGTACCTTCCAGATTCCGCTGATCGCCTTTGCAGTCCTCATGGGTCTGTGCGCGCTGATGGCCTCCCTGGCCATTGAGCCTGCGAAGGTGAAGACGTAGTCCTGTAGGCCGAGACGAGGGCAATCTCACGGATTTGAATGACAGTTTTCAGGGGCGAAGCCACGGGCCGTTTGCCTAGCCCAGTCCAACGGGCTGGGTTTTCGGGCAGATCATCCTTAGGGGCAACGCCCCGGTCATTTGCCCCAATGAATGGCCTCCTTATA
>JASLXP010000771.1 GCA_030740295.1 Planctomycetota bacterium
CTCCCGCATAGCCCAGTACGCCGATGGACTTGCCGGGATGAGATCTCTGCAGGTCACGGGCGACCTGGTTAAGGAACGTGTAATAACGTTGACTCTTGGGAGAGCTGTCGCCGCTGATCTCCAGCGAGGGGCCGTCGTTTGCCTTGCAGAGGGCACACTCGCACCAGCCCCCATCGGTCATCCCCAGGCTTACGGTCAGCCTGTCCGGATTCTCATCGAAAAACTTGCCGACCTTCTCAGAGATGATCTTCACAACGTCGGGATTACCGATACAGGGCCCTGGCGAGGAGGAACTGGAAACGATCAATCGTTTTCCTCCCCGTTCGGGGAAATACTCCGGATGCGTCTTGCCGTATTCCTTCACCGCAATGAACCTGTGGATATTGTGAGAAAACGCGTAACGGCGATACATGCGCCATGGAATATCCGGCTGCGATCTCAATCCGTTGTTGGTGTTCAGCGCGCTGAAAGCTCGAGACCTGAATGCTGGAATCTCAATGCGCGTTTCTATGGGTACAAGAACCGACTCATGTCTGGGGACGACTGTTCCAAGCTTGCTGGGTAAATATGTATCGATGCCAAAATAAGTGCGGGCAAAATCAAATTGTGCCCATGCACTCGAATGCTTCGATGCTCCAATGAGAACTGCGTAATCAGGGGTGACATGGACGATGTAACTGTCGGCATCCATTGCCTTCAGCTTTTCGCCAAAGAGCTCACGTCCCCTCGCCGAATTGCCTACAAAGATTGGATACGGCATCTCTAAAGGCTTGTAGTCCTTCTCACGGACCACGTTCAGCTTTCGGCCAGTGCTCTTTTGAATGTAGTGTTGCAGGAAATGAGGCGGCCCACGGTAGTAGCCCAGTTGTTTGAGACGGGGAATGATGTCCACCCCAACAATGACGGCCTGCCTCGAACCATCCACCACGGGAAAGCTCTTCTTTTTATCCACCTGTCGGGACGTCGAAGTACAGGAACTGGCCAGGCAAAGGAGGGCAACGGCAGCAAGAATCTCTTTTATCATCAATTCCTTTCGACTTTCGTCTGCTCGAGTCTCATATCTTCACTCCTGGATTTCCCTGATTTTCGGGGCGGGGCCATCCCTGCATGAATCGAGATATCGTTGCATGTAAACCTTCAGGCCCGCGGGGAGAGAATCGATGTAGCCTTCCTGTCCCATCCAGCTCTCCTGCCCTTCTTCCACATCATAGACTGGAGCGTCGGCGACCATGAATCCGTGGTGCATCGTCCACCGCAGCTCACCTTTGGGGTTATAGCCTCTGTGGTGCATATTGTTGTAGTAGAAGACGATGTCTCCCGGTTCAGTTTCTACAGTCAGTTGGCCAGGCATGTCGCCCTTCGGATTGTTGTGAAGCACATCGAGTTCATCCTCCGTGCTCTTCCGCAGGTGGCTTCCTGGCACGATTTGCAGGTATCTGTCGGGGTAGAGAGGCGCGTTGATCTGGGTGTAAAGACGATAGTTTCTTTGCAGCACAGCGAGCTCCTGATCACCTTCAGTAGGGGAAGTGTCTCTGTGCCAGTTCTGGATATATGCTTCACCTCCGCCGCCGGCGAGCATTCCACAAACACAGTAGCGGACAGGGGAGTTGAGTATCTGCTCTGCGACAGAAAAATAGGGCCCGTCTGCCAGGGAATTCGCGAAACCTGGCCGAATGCGAGTGGGCTCGAGAATTCCGCCAATGCGGCCTGGTATCCGATCTGCCTTGCTGATCCATCGCAGTTCAGGGCGGCCGTTTTCGATGGACGCTTCCATGAGATCTTTGACTGCTTGAATGAGGGCCTGACGCTGATTCTCCGGCACGATACCCTTCAGGATGAAATATCCATCATGGTGGTATTGCTCTCTGTGTTTGTCCGTGATTGTTGGTGTCATCTGTATTCCTCGATCTCAACATTGGGCAGATCAGTTCT
The DNA here is from genome assembly GCA_030740295.1 of Planctomycetota bacterium. Next base: position 1,933 of record JASLXP010000771.1, read on the forward strand.
TCCGACCGTCCAATGTTAGCGAATCGCTTAAGGTGGGAATAGCCCGAAAAGAGATTCCGCCCGCCGAATTTGCACCCGTCGAGGATGATTCAATTCAAGCGCTGCTGTGGTGGCAGCACCACAGGAAGAGAGAGGTTCAATAAGAAATTGCTGTAACTGAAAATGTTCAGTCCAAATCTGTGTCCTGGGATTGAACAGGTCGGTCAGCAGCCCGGATTCGGGGTCAGCAGCTTTCATTCTGTTCGACTTTCTCAAGTTGCAGCAGGGGCAGGCCCACGCCAAACGTCTGTTCGATGAACAGCTTGCCTGGGGCCTTTCGGGGTTCAGTATAGGCCTCTGAATGGCCAAAGCACTGACCGATATTCCGGTCTCGCCACAAACGTAAGGACAAGCTGCTGCTGTTGCCAGATTGCTGAAATGATTCTCTTTCAGCAAGCCTGTTATTCAGCAAGCTCGAAGCGTGCTGCTACGATAGTCCAACATGAAACTCCATCCCACATACCTCACCCCTTTCCTCTTAATCCCTCTCCTCGGCTGCGCGCCCAACACGAGCAAAAGCTATCTCCGCCTGCCCTACAAAGGCCGTCCGGAATATGCGCCGCCGAAGAACATGACCCTGAAACAGAAAGCTGCACTGTTTCGGGAGATCCTCGAAAAGTATCACATCGCGCCCACCGGGCTGATGGTCTATCGGCGCGATATGCGGAAACATGAGTCCATCGGATTCTCGTATAACAACTTATCCGACTCTCCCATTTGGAATGGCTGTCATCTTGCCGCGGAGTGTTTTCGCTACGCTGTCACGAAGAGTCCTGAGGCGTTGGAGGCGGTGCGGAAGAGCGTGAAGGGATGCCATCTTCTGCAGGCGGTACATGGTGTACCAGGGCTGCTGGCACGTCATGTCATGCCTAAGGACGACAAAGGGTTCTGGGAAGAGGCACCGGGGCAACTGAGTGAGGGCGCCGGTGAGTATTCCAATTTCATGTGGCGGCATGAAGTCAGCAAGGATCAGTATTCGGGCATTGTGTTCGGGTATGGGGTCGCCACTATGCTGGTGGATGATCCCGATGTGCGGGCACAGGTGCGCAAGGACATCACCGCCATTGCCGACTTTTTGATGAAGAATGACTACATCATCATTGATGCTGACGGCGAGCCGACGAAGTATTCCAACGTGCGCGGGTACATCGGACCCGTTCCGATTGGCGTGCACGCGTTCATTTCGCTGTGCGCGATTCATACCGCGTGGAAGGCGAGCGGCGAGGAAAAGTATCGGCTGGAATACGAGCGTCTGAAAAAGAAGAACTGGCACAAGGCGACGTGGCTGGTGAAGTTCAAGATTTTCGGCCAGACCAATCACAACAACGACAATATGGGCATGATCGCCAGCTACCCTCTTCTGATGCAGGAGAAAGACCCGAAAGTCCTGCGTTACTACAAGAGGAGCATCAATCGAACCTGGAAATACGTGCGCCACGAAGGCAACGCACTCTATAACTTCATCTATCTCGGAACGGGCGGAGAGGACTCGCAGGGCAAGGAAGATGCCTTGCTCCAACTGAGGAACTTCCCTGCCACCAAGCGTCACTATGGCATCAACAATCTCGGGCGCGAGGACATCAAGGTTTCGTATTTCAAGAATCGCAAGGGCGCAAAGAGGGCGATCTATCCGCTCCCGATCAATCTGCGACCCCAAACGGGGTGGGCCTGGCGTGACGATCCTTATCGTCTGAAGTGGCCGGGCGGTGGCCACGGCTACCGGCAGAGCGCGCCCTCTGATTATCTGCTGCCTTACTGGATGGGCAGGTTCCACGGCCTGATCGGTGAAGACGAATGAACTGAGATGCGAAACCCGCATGCTCGGAGGAAAATACACGGCTTACCATTCCCTGCCCTTAATACCCAAACTATCGAAATGTGCGCGGACGAAACGAACAACGGGGACGCCCCGGACATCTCCATCGTGGTGCCCATGCATAACGAGGAGGGCAACGTGGAGAGGCTGTGGGAGGAGGTGGACGCGGTTATCCCTGAGCTCGATGGCAGCGTAGAGATCATCCTCGTAAACGATGGCAGCAGCGACCGAACGGGAGAGCTGCTGCGGGCCCTGGTCGAAAAAGATCCACGAGTGCGCGCGGTCGAGCTCGATGGAAACTGGGGCCAGGCATCCGCCTTCTGTGCAGGATTCGAAGTTGCTCGCGGGGAAGTCATTCTCACCATGGATGGGGACCTGCAGAACGACCCGGCAGATTTTCCTGAATCGCTCGCGAAGCTTCGTGAGGGCTACAAAGCGGTTACCGGTTGGCGGAAAGACAGACAGGAACGGTACTGGGATCGCGTGCTGCCTTCAAAGATAGCGAACTGGCTGATTGGAGTGGTGACCAGAGTGCCCATCCACGACAACGGCTGCGGACTCAAATCGTATCGGGCTGACGTCGTCAAGGGGACGTATCTGCCGAGGGGTTTCAACCGGTTCATGCCTTCCATCTTTGGCGTCAAAGCCGATGAAGTTGCGGAGATACGGGTTAACGATCGGGAGCGGTTTGCCGGGGCAACCCATTACGGTCTCAAGCGGATATTCATCGTGCTGAAAGACCTCCTGGCTCTGCGCGCTGTCACTGCCACCAATCCCGATCGAAGGCGTACCTTTTACAGCGCGGTCCGCACTCTCAGCATCATGAGCGCGCTGTCGGTTACCGGGCTTGCTATCGGGGGACAGGGGGTATGGTGGGCGGTGGGCCTGGTGCCCGCGTGCATCGCGTGGTTTCTGTCCCACCTTGTGTGTGCCAACATCAGTCGCTTCGTAGAAACCCAGAGGACGAAGGGCTTCAAGATCCGGGAGATTGTGGAACGCGAAGAAAGACCAGTTAGTCCCACTTGAACAGGATCCCGGCCGAAGGGCCGGGATTTTTGATCAGCATGTCATAGATAGCCGGCCCATCCGTATATGGCACGCTGTGCGTGATGGTTTCCTTCATCGGAAGTTTGCCCTGTTCGATAAGGCGAATGCCGTCCAGAAACAGAGTCGGGCTGTAATCGTAACCAACATTCGCACCCAGCAGATCCTTGCCAGTGAATTGGCCGGGCAGAACAGTCAATGCCTCCATGTGATGCCCGATTAGAATCGCCCTGCCCCCGCTTCGTGTTATCCGCTGCGACGTTTCGAAAGACTTGACCGCGGCTCCGCCGACACAGTGCAGTGTGACATCAGCTCCGCCGGCTGTAAGTTTCAGTGCCTCCTCTACAGGTGCCTCCTCGCCGCCGACAACATGATCGGCACCGCAGCGCAAAGCCAGATCGCGACGTTCCGGAACCAGGTCAACAGCAATGAGCGATTTCGGATTCTGCAATCGAGTGAACATGGTCATGAGCAGCCCGACCAATCCGCAGCCAACGATGGCGACATTTTCATCAAGCTGGACGTTTGCCCGTTGGCACCAATTGATACAGGAGCGGCCCCAGATGCAGAACGGCGCAAGATCCCAGTCAATGCTTTCCGGCAACGGCAACGCAGGAAAACTGTCGATCAAGGAAGCCTTGGACGTCACGTACTCCTGATGATTCATCATGGTGACCACGCGATCTCCCGGCTTGAAGTCGGAGACTTGCGCACCGGCCTCTTCGACAACCCCTGCCGCCGCATAGCCCAGATCGTGATTAGGCCAGCGATTACTCCCGGCTGCTGAGCGACGAACTCGTTTGAGCTCTGAGCCGGGGCTGATGAGTGAACGAACGGTACGGATCAGGACCTCGTCCTCCTGCATCTCAGGCATGGGAACTTCGACCACTTCAACAGTGTCCTCAGCGACTGCGACCAGCTTTTTCATGGGCCTAGATTCAGCAGAAGTATTCCGTGCGACTTATTCCACCGGCACATTCAATCGCCTTCCTTTTCGGCCCCTTCACCTTCCGTTTTCTCCGGCTCCGGCTTGTCTGGTTGCTCGCCTTCCGCTTTCTCAGGCTTTTCTTCAGTCTCGGCTTCGTTTCCATCGTCTTTTTCTTTCGAAACGGCAGGACTTGATTTGGTCTGAGCCTCTGCAGGTTGCTGAGCTGGATCTGCCCTCCTGGGTGCGCCAGAGCGGTTCTCCCTGTAGTGATCGACCAGGTTGGCAAGGACGCCGAGAACGAGCATCCTGCCCCGTTCGGCCAGAACCTTGATTTTTTCCACCTC
>JASLXP010000772.1 GCA_030740295.1 Planctomycetota bacterium
GCCTTGTCGTAGGGCGGAAAACTCTCCCGATTGGGATGCACGAACGTGTAGCCTTTCTCTGGAATCACGGTCGCGTTCTCAATGTGAATGCGTACTGCATGCTGCTCCCTTTTTGACATATCCCTGCCGTCGCCGCTGAACATGTAGAATGAGTAGAGCCGGCCGGGTTCAAGGTCCTTGATTTCCTGAGAGAAGCGATTGGGCCGCCTGGCACTTCGCACAGTGAGCAGGGCAGTATCCCCCTCGGTCCTGCCGACCCGTGATTGAAGAAAGCCCCAGCCGCGCTTGAAGATGGGGCGGATACTGCCCGCCTCGACCGGGTCGAGCGTCCAACCGTCTGTGCCATGGATGAAATCCGGATTTTCGATATGCGGCAGAATATACGGTTCATCGGTCGCAGGTTCGGCGCTGCCCTCTATGCCGTAATGGCGGAAAAGCCTGACCATCCACCGGATGGTTTCTTCGTTGCTATATGAACTGTGGTATCCCCCCAATCCATAGGCGCCCCAGAAAACCGGGTCATTTGCCACGATGTTGAATTGCATGTCGAGGTGAGTCTTGAAATTGATCGATGGGGTGGAGTTTTCGAGATGTCCGCCAGGCAACGTATAGTACCCGACGAGAACCGTTATATGTTCAATAGAGCCCGGGCAGAGTTCACGATATTGACGCGCGTTCAGGACCAGGTGTTCCCGCATGTGTTCCCGCGCCGCGCTCTCGCTCGACATCGTCTTCAGATATCGTTCCCAAACGAGCGTACCGCCTGCATCAATAATGGTCTTAACTAACTTTCTACCCTGGTCGCCGCCATAAATATTCGTACAATAAGCGTAGAACAGCTTGTCCTTAAACTTAGGACTGGCCTCGAGCATCCTGATCGCATCCGTGTACCATGGGAAGCCCGGATCACTTCCGCCAAGTAACTCGTCGCCAATGACACCATCAATCTCGGGGTCATTAAGTCCACGGAGACCGGAGACATAATCGTACACTTCCTGTGACGAGGACAGCGCATACGCCTCACCAAAGTAGTCCAAGCCCTTCATCACAAAATTGGTAAGCCACCTGCGGGGTGTCAGCAGGTTTTTCTGAAGTATGGGCGGACGGGCGGCCAACAGGCCACCCGACAAGGCAAACGTGTTGACATTGGCAATGACGTGTTTCTCCATGAACTCGCCGGGGTCGGAGTGGAATTCCCCGGGGCTGGGTCCGCCGCCGAATTCGTGGTACCAGAGCTCCGGTATTGAGCGGGCCACGATACTCTGAATATCGCATGGGCCGTCAGCCTGCAGGATAAGCTTGCTCGCACCCGCCGGCAAGAAGCACATTGCCTCCTTCGAGCCCTTCTCCCCCGCTTCAAAGACGATCATGTTACGCGCCTTACTTCCAGGCTCGACCGACAGGCGCACGCCGTTCTCGGCATCAACCGCCGTCGCAACGTGGAGCCATCGGCTCTTTGGACTTGTGAACGTGTAGACCTTCTCGCCTTCGACCAGGCCCGGTTGAACGTTCAGAAGCTCCCAGACCAGGTTGTTGAGTATTCTGACGCCTTTGAACGCCTCGGATTGCCCAGGCCATGAGACCGGCGTTTGCACCGTTTCCCCAGCCAAACGCCTATCGGCTCCAACGATGCCTGCACGAATGAGGTAATTGCCGGGTTGCAAGGCCCTGGCATCCAGTATGACGTTGGTTACCGTCCTCGGCAGATGTATTGCCTCGACCTTTCTCAAAAGCGTCTTAGCCCCCTGGGCGTCCAGTATCTGCGCCTCGACCGAAGCGCCTTCCGGCAAGGGCCGCATGAGACCATAATCGGCCTCGACCGCGATCCATCCCGGCTCGGGCAAGACTTCTATTCTGATCTCCGGCCTCTCGAATGGTGACGTGTCTTTTCCGAATACAACAGCACCTTCTTTGTAATGGGCGAGAATTTCCTCGTCTGAGAGGACCCTGCTGTAAAGCCGAACCTCATCCATTGTTCCCTTGAAAAAGCCTTTCCCCAGTCCCTGACACCTGCCGATCCACAGCGGGATGCCCTCCAGGACAGCCCGAGCGTATTGTTGAGAGTGGGCTCGAAGCATCCGGCCATCCAGGTGGTAAGTAATCGTGCCGCCGTCGAAGGTCAGCGCCACATGGTTCCAGGAGCCCTTTTCGGGCACCGTGAGATCTTTCCCACGAAAGCGCTTCCCCTGACCCGAACCATCCGAAGCGCGAGAAATGAATTCCGCAGCCTCGCCTTCACGGGTTCTGAACGCCATCACAAGTCGTTGGTCCGGCCAACCCGAGCCGGTGCTCCAGTTGACCAGTCCGCCCTGCAATTCTTCCGGCTTGAACCATAGCTCGATCGTTCCGGCGAGCTCGAGTTGTTGCAGGCTTTTGCTTGCCTCACATTCCACGAAGTCATCCACGCCGTCGAAACCAAGTGCATGGCCTTTGGGACTCTTGACGAATGCCGCGCCGTGAATCGTGCCGTCGTTCTCGTTGCCGCTCGCATCTCCGGCGACCTCGCCTCCAGCCTCGTCAAAAGGCCAGTAGCCCACCAGCCCCTCGACTTCTGCACCGACCGCACTGCTGAGAAGAACAGCCAGTGCCCAGGCTATACCTATTTGTTTCATCGCTCGATTCCTCACAATTGCTCTTCAGATTCGAAATAGGGCTGAACCTGAACGTAGTTGTATATCAACTCCTGGCCGAT
>JASLXP010000773.1 GCA_030740295.1 Planctomycetota bacterium
GATGCCTGACCCGGAGGGGAGGAAGCCATCCTGTGGCCAGAGGATACCACGCGAGTTCAGTTTATTTGAGCTCACAGGCTGGCAGCAGCCTGTGGCTACTGGCGGGTACGTCGCTTTCATCACTTTGCCTCCACATCAAATGTTGTTTCGGCTTTCATTCCTGTAATGACGTGTTCCGCGATGATTCGGTAACGTCCGGGCTTTGCGCTGAAACTGATGGGCAGCATCACCTCGAGCTGACCGCCGCTGAACAGACGGTTGCCGCGGAACCATTCGAGTTCCTGTCCATCCGGTGAGAAGACTTCCAGGTGGATACCGTGACGAATGCTGCCTGAAATGAGATTCATCACATCCCCGAAGTCAATCCCAACCTGCAGCTTCAGTGCCTGACCGGGCACCCTTGCTCCTGAAGACTGCATGCTCATTCCTTTGATATTCGCCGGCAAGAGTGCGAAAAATCGCGGCTGTAAATCCAACTGTATGTCCAGCCGATCGGCAAACCCAAGATATGTCCGGCCCCGGATATCCCAGACGTGATATTTCTGGGGCAAAACCATCGTCGTTTCGTCCTTCTCTTTTCCTTCGCTGGTGACGATGCGGAGAAGGCCGACAAGCTTCGTGCTGCCGTTGTCAAACACTCGCATAAAAGTATCGCGACGGGGCAGGCCATTCGGCCAGAGCAACTCGACAGGAGCGCCCTGGCCCGCGTAATCCTTCACCAGGGCTTCGACCGCATCAGATCCGGTGTAATCGCAGTTCTCCAATCTGGCGATATAGCCATTCAGAATGTTGGGCAGGTAGGCTGCGTGGCCTTTGCCGTGATGGGTAACTTTGATCTCGCTGAATGTCGGAAACAGATCGGGCAGGCGAGGCTTCTCAAGTTTGCGTCCGTGTTCGGTGAATGTGCCGGGCTCGTTGTCTGCGATGACAAGGCCGCCTTCAACGACGAACTTCCGGATCGCTTCAGCCTCTGCTGCAGACATCCCCTTGTTGTAGGGAAGGAGGAGGGCCTTGAACCCGCGCTCTTTCAGACCGTCATTCAAAAGGTCTTCAGGCGCAACGATGGTCGGCCGAATGCGGATTGAATTCATCAGCGCAAGGCAATCGCTTGGCGCGCCACCGATGATGCTGATGTTGTACATCCATGTGCCGGAAAAGCCGTTCGGCTGGAATGGATTAAGGCGGGAGATGTAGTGGTTGTATGGGGACCAGAGCATGGCCACCTGGTTGCGATGCGGTTTGGATTCGATGGCCAGCTTGCCAATCCCTCGCTGGATGAATCGCACTTCATTCGACAGGTCGAGAAAGTAGGGCAGCGGTTCGGAATAATCTGGCGTAAAGCAATGTTCTCCCCCGAGCGTGTCGGCGGTGATGCCTCGCTCCCAGTCGAAACCATTCAGCCCCATGAAGAGCACCAGCCAGGGCCATCGCTTGCGATGAATCTGTTTCTCCAAGTCAAACGTCCATCGAATCATCGACTGAGGCGCCATCAGGAAGTTCTTATCGCCGGCCATCGATTGCGGAAGCTCGGCGATGATGGCGTCGTGCCATTCGCTGTTCTGCTTTTGCCCGACGTAGAGCTTCGAGCTGGTCATGTGTTTCCGATAACGGGTGAAATCATGGTGGTCGTGCCCCACCCGCCCCGTGGTAGCCTGGGGAACGTATCGCCGAATCATGTCGGTGTAATCGATAAAGAACTGGCTCCAGACCCTAGACCGCATGAAATAACGGAAGTCGACCCAGCGAGGAAGCTGGTCGAGTTTGTCCGCATCCCGGAGCAGGATGCCGCGGATTTCGTCCCACGTTTTGAACTCGGAGTTCCACTCCCGATTGAGCGCGACGAGGTCGTTTCTGAACTGCTCACGACACCACTTTTGGAAACGCCTGGTCGTCGTCGGCCCGAATCCTGAGTTCTCCATTCCGTTGAACTCACCGGAAAGGTAATTCTCACCGGTCAATGTGTAGAAAGGAGTGCCGAATCGTGATGCGAGTTTGTATTGCTGCGCGCGATGATAGAGCCAGTCGGCATTCATGAAGTGACGTTTATGGGGAAACTTCTTCGGGTCGAGTCTCTCGCCGGTCTCAGCAATGGCGCGCGCCATGCGGCCAACTTCGGCCCAGTCCATCTGCGTCTGCTCTTTGCGCGAGTCCAGATTGTGATCGCTCGGATGGAGTATCTCTCCAAGATGCTCACCATAGACGACGCTGCGCAGATGATGGCGAGCGTTGTGAAAGAACTGTTGATGCCGGCTGTAGATGAGGTAGGTGTACGCAGAGTTAATGCCGAACTCTCGAAGCCTCTGCGCGTGGAGTTCGCCTTTCCAGTCCCCATTCCCCGGCGTCGGAGCAAAGATGAGCATGAACATGTAATCATCAAAGGTCCAATTCGGGATGGGCATGGGAAGCTCACTTGCATCCACGATCCCATCTGCGTCACGAATCTCGCACCGGATATCCCACAGCTCTGTGAGGGCATTCTTGACAGGCAGGCTGTAAGTGGCCTGCTGGCGATTATCGGCAAGTTTCGAGATTCCGATGTTGGCAATCCGTCCCCATGTGTCCACGGCAAAGACGCTGACAGATTGGTCAGCCTTCAATGGCTCGGAGAGCTCTAATCTGCCTGTGATGTTCTCTCCTTCGGGGTATCGGTCCTTATCGGCTGTGACTGAAACCACCCTCTGGCTGGACTCCACCTGAAAGCTGCGTGAGACGAACTCCATCACTTCGCCGGCGGAGTTGGTGGCGCGAGCATCGGCGAAGTATATGCCTCGACGGAGGACCGGAATCGAGATCTCTTTCGTACCCGGTTTACCCGGCGCAATCTGAAGCGACTGAACACTGTCCTCGAGAATCTCGCCGGAACGGTCTCGGATAGTCAGATGAAGTTTAAATGGCGCCGGTGCCCGTTTGTCGAAATCAAAGAATTTCAGTGTTGCCACGGCTTTGGATTCTTTGAGGTGCTGCCGGTCTATCACTAATTGTGGCTGTTCCGATTTCCAGGACAGTCTTTTGTGTTCCTTGTCAGAAGGAGGCGGCTTCAAGTCGGTGCCGGGCGCCTCTATTGATATCGATAGCTGGACATCCGCCTCTCTCTTTGCAGCCCAGAGGATGGCCCGTGAAAGCAGCGCAAAATCGTAGTCGTACATCACCTTGTCGTGATCGCCGCTGGGATGCAGGCGGTAGGGTGACAGGGAATTACTGTTGCGGCGTGCGACGGTTTCATCGAAGTAATCGAGGGCGAGGAGCCTTCCCTTGCCGTGAGGCTTGGCACAGATGTTCACGGCAGCCTGCGCAAACTGATGACGTGGGACACCTGCTAGATCTTTGTATGCGCCGTGCTCCTTCAGTACATGCAGCGGCAACACGTCGAGAGGCAGGGCATTAAGGATGGAATCCGCGGCATTGGGGATCGAGTTCGTTTCGAAGAGGCTGCTGAATTGCGCATCCTTTCCGCTGGCAACCTGGTTTGAATGAACCGCCTTCTTTAATCGGTTCGGCGAGATGTATACGAGCCCAGCCCCGCGCTCGACGTGTTTCAGGATCAGGCTCTTCACCTCGCCGGGAATCACCAACCACGAAATCTTCGCGATAACGATGGCATCGTACGTGTGACCAAGGCTCAGCCTGCGCCGCGCGATATCCTGCAAGACCAGCTTCGCCTTCACTCCCTGGATGGGTGTCGCGGTTGGGCCTTCGGCATAGCCTTCTGCCCAAACACCGAACCCCGCATTCATGATGACCGTATAGTGCAGTTCCAATCGCTGCGCTGCTTCGACAACCTCGCGGGAGTCCCTGTAGGGGATGATGAAGAGTACATTGAGCCGCGGCCCGGCCAGTGGATTGGCCCACTTGAAATGAAACGTCTCAAGCGTACCGGGTAGGCGGTCGTACGGCTGGTTCGGATCGATGTAACGAGGAGCAGACCAGCCAGATGAAATCGCAATCGTAGCAATCAGGAAGAAGAATCTGGTACAGCGGAGTGTCATCAGTCAGGAAGTGCTCTTACCGAAGTTCTGAAATGCTTTCTAAGTTTTGGCTGGAGCCGTCACTGCAGAGAACTCTCGTTCACCGCTCCACGAGCGTCAACCTTTAAACCCTCATCCCATTTGAGGACGACCAGGTCATCAATGGTCAGATCGCCAGTGCCCTCATACCGGACTTTCGAGCGATGACAATCAGGAGCCGTGATCTTGATCTTGTGGACGACTTTTACCCACCTGCCGGGCGAGTTCACCTTCACGGTGTTTGGCACGCCCTGGCTGAAGTACTGATTAGCGCTGTTCATGAGGAACAGTATGAATCGTGCGTTGCCTTTACCCCTGACGAAGAACCGGATGTACAAAGTCTCGCCCGTCCTGGCATCGAACTGGTCTCGCAGAAAGAATCCGCCATCCACCCTGAATGCACGCTTACCGGAATGCACTTCCCTGCCAGCTTCACCCTCAACAATCGCCAGGCGTTTCGTCTTTCCGGATATCTGATCGAAGTTTGCCGGTATCTCACCGATGAAGCGTCCGGAGAATTTGACGCCATCTTTCACAGGCTTCAGAAAGTACCCACCAGTGAGATCGATGTCGCGCGTCTCTTCAAAGCCGCCATTCTTAATGAGGCTGCGACTCAGAAGAGAGTCATCTGCTTCGATGGTGGCAATGATGATTAGAAAGGGGATCACGATCTCAAGGGAAATGAGTCGGCAAAGTTGATACAGTCCCGCCGCCCTGGTTTCGCTGAACAGGGCGCATCCTTATCGAATACTCAATGATTCAACAAGCAACAACAGATTCCCGATCATGGACACACGAATTACCAGACTTGCCGATCTCCTCATCAATTACTCAACAAACACCCAGCCCGGCGAAAAACTGCTCGTCGAAATGTTCGGATTCTCGCCGCTCCCGCTGTTGAAAGAGGTCATCACGATCGCAACGAGGAAGGGCATCATCGTTCATCACCACATCTATGAAAACGGGGCTTCACGGCGCTTTCTGCTCGACGCCAGTGACGATCAGATTGCCGACCAGGCTACTCACGCTTTGCAGCGAATGAAAGACATGGACTGCTACCTCGGCATCCGCAGCAGCGATAACATTGCGGAGATGTCTGACGTGCCCCCTGACCGGATGAAGGCGTACCAAAATCTTGTCGTCAATCCGGTCCATCTCGAGGAGCGGGTCAAGAACACCCGCTGGTGTGTGCTTCGCTGGCCAAATGCTTCGATGGCTCAGCAAGCCAACCAGCCGGTCGAAGTCTTCGAGGATTTCTATTTCAAAGTTTGCACACTCGATTACGCAAAGATGGACAAAGCCATGGGGCCTCTGTCTGAGAAGATGGCCCAGGCCGACGAAGTCCACATCAAGGCGCCGGGCACAGACCTGCGGTTCTCAATCCGAGGAATTCCAAACAGAAAATGTTCCGGGTCACATAACATTCCGGATGGCGAGCTTTTCACCGCTCCCATCAGAGATTCAGTCAACGGCACGATCATCTTCAACGCGGGTGCGACCCACGAGAGTGTGAGCTATTCGGAAATTACGCTGACCTTCGAGAACGGCAAAATCGTGAAAGCCGAATCGCCGGAAAACGAGGACAAACTGAACGCGGTTCTGGATCGTGACGAAGGCGCACGATACGTGGGCGAGTTCTCCTTCGGATTCAATCCACACATTCTCGACCCGATGAAGGACACGCTCTTTGACGAAAAAATCGCCGGCAGCATCCACATGGCCATGGGCCAGGCATATGAAGAGTGTGACAACGGAAATCGCTCCATGGTGCATTGGGACATGGTCCACATTCAGCGCCCCGAATACGGTGGAGGCGAGATTTACTTTGACGGCGAACTCATCCGCAAAGATGGACTGTTCGTGCTGCCGGAACTGGAGGGTCTGAATCCTGAGAATCTCGTCTGACAGCCGATCATGATTTGTCCTGACACGCGTCAGGGCTTCCGACCTTCCTCAGGATATAAACGCCTTCGGCTTCCGGGTCGCGTTCGACCTTCCACTGGAATCTGAGACCCAGGGTCTTCCTGGTTTCATCAACGAAATAGTGATTATTGCCGTAGTCGCCGGTAAGGAAGAGGCTGGCAAACTTGACATCCTCGGCATCCTGGATAGCCAGTCGAAAGGCCTCGCAGAGGTCATCGAACGGCACCAGCACTTCCGCATCCCGTACCATGCCAAAATTAGGGCCAAAGCGGGTAGGGCTGTCCGGGGTTCGCTCTGGTTGGCCGATCCGAAGGCAAATCCCCGACAGGAAATCATGCTGGCCGGTGTACATCTCTATCAGCAGTTCCTGGCAGCATTTGCTGTAGCTGTAGAAGTTGACGGGAGAGAAGTTGTGGTAGGCAGGCCGATCCGGATATTCGGGCTTCGCCCATACAGTCATCACAGTGGAGGCAAAAACGATTCGCGGCACTTTCAACTCCACACATGCCTCAAGGACATTGGTCGTTCCTTTGATGTTCACATCGGCCTGTTTCCCCAAGTCATGGTCCGGATGACCGTAAGCCATATGGAGAACCGCGTCTGCCCCAGCCATGGCCTCATCGACGGTCCTCCGATCAGTTACGCTGCCAACGATTGACTCGGTGACTCCTTCTGCCGGGTTCAAGTCCAACGAGACCACGTCAGCCTCTTTCATCAGGACCGGCAGCAGCCGCCGACCGATATAGCCAGCGCCGCCTGTAACAAGAATTCTCTTTCGATCTGACATCACATTAGAAGCCGTAGATTCGGATATGCGCGAGTATGCCCAGGGCGAGACCCGTGATCGCAGCGCCGATGACAAGCCACGGGGTCTCGATCTGATTGGGGAACACTATACCGGAGATTCCTACGAGACAGAACAGGGGCGCGCCCCAAACCGCGATGGGGAAGAAAGCTCCGCTATCCATCCAATACCAGTGATTGAGGGAGAAGATGGCCGCGGCAATCAAAGCGCATTTGAACCATTGCTTTCGAGTGACCTGATCTGAATCACCATGGTTCATTCAAGAATGCCTTCGATGGGAAGTTGGTATCGGGAAGTCTATTTCCCGCATAACAGTTGTCTTCCCGCAGAGGAACCAGGGGGATTTGGTTCCACGCGAGTCATTTTGAAAGCCTCAGCCAGGGATGCTCATTCCACGGCTGTCATTCCCAAGCATGCTACATCGGCTTCTGTGCCCGCGGAAACGAAGGTCACGTCCTGCACTGTTTTAGCAGGGAATGGGTTCTTCCATTCCATCACCCAGACACAGGCATCGGGAACATTTGGGTCGATCCTTCGCTGTGCCGCGGTCAGGCCCATCCAGTAGGTGCTGGGGCCGGGCATGACCCGCGCCAGGGGTGCGCAGTTCCAGAGATGCACGTCATAGCCCAGGCGCACGGGGAACGAGTAAGTCGTGCTGTCCGCGTAGCGGACCTGGTAGTAAGCCACCGGCATGGCCAACGGATCAGTGTTCTTTCGGAAGAAACGTTGATGTAGGGCCTTGGCCTGCGTTTCAGTTGCAGCGGCGGTGTGTGCGAACGCGAAACCGAGAACTTTCATGCCGACCTTGACGGGTTGTGAGACCTGATCCTGCTTGAGAAGAATGCAGTCCTTCTCCGTAGTCGGGCGATTGAAGGGCATCCCACCGACGGACATTGTTCCGTTCGGCAAAGAGCTCAGGTCGTGCTCCGGACCAAGGTCCATCCAGCCTTTTCCGTCGCCGGGCTGAGCGTCGCTGGTCGATTCATTGCACGCAGACGCTATGGAAATCGGTTTATAGGACAGGGCCCGTGCCTCCCAATCCGGAACCTGCATCACGTTCGACCAATGGATTCCCAGAGAGTGAATCATGGGTGCATGGCCAGTGGGTGCCGTTCCAGGCTTCCAGCAGCACGCGGCATTCGCATGCAGTGACGGCGTCGAATAGTTGCATTGCCGCTTGTGGCTGAAATGAGTGAAGTTTGACCAGACCCACGTGGTGGTCTCAGCGATTCCGCACGCATCGTATCCCTTCCACATGGCAGGGAACTTGTCCATCTTTCCGGTGCTGAAAGAGGTACTGATCCACCAGGGGGTAAAGCCGAGCTTTCTCAGATTCTCCGGAGGCACTGATAGAGGGAATGCTCCCCAGGTGGCGATGATCAGATTGCGGGGAAGCTTGGGCAGGATCGCGGCGCAATTGTAGGGCGGGCCGCCATTCCACTTCACCGACAGCATGTCGTCAAAAATGACCGGCTTCACCTGGCGCTGCTCGAAGAATCTTGCCAGTTCACTCCAGTGCTCCAGCAGGAGTTGGTTTCTTGGCTTCCCGGCACAGAGCTTACACGTCCGTTTGGCGACCCGGTTCCAACCGTGGCTCACTTCATCGCCGGTCATGAAAAAATACTTCGGCTGATACAGTTCGAGCAATTCGCCTGCTACATCTTTCAGGATGCCCATGCCCGCGGGATTGCTGGTGCACAGGGTCTTCCTGTCGCTATCTTCCCGGAGCTCCGGGTGCGCACCCACCAGCCAGCCGCAATGTCCCGGCGTGTTCCACCCCGGCGCGATGTCCACGTAATGTTTCCTGGCAAAGTCGATGATCTCTTTCATCTCGGCCTTGGTAAAACTGTTGCGCGTCGCCAATTCAGGATGTGTGTCGTATCGAACGTGCTCGCTGATCTGGATCGCATACAGGTTGTAACGACCGCCCGCGATCTGATCGTAGATGTGCCTCTTGTATGCACCCACCGTCACTGGCGTCCTGTGGTATCTCTCGCTGATAAAGAAATCCATGTAGACGCGTGTAGGGATGCCGGGCCAGTCTTCACAGTGGACGTGGAG
>JASLXP010000774.1 GCA_030740295.1 Planctomycetota bacterium
GGCCCCGATGGGAAAGGCGAAGCGGCCTACAACGACATCGTCAGCAGGCTGGCCGAGGCATCGGGCTATGCAGAACTTGCCTTGGCCCCCTTTCTCACCATCGGTCACAGCGGCGGCGCGATTCCCGCCTGGCGCATGGGCTACTGGAAGCCTGAGCGCTGCTTCGGGGTCATCGGTCTCCATGCCGCGCCCATAGGCCCGCCGAAGCACGATCAGAAAGCGCAGCTCAAGGGCGTACCGGTGCTCGTCATCACCGGCCAGTACGAGACCTGGAATCCGAAGCAATCCGCCGAACACCACTGGCGCTGGTGTAGAGGCGACATCCTGGCCATGCGCGCACGCTGGGACAGAGCGCTAATGAGCGTGCTCGTGCAGCCCGGCGCCGGCCATTTCAATTGGGACGACGAACTGGCGCGATACGTCTCAATGTTCATCGAGACCGCAGCAGAACGCCGCATCCCCAAGGCCGCCACTCTCGCGGGTGAGTATCCGAAACTGAAAGACATTCCTTTGGACTCGGGCTGGCTGACGGACAACACGCTGATCACCCCTGCGCGTTATCCGGTGGCAGCCTACAAGGACTACACCGGCGACCCCACCATGGCATTCTGGCACCTGGACGAGGAACTGGCCAAAGCAAACGAAGCCTATGGCACAAGCCACCACGGCAAGGAGCTCCAGCTTGTCACGTTTCTGGACAACGGCAAACCAATGAATCCCGCCTGGATGCAGAGCCAGAAACTCACGCCTATCGAAGACGGCATGACCGCAAGAGTGAAGGCCGACTTCGTCAGAGATGCTCCACCGCAGTTTCGACATCCACAGCCGCTCGGCCACGCAGAGGGCCCGATCCAGCTTCGACTGTTCGGCGGTTGGAGTGGCGGCGGCGAGCAGCTTGGCCCCGACACGTTTCGCATCCGGTTCGACCGTTTCGGTTTCGCACGAAGGCGGCCCGGCAGCCTGATGGTCATGGCGTTCCATCCCGGAGACACGAAGTTCGCGTACACAGAGCAACCGTGCAGCATCGATTTCCCGGAGAGGAACGGGAAGGGAAAGCCGCAGCAAATTTCCTTCGCGCCAATCCCGAACCAGAAGGTCGGCACTGCCGAGGTGAAGCTCAACGCCACCAGCGATTCGGGCCTGCCGGTAGAATTCTGCGTCATCGCAGGGCCCGCGGAGCTCAAAGGCAATACCCTCTCGCTGACCAGGATCCCACCCCGCGCCAGGTATCCGGTGAAAGTATCACTAATCGCATATCAATGGGGCCGCTCGATAGAGCCTTTGGTTCAATCCGCGGAACCAATTGAACGAAGCTTCCTGATCGCTGAATAGCCCAGTATTTCCCCAGCCATGCGAGCGGCCCGAATCAAAGGAATGGAGACGGAGTAATCATGACCCCGCGTATCGCCGAACCAACCCCAGCACAAGTCGCCTGGCATGACCTGGAGCTGGGGATTTTCATCCACTGGAGCCCAGGAACGTATGAGAATACGCCCGGCGGCCACGACACTCCCAAGACGCCGTCGTCGGTCATCAACCCGAACCTGCTCGATACAGAGCAATGGGTCGACGTGACCAAGGCGATGGGCGCGAAGTTCATCGTTCTTGTGGCCAAACACGTCGGCGGGTTCTGTATCTGGCAGACGCAGACGACTCGATTACGGTATCCGCAACACGCCCTGGCGCGGCGGCAAGGGAGACATCGTCAAGGACTTTTCCGATTCCTGACGACGGAGTAGGATCTCGGCCGATGGAGTCAGTCTGAAAGCTGTGTACACCAATGCGAGCTTCAAGGTGGTCGCGCAATGAATCCAGCAATCCGCCCGATGAGAAGAACTCAGCCTGCGCCCTTGGAGGCGCTTCGACTGGTCGGAGTTCTGGGTTGTCTGCCTGGGCTCGCGGACGCCCTGCCGGCCTCTTCGCCACCTGAGTGCCGGAGGCACCGTCCGAGCATCCGGCCGGTATGCGTCCTGGCCATGTTGCTAACGCTTCCCGCGTGCAACAGGGCCACCCCGCGGCGTGACAGTGTGGAGAGCCCACCCGAAACTTTGGTCCGTCGGCCGGCGGTTGTCGATTTGGCGCCGGCCGGTTACTGGCCCGCGGATGAAGGGGAAGGCGAGATTCTGCACGACCGATCGGGCAACGAGAATCATGGCAAGGTACTCCATACGTCCTGGGTGGATGGGTCGCTCGACTTCACGAATGGCTTCCAGTGGGCTGAGGTACCGGGGCATGAGAAGTACCTGGGAAAATCGATCTCGATAGGCGGGTGGCTGTTCAGCCGCCGGTCGGGCTACCGGCGGAACGGGATGCTCTTCATGGGCCTCGCGAATCCCATCCGCCTCTGGATCGAGCCGTCGATCTTTCTGCGCGTCCGGGCAGAAGATGAGATCGAGGTCGTCAGCAATGGTAAAGCTGATGCACTCGGCTCCATGTCACAGAAGGACACCCTCGCGGTCAACGAATGGCAGCACGTGCTCTACACTTACGAAGCGGGCACGGGCAAGCTCTACTTGAACGGGCAATTGGTCCGCACCAAGAGCAATGTCTCCTTCGAGTGCCGGAAGCAGCCACTCCTGATCGGGAGTGATGCCGATTGGTGGATGCTCCATCCGCCGGGCTCGAATTCGCTGGATGGATCGGTGCGCGAGTTGGTGCTGTTCGACCGCGCTCTTTCAGCCAAAGAGGTGACACATCTTGCGGAGGCGACCCGCCCGCAACAGAAGCCGCGGGTTCGGGCCGCCGACGCGATCGCCATCGACGGCCGGGAAGTTCCTCCGGACGCGCTGAGGGAGCTCACGCCAGAAGATCGTGTCCGCGCCTTGCGGCAGCTCTCCAGGCGAGACGCGGCAGCGCTTGGCCGGATGCCCGATGCGTTGGTGCCCGCCTTGAAGGAAGCACTGAAGCCCTGGCGGACGCGCCGGATCGCGACCCGCCTGCTGTTGAGGCTGGGACGCGAGGACGCGCAGGCAGTGCTTCGAGAGGCGAAGCCGCGTTGGACCGAGAGCATTCAGAGCCGAGACGCGTCCCGACAGGACCGGGCGGCTTCTGCCTTGGCTCTGGCCGAGATGAAGGTCGCAGCCAAAGACGCCGTGCCCGCGCTGGCTGCGACTCTGGAATACCTCCTCGTACAAGACGGCGTCCGCCTGCCGCGCGTCGAGGACCTCTTGCGCAATGCCCTGATCCGTGCGCTCCTCGACATCGACCCGAAAGACGAACGCGCGCGGGTCACACTCGGCAAGGCTCTGGCCAAGCCTATCTTTGAATCGCTCGATCTGGCCAGGCCTTATTTGGCGAAGGTGCGTCCACTGGTGGAGGATGGCCGTTACCTGGACGCGCTGGACGCGTATGTGGCCGCGAAGCCCAGGAGGCATGGTGATCGCTTCTTCTCGCAGGGGGATCCGCATCGGGATGGACGCGGGAATATTCATGACCGCTCGTACACCGCGGTCGCCGAGCACGACGGCTTCACCTACACCCTCGGCGCGGGTAAGTCCTACATGGGAGTGGAGCCGATCGCCCGGGAGGACTTCGATAAGGCCGTGAAAACGTTGTCCGCCAAGTACCCGGACGCCGAGACCTGGCGAAAGCCCGACGCGCCGCATCTCTACCGGGTGAAGATCATCAGAAGCGACGCGGACGGCAACGAGCAGACCGCGTACCTGGAAGGCGAGAACTTCATCTTCGAAGGGAGCGATGCGAAAGTGCGAGCCTGGTCGGTCGCCGTCGACGAGAACGGGTATCTCCATGTTGTCGGTGGCCAGCACAACGCCCCCAATCCTGGCCTCTACATTCCCGGGAGCTGGGAGAAGATCGGGCTGTCGAGGGACCGAGATAGCGACCGCTTCCCCAACCAGCTCTACTGGGTTTCGACCAAGCCTGGCGACATCGAGTCGTTCGAGTTCGTGGGGCAGCGGAGCAACCCGCGCCAGATTCCGTCGCCCGGCTATCTGAATTACATGAACTTCGTGCAAGACAATCAGCGCGAGCTGTATCTCTACGGCAGGATCAATGTGTCCGGTTGGCAGAGCTGGGGCCTCTACCGATACGACGCCGAGGCCCGCCGCTGGTCCGCGTTGGGTGGCGATGCGTGCAACGTAGTCGCTTCCGCCAGAAAGAACGATCCCAACTGGACGAACTACCTGATCCGCCAAATCCGGGGCAGCGTCCCGTCTGAACCGGGCAACAAGTCCATGGTCTGGGCCTGGCAGCCGCATTTCTACAACTACTGCCGCTCCACCTGGGGCGTGAAGTTCGATCACGCCAACCGCCTGCATTTCCGCGTGCCGATCCGTGGGCTCGGCGCCAACGCTCGCATCATCGACTCCAACGTCTACGCCTTCTCGGACGACGGCGGCGCAACATTCCACCGTGCAGACGGATCGAAGGTAGAACTGCCCCTGACTGTCAACCCGGCGCCCGAGCACAACGCGGACGTAACAAACCATTCGACCGAAGAATACTGGAAGCTCTGGATGTCCTTGCTCAGACAGTGAAATCTCGTATGGCAAGACAGATCGGCAAGCGCGCTGCCACTTTCTACGAAATAAGGGACGACTTCACTCCAGACGCAAGTATCGCCACAGAAGACAGAGGGGAAAATTAATCGACGTTCGGACGTTTACTTTCCCCCTGTCAGCAGCTCGGCCATTGCCCGGCCCATGGCTTCGCCGATGTTCATGTAGGTCTCGGCATTTCCGCCGTAGTGGCCGTTGGAGGCGCCGCCTTTGGAGAGCGGGTTGGAGTAAACGGTGGCGACGCTGCCTTTGAACTCAGGGTACTTGCCGTTCTTGCCGTCGACGGCGAACTGGGCCTCGAGGATCAGCCCTTCGTTACCTTTGGCGCCTTTCTTGGTTTGACCTAGCGTGGCACATACGAACTTGGCGTTTGGGGCATCGAAGTCCTTGCGCAACTGCTTGATCAGATGCACGAGGTTCTGCTCGTAGCGGCTGGCGTGTCCGGCGTTGTACCTATCCTTGTCGCCCTGCCAGAAAAAGAAGCCTGCAACCTCGTACTTCGTCGCTTCGGGGTAATACTTGCCAAGCTCGGACAGCACCTTCTTTGCCCGGGCGATATCGCCGTCGTACTGCAGGCCGGCATACCAGCCGATCTTCTTCGGTTCGGTGCCTTTCTCCCAGCGCAGAGGCGATTCCTTGTAACCGGCGTAGTGCCAGACCTTGCCCTTTTCTTCAAATTCAAATGAAGGGCTATTCGGTGGCAGCAGGTCCCATCCAAGGCTGCGGTTTCCGATGCAACTCTTGAGGATGAGCACCGGCGCGTCGGTGACATGCCCCACATAATGCCCGATTCCGATTTCCGGCCCGACGGCCCTGCCCTTGATGGTCATCCACTCGTTGTTGAAGAGCCTCATTTTACCGGGGCCGCCGCTCCCCATGACTCGCACGCTGCGGACGTCCTTGCGCACGGTCCAATTGCCGGCGTCGTCGATCAGGTAGGGGTA
>JASLXP010000775.1 GCA_030740295.1 Planctomycetota bacterium
GCTTCCGAGAATCTCGGTTTGGGTACGGATGCTCAGACTCCCGCCTTCCTCCATTGCATGGCAGGCATTCATGATCAGATTAAAGAAGACCTCCTGGATGCGGCCCCGATCCACGAA
Organism: Planctomycetota bacterium; assembly: GCA_030740295.1. The sequence goes on from JASLXP010000775.1 coordinate 118, forward strand.
GACCTTCAAATCTGGCTCTGAAAACTGACGTTCTACTTCTATCAGCTTAAATTTGGAGAGATAGTATTCAGCGAACACCAGAAGGTTACTGATGAGCTCGTTCAGGCCTTCGACTTTCTTCTCAGGAGGCTTCTGCCTGTAAAAATCGAGAACCCTTGTGACAATCTGAGAGATCTGCGAAGAAGCTTCCATAATGGCTTCCCCAAACATCGGGGCCTCTTCCTGGACCTCGGCGCTCCTGAGCAACTGCGCATACGCAGAGATGACTGTGAGAGGATTCTTGATGTCATGGACCACAGCCGCTGCCAACTGACCCAGGGCAGACATTTTCTGGGTCGACATCAATGCTGCCTGCATCTCTTTGATCGTTTCAGTGCGCTCCTGCAGTTCAGACAGTGAGTTCTGCAGGTCACGAACAAGCCGAACGTTCTGAATTACCGTGGCTGCACAGGTGGCGATAGTCTGGAACAGCTTCAGGTCGTCCGTCAGGAAAGGCTCTTCCGGGTTCTTGCGCGCCAGCAGCATGAATCCGAAAGTGTTCTCCTTAACTCGCAGGGGAGTCCATACCAATGGAAAACTTACGAGTGGCGATCCCTCCAGCCCCTCATGACCCTTTGGCAGATTCAAGGGGTCATCACAGAGGAAGGCCTCCCCAACCATTGAGAACAAGTGCATGGCTGCATCTTGATAGGTTTCGCTCTTGCCGGGCCCGCCATCTTCCTGGCCGGCGTGTGCGAAGACAGTCCACGATTCCGGCTCTTTGGCCTTCAAGACCAGCGACGCGGTATCCGCGGGAATACCTTCGAGCGTCTGTTCCAGGCAAATGTCGCAGATGGCATTGATATCAAGAATATCGCCGAGGCGGGTGTTGAGATCGTATACGACATTCAGAGTGCGGTACGAATGAACGATCTCGGCGGACAGCTCATCGATCTCGTAATCCGTCTTGACCGCCGCCTGGATCTGGTCTTCAAGCAGGCGAAGTCCGTTCAATTGCTTCTCCTTCGGCTCTGCTGATCTTGCTGTAACGAGGATGCCTGCGTATTCACCATTGAGGCGCAGGCCTCGCCGTATCGGTTCGCTTTCGAGGACATCGGCCTGCCCCATGCAGAAGCCTCCATCCGTATCCAGGATACAGACGGGCGATCCAAATATGTCCTCGAACCGATCGAGAATCTCCTTAAGCCGCGCTTTAGAAACGTAACGGGTCGCATCCATTCAGGTGTTACTCGCAGAATTCCTGATACCGGGGAGTCTTCAGAAACGCGTGCACCAATTCACCGTTGAACTGTGTCCCAATCCCTTCGAGCAGCCGTTCCGTGGCTACCTCCGGTGAAAGTGCATTCCGATAAGGCCGGTCACTTGTCATGGCATCGAATGAATCCGCGACTGAAACAATCTGTGCTTCGAGGGGGATTTCATCCCCCTTCAGACCGAGCGGATATCCTGTGCCGTCCTGTCGCTCATGGTGGCCCTGAATCCAGGGAATCAGCGGCTCGAGTTGCTTGATGCCACTGAGAATCTTGGGGCCGATTAAAGTGTGAGTGCTCATAATCTCGAATTCATCATCTGTCAGCCTTCCTTCTTTCAGAAGGACGTCATCCGGGATCCCAATCTTTCCCAGATCGTGCATCATTGCGGCGATTTTGAGCATCTCGATGCGTTCCGGATCGAAATTCATTTCCCGGGCAATCTCTATCGAATACTCGGTCACCCGCTCGATGTGGCCCTGCGTGTACTCATCCCTGGATTCAATCGCATTGCTCAGGGCACTCAATGCGTTCAGGAACATCTGCCGGACATCTTGAAACAGCCGATAGTTGGAGAGCTGGCTTGCGGTGTGCGCAGCGATGGTCTTTATCAGTTTAGCTTCCGTTGAGCTGAAGAAATCGGTGACCTTTTTGCCGCTGAAACAGACGGCGCCGATCGGTTTTCCATCCGCCTCGAGACGGACACCGAGCAGCGGCAGTTCGAGTCCATCGGCATCCAGGCTGACGCCCTCAGGTAAATCTTGCTCAGAGGCTGCATTGATGGCATTTCCGGTCTCGAAGCAAAAGGCCCACGGAGTTCCCTCCCACTCATCAAGCCTGAGGGTTCTCCGCTCAACGTCCCCACCACCCCAACTGAGGAACACGACACTCTCATCATCCTCCTCCTCCTGAAGAATCATGTAGGCGCGGTGGGCACCAAACAGCCCGGCGGTCGATTGCAGGACTGAGGCCCCATTGCCAACGGAGTCAAATCTCGTGAGCGAGGGCAGATTATGGATGATGTCGAAAACGCAGTTCAGCTCTTCATAGTTTTCGGCAATGTGCTGCGCCATCGTGTCAACATCGTGCCACGCGGTGACTCTGGAGGTGATGTCTTCACTCAGCCAATCAAGGGCCTGGCCCAGCTCATTTCCGTTGGCGCCCTCGAGAGATGCAAAGTAGAGGCCCTTGTAAGACAGGCCGATAGTTTCTTCCTCATCAAAAAACTGCTCCGTCGAGGCAGCAATGGTCTGGCCATCTGCTGAGAGCAGCCTGATCGATGAGCCGGAAACCTTGGCCGCGCGGCACACCAACTGGTTCAGACTATCGGCTGAGAGTATGTGGGTAATGTCCAAAGCGTTCGCGCGAAATGGAAGGCTCACGATGATGCCAGTATATCAGCGATCTCCTGCACTTTGGCAATGACCTTGCTCGGGCTGAATGGTTTGGTCATGTATTCGTCAACGCCGGATTCCATGATCTTGTTCTTGTCAGTCTCCTGCCCGCGGGCGGTCAGAATGATAGCGTACGTGCCTTCCAGTTCCGGGTCCTGTTTGATGGCCTGGCATACCTCGTCGCCGTTCATGGGCGGCATCTGCAGATCGAGGAAGCAGAGCTGCGGCTTGTGCTCACGCGCCTTGGCGAGAGCATCTTCGCCAAACTCGGCGAGGACGATTTCGTAGCCTTCTTTCTTAAGGACGAATTCGAGCGAACGCCGAATGTGAACTTCATCATCAGCGATGAGAATCTTCTGAAGACTCAAAACTCTCTCCCTTCTAATCTTTTCCCGCCATCGAGCATTCTAACTCGCAGGCCGCGCCTCGGCCAAAGCCGCTGCCTCATGTACTTCGTCCTCTTCCTGGAATAGAGAACATCCTTCACAGAATAGCGTGAAGTGAAACTGGCTTCCTTTGCCTACCTCACTTTCGACCCAGATTCTACCCTCATGTTTTTCTACAAACTCCTGGCAGAGCGGCAACCCCAGCCCGGTCCCTTTTCGTTGAGTCGCCTTGACCGATTCGTCATCTGTCTCCACCTGCCCAAACTTCTTGAAGATGGTTTCTCTGGCTTCTTCAGGTATTCCCGGCCCGGTATCCGCCACAGTAATCTTCGCCATCGGCTCTCCCGGATGCGTCTCGGATTCAATGGCGCTCACGATGACCCGGACCTCTCCTTCTTCCGGCGTGAACTTTAACGCGTTGCTCAAGAGATTCGCCAGTACTTGCGCTATCCGATCACCATCGCACATGATGTTCGGGAGCTCATCTTCAATCTGCGTCTCAAGCTTGATGCTCTTTGGATCCGCATGGCCGCGGAACACAGCCATCGCGTGATCGATCAGTTTCGAAATATCCGTTGCCTCGATGTCGAGCTGGAAGCTGCCGGATTCGATGCGCGACAGATCGAGAAAGTTGTCAATGAGTCCGTTCAGTCGGACCGATTCGTCATTGATGATGGTTAGAAACTCTTCGTAAGTTTCAGGTGGCTCGTCTTTGTAGGTGAGCATGATCTCCGCGTAGGAGCGAATCGATGTCAGCGGCGTTCGGAGGTCGTGGGCCACCATGTTCATGAAGTCAGACTTCTGCCGGTCGATCTCACTCAGGCGATCGTTGGCCATCTGGAGATCGAGTGTGCGCAGGTGGACACGGTCTTCGAGGGTGCGGTTGTACTGCGCAATGACAATACGATCCGACCACTCACGAGCGAGAGCGCGTAAGAACCGCAGATCTCCCTCCTGGTAGCGTGCATCACCGCGAAAACGCTCACGAAGCTTGCCGCCAATGACCACGGTTCCAATCACTTCCGGGCCATCCCGCATCGGCACGGCCATGGCAGAGGGACAGATCGCCACCTCACAGTCCGGAAACTCCGCCGACACGTGTGTGAGGAGCTCGCCCCGTCCGGATTCAAACACTCGCTTTGATAATGCCAGCTCGACTTCCTGGATCTCCTTCGCGTCCCATTCCCCGAACTGCCCGATGATTTCTTCGTCCCCCTCGAGGCCCTGAATCTTCTGCCTCACAACACACCAGTCAGCCTTGAGCTCCTGCCCCATCGCTGTCTGGGCAATCTGCCGATCCACGTGGCGGACATCGATGCCTTCGCTCTGCTCATACTGATCTTCTGCCTGGAGGACTTCGATTTCACGCTCTCTTTGCGAGACAAGCCGGTCGGCGAGTCGTGTCCGCAAAAAGAAGATTCCCACCAGGTTGACACATATCGTCAGAGAAAAACAAGCCATCGGAAGCAGGGCAGGTGCGGACAACTGGCCCATGGCGAACAACGCGCAGCCATACCAATATCCCCCGAGCACAGCCAGCCCAAAAAGCATGGAAGTGATAGCCCCTGATTGAGATGCCAGATAGCACACCAGGATAGACCCGGTGATGCTGACCAGCAGAAACCAGGAACTCTCCTGCACAGGACGAAAGTAATCGTCCGTCAGTGCACTCATTGCGCCCGAAACATGAAAGAACAGACCAAACCAGACGTCGTACGGAGAAGACCACTGATCCGCGTAGGCCTCGCCTTGCGCCGTTTGGCCGATAAGCACGAGCGTGTCATGGAAGTACGCGTCGAATTCTCTGTTGCCATCCCTGTCCTGCAGCATCTCGTAGATTTTGGACAGTGGGATCACTGGCGGTTTCGCCAGTCGTGGATAGTAGCGACCTTTCTGATCCAGAAGGCCTTTCTCCTGTACCGGTCCATTTTATCTGCCACCAGATCATCGATACCAATCACCCGAATATTCTTGTGGACAACTTGCTCCACCGGCACTCTCCGCAGATTCTGTGGAGTTGAATCCAACTTCACCGCTTCTCGATAATTCTTCAGAAACACCCGCTCCTGATCGGTGACATACCGGAGCTCGACCCGGCCGTTCTCATCTTTGACTTCATAGGGCTTCAGCACCACCCTCGCCGTCTGTCCGCGCTTCCAATAGAGGGTATCGAGTGCCAGCCGCTCCAGCGGCCCCAACGCCCCCACATACTGAGCCAATGCCACCGCACACCCAACCACCAACCCCAGCGACACGCCATAAAATGCTCGCCGGCGTTTCTGAAATGAAGAAGGCTGACTCATGCAAAAACGTGTGTGGCGCAGATTTGAATTCTGCGATGGCTGGCAACTGAAAACGCTCTACAGCAAAACAGTCGATTATAGGTAGGGCAGGTATCCAATCCAGGGAGGGAGGGGCACTCCATCACTCCAACATTCCATCACCCCTCTCCCCTCAGCATCAGACATCCGCCCCCTTGACCACCCAATCCGCCTGGCTAAGATGCCTGTCGCTGCAGTGAGGTCTCGGGATAGCGCCAACCACAACACTGAGGAACAACAATGGCCATCAAAGTCTCATGTACTTGCGGCTCCGAATATGATCTCAAAGACGAATTCGCCGGACGAAAAGTCGAGTGCCCGGAGTGCAGTGCTGTCATTGAGGTTCCCGGTTCAGCTTTATCGGACTTCGGGCATCCGTCGTTCAATCGCGACAAGTTTCTCTTGCCGCAGAAGAAGATCTCGATATCAGAAAAATACTATGTGTGGGTTAAGCACGACCTCATCGAAACAGCACCAACGATGTCTCAGTGGCAACAGTTGGATCAGAGCTGATCCGCACACCCTCATCTATCAGATGTTCACCTGATGAAAATCGAACTGACTGCTTTGGATTTGCCTGACGGCTGGATTCGCAAAGACATCCCCGGCGGCGCCGTTATCGAAGCGCGTGACCCGGCCCTGGAACTTACCATTCCACTAAGTGTGACCGGTCCGCATACTTTGCGACTCGACTTCTTCACTTGCGCCAACCGGCGCGATGCGTCGATGCAGTTGAGGCTGACATCCCAACAGATTTGGCGGCGCGTACGGCCGATGCGATTCATTCATGATGACCGTGACACCATTCAATCTGCTGACGTCATCACACTTCACGTGCAACCGGGCGATGCGCTGCACATTCGCACCCAGCCAGTAAATAAGATCTCTCTCGCAGGTGCTGAACTGACGCCGGCACCGAACAACACAGCGTGCGCGGGAGAAAAGAACGTCGCGTTTGTGCATGACACCAACATGTCCTTCAGCAAATTCGCGATTCGGAATCCCGATGATGTTTGCTCGATTATCGAGCCCTATGTTGACAGCCATGTCACGCATGTCTTCTGGGGCACCGGTGTAGGCACTTACAGTCCGATCTACGACTCGCCAACATTCGGCTGGCACGGTCAGGAGCAGCGGGACTTCATGGCCGACCATCGCGCCCGCACAGCAGGCGTCATGCGCACGCTTATGAAAGCAGGCAAAGATCCACTTACCCTTGCCGTCGAGTTTGCGCACGCCAACGGCCTGCAGCTCTGGGCAAACCATCGAATCAGCAAGAATCACGACCATGACTTTCGTGAAGGTTTTCCCGGCGGCCGATTCCTGATTGAACACCGTGACAAGCTCGTGCTCGAATATTCCGGCGAGCCGCACTTTCAAACGATCGTGTCACATGCCTATCCCGAAATTCGCCAGACAACCGTCCAATGCCTGGTGGAGCAGGCCCGTTACGGTGTAGACGGCATTTACCTCGACTTCATGCGCAAGAGCCCAATCGTCGGATGGGAAGAAAAGAGCATCGAGGATTTTGCCGGCAGACACGGCTTCGATCCTCGCGAGACCCAGCCAGAGGAATTCAAGGCGATGTGGTTTGAACATCTTTCCACATATCCGTCCCTTCTTCTCAGGGAACTGCGCACCGCGCTTGAGCCGGTCGAACGCGAGCTTGGCCGGCGCATGCCTGTGGCGGTCAATGTGAAGGGCGGATGGCGTTTTACCGATTCACTGCCGTCATGCATCTTCGATGGGCTCGACCCGTTTGCCTGGGCCCGTGAGGGGCTGGTCGATATCGTGATACCGGGCCAGGATCTCTGGCTGCAACAGGAGTGTCTCGACCGATACCTCCATGGTGTGAAGGATACCTCCTGTAAAGTGTGGGGCGCCATCGGCCCGCAGGTAAGAGAGGTGCTTCGCGGCGGGAAAGAAAGAACAGCCTTTGGCGCCGAGCACGCCGACACAGATCCCTGGCGATACCTCCAGGCCGCTCACGATTACTACAGCCAGGGCGCCCCCGGCGTGGCTGTCTGGGAAGCGCAGGATATCCCAAGCGTCCCGCAGGTTTGGAACACGATTAAGCACCGCATCGGCAGCCATACCGAATTGAAAAAAGAGTTCGGTGACAGGCTCGGACGCTTTGACGGATCGGACAATTTCGAACGACGCTTTGTCTGAATCGTATTCACAAGAGAATGTGAATCCTGTCGGCACGAGAGGAGTCGGAGTAACGCCTTTAGGCGGGCTCTCTGAGCGGATGGCGAGTCCAGACCCGGCTAAAGCCGTTACTCCAACCCCTGCTTCGACAGACCTGAGACTCTATGATCTGTTCTCAGAAAATCGTTGTGATTCCGAATCGTGAACTCTTATTCAGGCTCACAAGCGGGCAGCCTGTGGCCACGCAGACCTATTCCTTCGCAAAACTTCGCGGCACGATGCCCTGAATGATCGCGTGATCCGCCAGCACCAGCGCGAGCATGCTTTCCACTATCGGCACGGCCCGCGGCAGGACACATGGGTCGTGGCGGCCTTTGACCTCGATGTTCGCGGCTTCCATCTTGGCAATGTCGACTGTCTCCTGTGAGCGCGGGATGGATGAAACTGGCTTAAAGCCAATCCGGGCCACGATGGGCATGCCATTGGAGATGCCGCCGAGGATGCCACCCGCGTTGTTAGTGCGTGTCCTCATCTCACCGTCGTCATCGAGTTCCCAGACATCGTTGGACTGGCTGCCACGAAGGGAGCAAACGGGAAAGCCTCCGCCGATCTCGACGCCCTTGGTTGCCGGGATGGACATCATCGCGTGAGCAATCGCGGCATCGAGTTTTTCGAACACCGGCTCACCGAGGCCGATGGGAACACCCGTAGCAACGACTTCGATGACACCGCCGACCGAATCCTTGTCTTTTCTCGCATCGGCAATTGCCTCGGCCATCTGATCCGCAACAGCCAGATCTGCCGTCCGCACGGGATTCGATTCGATGCGCTCGGAAAGCTCAGGATCAGAAGGATCCGGGCTCTCACATGTGACCGGCCCGATGCGCGTGGTGTAAGCGACGATTCGGATGCCCAGAGTAGCAAGCATCTTTTGCGCCACCGCGCCGGCTGCCACTCTTCCGACTGTCTCGCGGGCCGATGCACGACCGCCGCCCCGCCAGTCGTAATGGCCGAATTTTTCTTTCCACGTGTAGTCCGCGTGTCCTGGCCTTGGCTTGTTTCGGATCTCTTCGTATTTACTGGAGTCCGTGTCTTTGTTGTAGACGAGCAGTCCAATGGGCGTACCGATCGTTTTGTCCTCAAAAACGCCGGAGAGGATCTCGACCGAATCCGGCTCGCCGCGAGGTGTGGTCAATTTGCTCTGGCCCGGTCTGCGCCGGTCGAGCTGCTTTTGGATTTCATCCCGCGCGATCTCAACGCCCGCCGGGCAACCATCCAAAACGCAGCCAACAGATCGGCCGTGGGACTCTCCCCAGGTGGTGACTCTGAATGCGCTACCGAAGGTGGAGGACATGGGGCGTAATACGTAATGAGTAATGAGTAATGAGTAATGAGTAAGAACCGGCTGAGGCTGACTTTGGCCAGGAATCAGGATTCAGGAGGATTCAGGATTCAGAAGATTCAGGATTCAAGAAGACTCTGAATCTCGGTGAATCTTGAGTCCTGAATCCCCTTGAATCCTGAATCCTCTTGAATCCTGAATCTTGCTGAATCCTGAATCCTCTGAATCCTGAATCCTCTGAATCTTAAATCCTGAATCCTGTTGAATCCTGATTCTCAAACCAGCTTCTCAGCGATCTGCACTGCGTTCAGTGCGGCGCCCTTCAGCAGATTGTCGCTGACGATCCACATGTTGAGCGCAGTCTCGCAGGAAAGGTCTTCGCGGATGCGGCCGACGAAGGTCTCGTACTTGCCGACACATTCTGATGCGAGAGGGTAGACCTGATTGTCGGGGTCGTCCTGCACGACGATGCCAGGGAAAGCGGCAAGGGCTTCTCGTGCCTCGTCAACAGTAATCCTGTTTTCAAATTCCACGTTGACCGATTCGCTGTGGCCTCGCTCGACCGGGATTCGCACGGTGGTAGCTGCGACCCTGATATCGGGGTCGCTGAAAATCTTTTGGGTCTCGTTGACCATCTTCATTTCTTCGTCGGTGTAGCCGTTTTCCTGGAAGGCATCCTTCTGGCCGATCTGCGGCAGTGCATTAAAGGCGATCTGATAAGGAAATATGTTTCGTTCGAATGTGCCGCCCTCGAGGAGGGCTTTGGTTTCTTCCTGCATCTCAAAGACGGCTTTTGCGCCTGCACCCGAGACGGCCTGGTAAGTGGAAACGATGATGCGCTTGATGCGTGAGATGTCGTAGAGCGGTTTGAGGGCCTGCACCATCTGAATGGTCGAGCAATTCGGGTTGGCGATGACGCCTTTGTGTTCGGCGATAGCTTCAGGGTTCACTTCCGGCACTACGAGCGGCGTGTTTTCGTCCATTCGAAACGCGCTGGTGTTATCCACCACAACTGCGCCGGCCTTGATCGCCGGTGGGGCGAACTCTTTGCTGATAGAACCGCCCGCGCTGAAGAGCCCTATCTTGATGCCCTCAAAAGAATCGTGGGTGAGCTCCTGAATCTCGAGCTCTTCACCACGGACTTCCACCTTCTTGCCTGCGGAGCGGTGGGAGGCGAGCAAGCGAATTTCATCGGCTGGAAAATCCCTGCCGATGAGGGTCTTGATCATTTCCTGTCCAACAGCGCCGGTCGCTCCGACGATAGCAACGGGTACACCCATTTTGTTCTCCTTAATTCTAATTATGTTGCCTGACGTTCAGCGGCGACGGTCTTCCTCATTCGCTCTTTTTGAACTTCTTATAAAGGAGGCCGTACTGAATCGCGTCCACCAGTGCCTCCCAACTGGCTTCGATAATGTTCTCTGATACTCCGACCGTTCCCCAGGTGTGCTCGCCGTCCGTGGATTCGATAACCACACGAACTTTAGCATCGGTGCCTGCACTGTCTTCCAGAATATGTGTCCTGAAGCCGACCAGCCGGATTCTATTGACTTCCGGATAAATCTCAGCGATGGATTTTCGCAGGGCGGCATCAAGCGCGTTTACCGGGCCGTCTCCATCGGCCGCGGTATGAATCAGACGCTCGCCGACCTGGACCTTGATGGTGGCTTCAGACAGATGAATCTCGTTGTGATCTTTTTCCACGATGATGCGGAATCCCGCGCGCTGAAAGAGCTCCTCGTGCCTGTTGAAGACCTTCATGATGTGGAGCTCGAAAGAGCCTTCTGCATTCTCAAAGTGGTAGCCTTCGTGTTCGAGCCGCTTGACGATATCGAGCAGCTCGACGATTTCGGGGGCCCTCTTGTCGATGTCCGGTACATATTGTCGAACGCGCTCGAGCAAAGTGCCCCGGCCGGAGACATCAGACAACAGCGTGCCGCGCTCGTTCCCCACCTCCGAAGGAACAATGTGCTCAAAGCTGCGCGGGTTCTTCTGAACGCCGTCGACATGCATGCCGCCCTTGTGGGAGAAAGCGTATTCGCCAACGTAAGGCAGCCGCTGATCGTGCGGCAGGTTAGCCAGTTCGCTAATGAATCGTGACGCCTGTGTCAGATGGGCGAGATTGCCATCGGGTAGACAAGTGCGGTTCATCTTGAGCTCGAGAGTTGGCACGATGCTGCAAAGGTTGGCGTTGCCGCAGCGTTCGCCATAACCGTTGAACGTGCCTTGTACCTGCGTGCATCCAAGCTCGACCGCGGCGATGGAATTGGCCGCGGCAAGGCAGGAATCGTTGTGCGTGTGAATGCCGAGCCTCGTGCCCAATCGCTCGGCTACAGTCTTGACCGCGTGCTGGACTTCGTGGACGAGTGTGCCGCCGTTCGTGTCGCAGAGGACGAGCCAGTCTGCGCC
>JASLXP010000776.1 GCA_030740295.1 Planctomycetota bacterium
GCTCAATCGGTGAGTCCTGGTTGGCATCGTCCGGGTCGGGGGCTTCGCTGCCGCCATTCTCACTGTCACCGATCTTCAGTCCGAATCTGAAGGCCTTCTGAATCTTATCGCTTATCTCGCTGTCAGCGGAAACTTTTCTGACGATGGATGCCATGTTACGCATCTCGTTCGTCACCATCGGAATCAGCGCAAGCAGAAAGAGCAGACAGATGACGATGACTCCAGTCAGCGTCACCCCAACCGCCGCGGCGCGATGGGTGATCCTGCGCTGCACTCGCGTAACTATCGGATTGAGCAGATAGGCCAGCAGAAACGCCACCGCAAAAGGCACGAGCACATCGCTCAGATAAGTCAACAGCCAGTAGATGCCATAGACCGCCAGGATGGCCACGAAAATTCGGAAGACCCTGTCAAATGTATATGGCCGATTATCCAGCAAGTGATTCTCCGCGCTGCGGTGAACAGACCCGGTTAGGTTGGGGTCGCAGTTATAAGCAAAACAGCGTCACAAAAAAAGGCTGCAGACATTTCTGCCTGCAGCCTGGAATTTCTGGGGTAGCCCGTTACTACCTGTCGTAGCGTCCGATAGGTGACTCTCCAAGCCGCCGATCATATAGAGGCCGGTCGTAGCGCGGGAATGGGGAAGAGACGACTTCCAGGAATCCAGCGACCGCCCGGGTGAATCCGTTGCCGATGCCTTCGAACGGCCCCAGCAGCAATGCGTACCAAACGGAATCTTCGTGAGCTGCACGTCCAATAGTCGCTGGAACATCGAGGATCGCGATAGCTATGTTCTTGATGCCGCGGCCCATCTTGGTCATGGGGCCGGTTCGCTTGGCGAAAACAGGTGTCTCCACCGTGCAGATGGAGACCATGGCGGCCAGAAGGCCGATGGCGACAACACGGGAAACCTTCGAATCAGTCTGCATTGAGATTCCTCCGGAAACGGAACTTTCTTATTCTTCAGGGGTTAGAGCCAGATTGAGGCGAAAATTAACAGATGCTGCATTAAGTGTCAAGAAAGGACGCACCGGATGCAGATTTCCACCGCCAATAAATTAACTGGCCTTCAAGAAAGTCCTTCAAAAAAACAGGGAGTGGAGTATAACTGTCGCGACCATTTCCCTGTTCAAGAAGCCAGCCATGTACTCCTTTTCTATGACACTCGCCGAAGGCCACACAGTCTCCGTGACCAATGACGGGAACATGACCGAGGTCAAGAATGAGATCCAGAAACCGGGCCAACAGAGCGTCAGCGGCTCAAGCTTCAATACCGGGCCCCTTGTGGCTCCACCTAAATATGTGAAGTCGGAAGATGCCCTCCTCATCGTGCTTGAATCGGGCTCTGAGCGATACCAGGTCCAGATCAAAGGGGGAACATGTCCACCGGGCAGTTTGCGCTGGAGGTGGAAGACCTGGACGAAATGCCTCCTACCAGTTAGTGAAGGAGCCATCCGAACGCCTGAGGCGCGGTGACCTGGCGGTGGTCGTATCACAGGCGGCGAGGGCGGCCTCGTCATCCATCTCAACGCCTAGCCCTGGCCGTTCCGGCGGCAGCAGATGGCCACTCTCATACGGCACCTGCACGGGGAAGATGTCGGTCATTACAGTGCTTCCCACCAGGCCTGCTTCCTGCACGCCGAAGTTATCGGTCGCCAGGTCGAGATGCAGGCAGGCAGCGGCCGATATCGGTCCGAGCGGATTGTGCGGAACGATCTTGATGTAGTGCGTCTCACACCAGTTGGCGACTTTTCTGGCCTCGGTAAGCCCACCGACAATGCACAGATCGATGCGAGCGTAATCCATCAGCTCTTCCTCGATGAGCTGCCGGAACTCCCACTTGGTCGCCATATGCTCGCCGATAGCGAGTGGACAACTCACATGATTACGCACGTTTCGATACGACTGTGGGTTCTCGCAGCGGAGCGGATCTTCAATGAAGAACATATTGAACTGCTCGAGCTGCCGGCCCAGACGAATCGTGTCCGGCGGATCGAGCCGGGTATGCACGTCGATGCACAATTCGATCTCTTCTCCAACCGCCTCTCTGACGGCGCTGACGAGTTCGACCGCATCCCGGACGGCCGCGCTGGCATCGAGGATGTCTCCTCTTTGCGGCACACTCATTCGGAGGAATTTCCATCCCTGCGCCACTTTCTCCTTTGCCGATTGTGCGGCCTGTTCCGGTGATCCCCCAAGGCCCGTGTAGCAGGCAACTTTGTCACGGAGCTGGCCGCCGAGCAGCATGTGCACGGGCTGTCCGTGCGCCTTGCCCTTGATATCCCATAGCGCAATGTCAATGGCACTCTGAGCAGCCATATTGATCCGGCCACCGGGAAAGAAGTACCCGCGAAACATCTCTTGCCAGATACGTTCTATGTTAAGTGGATCCTGGCCTATGAGGTCGCGTTTCACCTGCTCGATGACGCCGACGCCGGCAAGCTCTTTCCATGTGATTCCGTATTCGCCGAGACCGTAGATGCCCTCGTCCGT
>JASLXP010000777.1 GCA_030740295.1 Planctomycetota bacterium
TTCTCACCGGCAGGAGCGGTCAGCGTGCCGCGCATCCATGGCATGTGAAAGATGTCGTACTTCTTGCACCAACTGGTCACCTGTCTCACTTCCGCCAGGTTCTCATGACCGCGCCTGGGTGAGAAGACGTTGAATCCGGCGCCCGCAGCTTCTTTAACCATCCATTCCCTGGTCACCCAGTCCTCCGTCGGCTGCATGACTTTATCCACCAGAATCCTCAGCTTGACCTTGCGGCCGAGGTCTGCTCTTTCGACGGTTTCCCCGCCGGTAAAACCATTGGGGACCAGAAGTGCGAACACGCCGGCCATCAGTAACTGGATAATTCTTTTCATGGTTGGTACTCCAATTCGAAAGGCGATTTCCAGATTGCTGATTGCCGGGTCGGCGAAGCTTCCGCGAGTCGTCCCACCGGAAGCCTGGGCAGCAAACAGAGACAGCCGTTCACTCCGATACTGCGGCGTAAAACATCCACTGCCTCTCCCAGAATCTTGAGAGCTTCAAGAGGAGCACGTTTGGCCCCTTATTGAGCTTCATCTGGTCGGTGAATTCGTCGCGCTGGACGCCTTTAACATTTGGCAGATAGGCGATCTTCTCGCCGTTGAGCCAGGCCATGGCTTCGCTCGATGCGCCCAGATGAAGCGCGACGCTCTTATCTTTTCCGGCTTCAATCGTCGCCACAGCATAGACAACGTCGCCAACTTCCGCGTCCTGATTGTCCCCCAGATTGATCAAGGCGATCCCCTTCGATGGAGCTCGGAACGTTTTCCAGCTTCTCGTATCCGGCGCATCAGGGGTTTTCTCCGGACCGCCCGAGGTCTGCTGAATCGGACGGTGGCCGCAGGTACTTTGCTGAACCAGCTCGTCATGCCCGGGTGGCCTTTGCAGTCCGTCTGGACATAGTCCGGGCTCATGTGCTTCAGCGCGGCCGTCAATTCCTCGATGGTGCAGTGCGTGCCCAAAGAGGTGTCGTGGCGGCCGGCGTGCAGATCGTAATGCAGCCCAAAATAGAATTCGCTGCCGTGCCATTGGCCTTTGGTTGGCATAGGTGTGTTTCCAGAGGGTGATTGCTGGTTCAACAGTCTCGACTCAGGTCCTCCCGATCGCATCCTTGCGGACGAACTGATGGATGGGCATGTGAAATCCAGTGTTCGGCCAACTCGCCGCAGGCGTTGGTACCTTCGGGTACCTTACCTAAGAAGCGAAAGTGTTGCTCTGGAGAACACGGTCCTGGCCGATTCTGGCATAAACGGTGCCAGCGGGGGCAGGCGCAACAGACCGCGCAGTTTTTGCCGTTCCCCGCTCAGATCCACTGGGGCAGCCTGCAAAATACACGCTCCCTGAGAAACGATGGCAACATGGAGAAACTGACATGAATCCCAGAAATCGACTTCTTGAGGCCGTACGCTCGGGGCGACCTGACCGTGTTCCGCTGAACCTGGAGCGTTTTCATTACGCGACTCGGGAAGCAATAGACGCTCTGCCCGATCCGGGCGTGGCCGAGATTGCGCATCGCATTTTTGATGACACTCACTGCTTCGTGAGCTTTCCGTCGTGCATCAATCGCTACCTGGTCACCCCGCAGCAGAACATCCGGCGAGTCAATCAGGAACAGAAAAATGGAACCGTGACCAATACGTCCGTGATCGATACGCCGAAGGGACAACTGACCGCGGTTACCAGTTCCAACCCGACGACGCAGTGCTCGTGGACGGAGAAGTATCCCGTGGAATCTCTTGAAGACATCGAGAAAATTCGATCCATTCCGTGGGAGCGTCCGCCCGGACTTTCCGTCCCCGATCTGTCTCAACTACCGGACGATTTCGACGAACGGGGAATCACACGGACGAGTCTCTCATCTCCCTTCGTCTGCGTTGCCGGGATGATGCCTTACCAATACTTCCTCGAACTGTGCGCTACCGAGTTTGAACTTCTTAAAGAGCTCACCGCCATCTGCACGGAGAGGATTCTTGACATCCTGGACGTTCTACTTTCGGAAAAGAACATCGAGTGGGTCTGGATGGGTGGGTGTGAATGGCTTACACCGCCGATGGGATCACCGAAGCATTACGAGGAACTTGTGCATCAGTTCGAGAAGCCCGTCATAGACCGCATACACGAAGCCGGTGGCATCAGCCATGTCCACTGTCACGGCAATGTGCGATCGACTATCGAGATGGTCATCGAGCGGGGAGGCGATTACTTCCAGCCCATGGAGCCGCCGCCCGACGGCGACATGACCATGTATGAAGCAAAGGCACAGGTCAACGGCCGCATGGCCCTCGGCGGCAATCTGGAAGCCCGCGTTCTCGAAGGTGATGATATCCATGCGGTCGAGGAAGCCACCCGAGCCGCTTTCGAAGGCGGCAACGACTTCCTGATCATCGAAAACAGCGCCGGCCCCCTCAGCCGGATGACTCCCCAGACCATCGCCAACCACCACCGGATGCTGGATCTCTGGGAAGATCTGTCACTGAGCTGAAAGGGCTCGTATATGTGGAGAGGGATTCACCATTGTCAGTAAATCGGGCATGAGATTCCGAGCTGACTGAACCTGGATATCAAGGGCCTGATGCGTTAATCTGGCAGAGGCACACCTTACAGGCAGGAGGAATGATGTTCGGTCAAAGAATGAGAAAGCAATCACTATCTACATATCCACCTTTTCTGGCAGCTATGGCAATCTTGCTGCTGGCACCCGCTGTTTCACGGGCGGAGTCTGTCAAGATTGGCAGAAGAGCGAGATCGGCTCTGGCCAGAATAGGAGCTCGTAAAGGCATCTGCGCGGTCCTCGGACTACCGAAGAAAAATCGGCCGGGATTTGTCATCGACCTGGCGAAGGGGAGTGAGCTGCTGGTCTATTTCCAGTCTCCTGTCCGCGAAGAAGTCTTGGCAGTAAAGAGCGCCGCTGAAGATGCCGGCCTCTTGGGAAAACAGGTATTCGCTGGACACGGCGGCTGGGAGTCCGTGCATCTGGCCGACAACCTCGCCGGTGCGATATGGGTCTCCTCTTCTGCGCTCGGTAGAGAAGGCGGCGTCAAGCGCGAAGAACTATTGAGAGTTCTCCATCCTGATGGCCGAGCAATTCTCTCAAGATTCTGGTCGCGGAAAAAGCTCGTGAAGCCCTATCCCGACGGCACCGATTCATGGAGCCACCCGTATCACGGCCCGGACAACAATCCGCAATCCGCGGACAAGATCGCAAAAGCACCGTACCTGACTCAGTTCCTCGGATACCCGCTGTTTGGCTGCATCTCCGAGGTGACCGTTGCCTCCCACGGCAAGATGTTCAAGGCATTCGGGCACATCGCCTTCAAGACCGCTCAGAATGAGGTTCTGAACAAGCTTTACGCCATCAACGGCTACAACGGAACCATTCTGTGGAAGAGGCCGTTGAAAAAGGGGTTCATGATTCACCGCAGTACCATGATAGCCTCGCCGGATACGCTCTATCTTGCTGATGACGAATCCTGCAAACTGGTCGATACGGAAACCGGCATAACAGAAGACGAAATCGTTCCGCCCATTGAATTGACGGAAGGGACCGTATGGAAATGGATGGCCCTGGAAAATGGGATCCTTTATGCACTCATCGGCGGGGAGGAAATTGCCACCGAGAAAAGGCAAGCCAAGTCACATGGCTTCGGACACTGGCCTTGGGGCATGTGGAAGGGCTACGACTATAAAGACGCCGCCAAAGCCTTTGGATTCGGGCGGAACTTTGTGGCCATTGACACCAGGACAAAGAAAGTCCTGTGGCACCACCGTGAAGAGGATTACCTTGACAGCCGCGGCCTCTGCATGAAGGAAGGCAGGATTTACTATTACAGTCCGGAAAGATTTCTGGCATGCCTGAACGCCGCGGACGGGAAGCCAATATGGCGCAGCTCCGAACCGGAACTGCTGGCAGCAATAGGCCCCCACCATAAAGCACAACACTACGTTCGTGGTTTTTCGACTTCTGCATACATGAAATGTAATGGGAAATACCTGTTCTTCGCGGGGCCACAGCGTCCGAACCTGGTCGCGGTTTCCTGCGAGGATGGCAAAGTGGCGTGGCTTAAGGAAGGCGGCAACTTTCAACTGGTCCTGCGGGACGATGCTCTGTACGCGATAGGAAGCCAGCGGGCGATCAGTTTCAAATATCAGTACGACACGGGCGAAGTCATCGAACAATTCGCCGGTCGCAGAGCCTGCACCAGGGCCACGGGCACATCCGACAGCATTTTCTTCCGGGCCTCCGGCGGGACGATACGCTACGTGCCGAAGACCAATGCCGTCGAACATATTGCCCCGATGCGACCACCATGCCATGACGGCGTCATCATCTCCGATGGCATGCTCTACTGGGGCCCCTGGATATGCGGCTGCAATCTTTCACTCTATGGAAATATTGCGCTGGCTCCAGCCCCCAAATCTGAGTCGCAGGCTCCCACAGCCGGGAATCTTCAATCCGGACAAGGCGACCTGCACAAAGTTGCTGAACTGAAAGGCGAAGTAAAGCAAACCGGGAAGACCACGACCTGCGGCGATATAATGTTCAAGGTCGGCCCTGATGGCATTGTGAAAGCCTCCAGCGTCGAGGCCGAAACACAGATCTGGAAAGCCACCACCGGAGGCGGCATCAATTACGCCCCCGCGATCTGGGAAGGACGTGTTTACGTCGGCTCAAACGACGGGTGGGTATACGCGTTCGAGGCCGCGACGGGCAGGCAGCTATGGCGGTACCACGCCGGCCCCACAGAGCGCAGGATCCCGGTCTACGGAAAGCTGATGTCGACGTGGCCCGTTGCCGGCGGGGTCGTCGTTCGTGATGGCCTGGTCTATGCCGCCGCCGGCATCGCACATTACGACGGCACCCACGTATTCGCGCTCGACGCCATCACCGGCAAGGTCAAGTGGCACAACAACCGCTCAGGCTCCCTCTCGGAAAGCAAGAACGGCATCAGTCTTCAGGGCCAGTTGCGCATCAACGGTGACAAGTTGACCTTCGGCGGAGGCAACGCCTATCCCGTTGCAGAATTCGATCTCGTAACAGGCAAATGCCTGACGGTCGGTCACGGACCAAAGGGACTGAAACCCACGACATTCTATGCGGTAGATTCCTACCTCAACAGCGTCCGTAAACGTCGTGGCCTGCCGCCCGTGAAGAAGACCGAGAAGAAGTGAGTGCAGAAATCCGGTCAGGCCTGCTGAACTCCAACCACAAAGGCGGAATCTCAGTCTTCTCCCTGCCTTGGAGATTTGGCCCCTGTGCGCCATTGAGGAGATGAGAATGAACGACCTGACTCTGGCCGCCGCGGCCGTGATACTTCTGTGTGTCTCGATTTCGTGGGCAGCGTCCGCTCCGGACGGTATCCCTTGGGGCGTAGCTCAGAAGCCTTGGAACGCGCGGTGGGGAAACCATCGTGCGCGCGTGCGCGTCGCCATACAGGCGGACGCGGTCTGGGCTCACATTCCCTGGCGACGTCGAGACTCGAATCCACAGGAGAAGGCGGTGTGGGTGATCGACGCGGCGACTGGGAAGCGTGTGCAGAACGCGGTGTGCGTCGAGGTTAACCGTGAGTTCGGAGATGTCGTCTTCCAGGCCCAGCGGGCCGGGGAGTATCATGTCTACTACATGCCGTTCACGATCAGGGGGCGAGCGTTCCCAACGACGGTGTACAGCCGGCCTGAACGCGCCGCGGAGGCTGAATGGGCTCGGCTCGCAACGGACAAGTGGCGGTCCCTGCCGAAGGCGCAGGTCGTCGGCTTCGACGCGCGAACCGGCTTCGACCGCATGGACCCGATGGAGGTCATCGCCACAGCCGTCGAGATGGAGAAGTTGCTCGCCGCTCACCCGGATGACGTCTACCTGCTGTTCCCGGAGGACCGGAAGTTCCCCATTCGCATGACGGAAGATCTGCCCGCGCTGTGGGCTCGGCGGGGGCCGATGTCCGAGCTCAGCGGCGAGGCGATGCGGAACGAGTTCTACGTCTTTCAGGTCGGCCTGTATGCGGCAAGGGCGGCACTGAAAGACGTTCGCGTGTCGTTTGGTGAGCTCAGGCCGAGAGGTGGAGGTGAGCCCATCGCCGCATCCGCGCTGCGATGCTTCAATACTGAAGGGCGCGATTGGCTTGGCCGCCCCATGCACAAGGTCGTCGATGTGCCGAAAGGCAAAGTCCAGGCCCTGTGGTGCGGCGTGGATGTCTCCAGGCAGGCCGCAGTCGATACGTACGAAGGGGTGGCGACCATTCGCGCGGCGGGGCAGAAGCCTGCGGATGTGAAGCTCGTGCTGTCGGTCTCGTCTAAGGCGCTCGACGATCGCGGTGATTCTGAGCTCTGGCGTCTCAGCCGGCTGCGGTGGCTGGACTCCAAGGCGGGGCTCGAAGATGAGGTCACGGCTCCATACACCCCGCTGAAGGTCGATGGCACGACTGTGAGCTGCCTCGGCAGAGACGTGACGTACGGGCCGGGTGGCGTGCCGTCGAGCATCCGCTCAGGTGCGAACGAGATTCTTGCCCGTCCGCTCGCGTTCGTCGTCGAGTCGGACGGGAACATCCTTGCGTGGAAGGCCGGTGAGGCCAAGGTCGTGGAGCGCAGTCCAGCGGCGACGGTGTTGGAGTCGGAAGCGACGGCCGCTGCGCTCACGCTCCGCACCCGCGCCAGAATGGAGTTCGACGGTTACATCAACTTTCAGTTCGCGCTCAAAGCTGAGCGGGATGTCGAGCTCGACGACTGCCGGCTGGAGATACCGATCCGGCGGGCCCTCGCGACGTACATGATGGGTATGGGCTGCAAGGGCGGGTATCGTCCGGACAAATGGAGATGGAAGTGGAACTCCAAGAATCACCAGGATTCGCTTTGGGTCGGCGATGTGAGTGGCGGGCTCCAGTGCAAACTCAAGGGCCCGGATTACCGGTGGCCCCTGGTGAACGTCCACTACCATCGCCGTCCGCTGTTGATGCCGGAGGCATGGCACAACGGGGGCAAGGGCGGCTGTGTGGTCGAGCCGGATGGTGAGGATTGTGTGGTGGTGCGAGCGTACGGCGGGCCGCGCAAGCTGGAGGCCGGGAGGGAATTGCGGTTCGACTTCGCCCTGTTGGTCACCCCGGTCAAGCCCCTCGACTTCCAGGCCCACTGGAGACACCGTTACTACCACAGCGGAATGCCGACGCCCGAGAAAGTTGTGGAGACTGGGGCGCGTATCGTCAACATCCATCATGGCAACGCGCTCAACCCCTTCATCAACTACCCATTCCTCACGACCGACAAGCTTGCCGACTACGTTCGCAGCTCACATGAGCACGGGCTCAAGGTCAAGCTCTATTACACCATCCGCGAGCTCACCAACCACGTGGCCGAGCTGTGGGCCCTGCGGAGTCTCGGCCACGAGGTCTACGCGGACGGGCCGGGCGGCGGGTACGCGTGGCTGCACGAGCATCTGGTCAAAGGCTATTCACCCGCGTGGCACCAACCGTTCAGCGACGGCACGTGGTGCGCATCGATCAGCCAGATGGGGCTCTCGCGCTGGCACAACTATTACATCGAAGGCCTGGCGTGGCTGGCGGAGAACACCGAGATCGACGGCCTCTACCTCGACGAGATTGGGTACGACCGTGAGATCATGAAGCGCGTGCGCCGCGTGCTGGACAGGCACCGGCCGGGCAGTCTGCTGGACCTGCACTCGTGGAATCACTTCAACGGCCGAGCCGGCTTCGCCAACTGCCTCAACATGTACCTGGAGCATCTGCCCTTCCTCGACAGCCTCTGGATCGGCGAGGGCCGTAACTACAACGAAGGCCCCGACCACTGGATGGTCGAAGTATCGGGCATCCCCTTCGGCCTGTTCAGCGAGATGCTCCAGGGCGGAGGCAACCCGTGGCGGGGCATGCTCTATGGCATGACCAACCGCCTGCCATGGAGCGGCAACCCAAGGCCCATCTGGAAGCTCTGGGATGACTTCGGGATTGAGGAAGCCGAGATGTTCGGCTACTGGTCGCCGGAGTGTCCCGTGAGGACGGGCAGGAAGGACGTTCTTGCCACAGTTTACCGGCGCAAGGGCAAGAGCCTGGTGTGTCTCGCGAGTTGGGCCAGGGGAGGCGAGGACTGCAAGCTCAAGATCGACTGGACGGCCCTCGGACTCGATCCGACAAAAGCGAAGCTCTACGCGCCAGAGATCGATGGCACCCAGACCGAAGACCTGTTCGAGCCCACCGACGCGATCCCCGTTCAGCCAAGCGGCGGGTGGATGTTCATCCTCGACGAGGCCGAGCGGAAGCTCATTTCCATCGACGACCCCGACATCTACACCGGTCGGAAGCTCACGATGGAGGAGAGCTTCACCGGCGCTGAATTAGCCAGGGACTGGCAGGTAACGTTGTCAAAGCGCCCGAACACGAAGCTCTCGGTTGCCGCCGGAGATCTGGTAATCGACTGCACCGCGAACACCTGCGCATTCGCCGAACGGAAACTCCCCCCGGAGACGACATTGGTGGAGTGCCATCTCAACTCGGGCAACGACGGCGGGCAGACCTGGGGCGTCGGGCTCGGCCTGGTCTGGCCCAAGCGGTTCCTGCGTGTTCATCTCCGCGCCGAGGACCGGCGCTTCGGATACGACGACACGGGCAAGGTCATGTTCGGCCCCGCGGCCCGGCCCGGCGACTGGCAGCACGTCCGCATTCGGATCGAGAAAGACCGCATTGCCATCGAGGGCGCTACGGAACGGAAGCGCAAGCGCTGGCGGACCATCGGCACACTTGACCGCTCACGCTTCCCCGGTGCCCCCCTTGCGGTCCGCATCGGCAAGATGACCGCTCACGGCACAAACTCCGACTTCCCGCAGCCCGGCCATCAGGGTACGTGCAGAATCCGAGGGCTCCGCGTGTATGCTGGCGAGTGACTCTACATCGGCGAGCAGATAGAATTCGTCGGCCGCATTGCCCCCTCTACCAGGAGTTAAGAAAGTGAAGATTTACATTCTTGCAGACATGGAAGGCATCTCAGGTATTCGGCGAATGGTGCAGGTTCAGCGAGACTCCTCTGAATATGAGGAAGGCCGTCACCTGATGATGCAGGAAATGAACGTTGCCATTGTTGCGGCCTGTGAGGCTGGCGCCACCGAGGTGGTTGTGTGTGATACTCACGGA
>JASLXP010000778.1 GCA_030740295.1 Planctomycetota bacterium
GGATTTCCGAAAACTCATCCCAGCCGATGTTGAATTGTCCCGTAATGTGTTCTCTGGCGAGTGAGCCATTCAGGAAACAGATCAGGCTCATGTAGTCGCCCGTGGGTGATCCGAAGACGTGGCCTTCCCCGTCTTTGGAAATCTTTGGCTTGGGCATGGCGCCGAAATAGGTATCGCTTGTCCCCAGGCTGATACAGGCCCGACCCGATTTAATGAGCCCGACACCAATCAAACTGCACGGATTGTCCCCAGACCAGGCAATCACTCGAGTGTTGGTCTTGAAACCGAACTTATCCGCAAAGTACTTGCTGATGCGGCCGATATCGGTATCGGAGGCGACCAGCTTCGGAAGCCTGGATTTCAGCCCGGAGGCCGTCGCTTTGATCATGGCAACTGACCAGTCTTTCCTGGTGATATCCATCAGGTTCATGCCCGCACCGTCGCCGTGGTCGATAGGTGCGTGTTTGCCGGTCAGCACGGAGGCCATGAATGAGCTGACCAGATGAATCTTGGCTGTTTTGGCATACCTGCTCGCATCTTTGTCGGCGAATTTCTTGATCTGTGGGCCGGTGAACCGCTCGAAACAGCCCGATCCGGTGAGCTCTGCCACGGCAGCCTTGCTGCCAATCGCAGCCTCAATTGCCTCACATTCCGCGGTGGTGCTTGAATCCATCCAGATAGGCGAAGTCTTACGGGCGAGTGCCGGCTGAAGCTGTTTATCAAGCCTTCTGCTGGCCTTAAGTCCTTTCAACGCAGCGACTGCTTTGCTGTTGAGATAGACACTTCCATGCTGCTGTCCCGAGCCTGAGATCGCCTTGACCGCGGAAAAATCGAAGCCCTGGTCCTTCAGTTCGGAGAGAAGGAGATCCAGCCCGGCCAGCCAGACGAGCGGATCGGAATGTACCACATTCGGGTCGTCATTAGGAAGCACGCCGTTTTCCGTGCCAAACTTGGGGAGCCTTTGATCGAAACCTATCGATGCATCAAAAAGAGTCTCCCCAGTCTCTATATTGATGGCGATTGCGGAAAGGCTCTGGGTTGAAGAATCGATTCCCAGGTAGACGGACATGTTGAGTCTCCGAGTTGCGAAAGCGGCTCACAGGGGGAGTGAGGAGACGGGATGGTATCGAAGATAGCCGGGAACCTCAAATTTTGGGCTGGACAAGCAACTGAAACTGTTCTCAAATCCGTCTCATCGTGTTGACGCTTGAGGATGGCCGGTGCGGGGATCTTTCCGACAACCGCGCCAGACCATGTTTTGCTGGCATCTAAAGGCTTTTGATAAATGAGTTTACCAGAGTTCATACACATCTCAGTCATTGGAGCGGGCCACGTGGGCTTGGTCACCGGAGCTTGCCTGGCACAAGCCGGGCATAGTGTGACCATGGTGGAGAACGACTCCGCCCGCTTGGCCGGTCTCAGGCAATCACCGCCGGATGTCCCCATTTATGAGCCCGGGCTTCAGGAATTGGTCGAGCAGCTTTGCCTGGGGGACAACGAACGACTCAGATTCACGGACAGTATCAGCAACGCGGTGGTGGATTCCGAGGCCGCGTTCATCTGTGTCGGCACTCCCCAGGGAGAGACCGGAGAGGCCAATCTCTTTTATGTGGAACGAGTTGCAACTGAAATCGCCGGAGCTCTGGCCGCAAGCGAACGAGAGGATTTTGTGGTCATCGAAAAGAGCACTGTGCCTGTCCGGACAGGCGAAGCCGTCCGCCGTACCATGGAACGGGTACTCCGCAGGCATGGCAAGGAAGATCTCCCCTTTGAGGTGGTATCCAACCCGGAATTCCTGGCCGAGGGTACAGCCCTGAGAGACTTCATGTCACCGGATCGGATTGTTGTGGGTGTCGAATCCGTCTCCGGCGCCGAAATGATGCAGCGCATTTACGCACCAATCGTCGAAGGCAATCAGGAAGGGGAATCCCAGCCGGAGATCCTGATCACTGATGTCCAGAGTGCTGAGCTCATCAAACACGCGTCGAATTCGTTTCTTGCGCTTCGTATTTCATTTATCAACGCGGTCGCCAACGTCTGCGAACGAGCCGGAGCGGACATCCGGGAGGTGGCTCGCGGCATGGGGCTCGACCCACGCATCGGGCCGCACTTCCTCAAGGCCGGCGTCGGTTTCGGCGGCTACTGCTTTCCCAAGGATGTGGCCGCGTTCTATCACATCAGCAAGGAACTCGGTTATCCGTTCGAGCTCCTGAAAAATGTCCTGGAGATCAACGAGGGACAGAGAACCCTGGTGGTCGAAAAACTCCGTTCCGCCCTGTGGAATCTCAAGGGCAAGACCATCGCCATCTGGGGACTGGCCTTCAAGCCCAACACCGAGGACATGCGCGGCGCTCCGGCCCTCGAGATCATCCATCTTCTGCAGCAGGAAGGCGCCAGAGTGGTGGCCTACGACCCCGCTGTGACAGAAGTGATCGCCGAAGCCGTAGACCTGAAAGATTCAGTCCTCGCCACGGCCGAAAACGCCGACGCAATCGTGCTGGTAACGGATTGGAGAGAATTTGCCGAGCTCTCTGACGACTCCCTCAAAACCATCGCAGCAGCAATGGCATTTCCCGTATTTGTTGACGGCCGAAACCTTCTCGACCCGGAGCGGATGAGGGAGTTAGGTTTCGAGTATTACGGGATTGGGGTTACTTGACAGGTGAATACTGCGCGTTTCAGCACACGGTATTGCCTGCCGACCACGGGATCATCGACGCCATCTATATTGCTTAAGATTGAAGGCCTGCTAACTATCATCGAAGGTCGCCATCACGGGCAGGTGATCGCTGAGTGCAAGATAACCCGGGTCATCGTCGTAGGTGCGGAAACCGCCCTCGTAAAGAACACGGCAGCTCGACAGACGATCCGCAACCGGACCGGATGACCAGATGTAATCGATGTGCATCTCTGGATTGATGCTCGGCCAGGTGAGACTGAAGCCATCTCCCTTTAGCGCGAAAGAATCAATGAGTCTGGACGCGCTCAGTAAGGAATATTCATCTGTATCTGGCTCGTGATTTAAATCACCCATCAGAAGAACTGAAGAATTCTCTTCAAGATCGCGCTTCATCACATTCAACGTCTCATTGATTTCTTTGATGCGAATATTGGCGTCACCAGGATGAAGATGGGCTGCGTAAACTGTCAGTGGTCCTGATCGCGTGGTAAGCCTTGCCGATCCCCAGAAGCGGGTGAACAGATGTTCCGGACGTTCCATCCATGAAACGATCGGAAAGGATGTCTTGTCATGGACTTCGTACCGGGTCAGAAGCGCGCCGGATATCCCCTCATCCCAACCTTTCATCTTCGTCCCGCCTGGAAAGTAAACGAAGCTCATCTTCAACTTCGCCGCGAGGCGAGCTACCAGTTCCTCACTCCAGGCTTCCTGGATGCAGATGATGTCGGGCTGGTAAAGTTGGAGCTCCAAGGCGAGGCGTTCAACGATTTGCCCGCGGCCGATTCTGTTTCGCTCGGAGTCTTTCCCGACCAATCCCTCAAATGAGCGGACATTGTATGTGATGGCTACCAATGCTTGCTCCGTAAAAGTGCAGTCGATTCATGAACTCTTATTTAAGGCCCCAATCATAGCATCGGCACTAAAGTTCAATGCTATCACTTGGTTGCGGCCGTCAGGCAGCCTTAAGGATCGAGCATCAAGTTTCAAGCGTCGACCACCACGTGCGATAGTTCACCTGTTTGCTAAGGTCTCCGCCCTCAGATTTGGAGAGAGAATTTCTCGAGCTTCACGATGAAAACTTTCAGCGTCATTTCGCTCGGCTGCAAAACGAATCAGTACGATTCCGAAGCCATCGCGGACACGCTCGAGAGCGCAGGGCTTGCCCAGGTCGAGCCCAGTGTCGCAGCCGATCTCTGCGTGATTAATACGTGCACGGTGACCAGTGTGGCGGACAAAAAGAGCCGTCAGCAGATTAAGAAAGCCGTGCGCGCCAATCCAGGAGCACAGGTCGTGGCAACAGGGTGTGCCGCGGATAATCACTCTGACAAGCTGGCGGAGATGGAAGGTGTCACGCATGTGGTCACGAACGGAGCAAAGGGGCGAATACCGGAGTTCCTGGGGCTGGCCGATGGTCCATCTATTCTCAAGATCAGTTCTTTCGGAAATCGAACTCGCGCGTTTCTCAAAGTGCAGGATGGGTGTGAATGCTATTGCACTTACTGCATTATCCCTTACGTGCGAGGTGAGGCGGTCAGCCGGCCATTGGACGAAATCGAGGAGGAGGCGAGAAGGCTGGTAGACGCGGGGCACAGAGAGATCGTCCTAACCGGCATCCATATCGGCTCGTACGGCATGGACCAAAATCCTCGTGTTGGCATCGATGACATCATGGAACGGCTCATTCCCGTCGATGGGCTGGAACGCATCCGGATCAGTTCCATTGAGGCAAAAGAGTTTTCCGATCGCCTGCTCGGCCAGATTGCTTCATTCCCCAAGCTGTGCCCGCATTTTCACATTCCACTGCAGAGCGGATCGGACTTGATCCTCACGCGGATGAAACGTCGTTACCGTTCCGATGACCTCCGTCAAATCGTCGCCAGGTTGAATTCGATGCTGAGCAATGTTTCTTACACGACGGACGTCATCGTTGGCTTCCCGGGCGAGACCGAAGAGCATTTCCAGATGACGATGTCTCTCTGTCGTGAGGTCGGTTTCAGCAAGATTCACATCTTCCCGTACAGTGACCGTGAAGGCACGCCCGCGGTGCAGATGAAAGACAAGTGTTCGCCGCATGTTATTTCCGAGCGATGCAAAAGGCTTAAGGCCCTGGAGTGCGAACTGGCGTATGCATACAAGGAGCGGTTCATTGACCAGACGGTTGAAGTCCTCATCGAGAACGAGCGCGACTCCAGGACCGGCAAGCTCGTCGGTTTCACCGACAGATATCTACGCGTGCTGATGGATGGCCCCGACGACTGGATGAAACAGATCCGGCCGGTGAAGATCTCATCCGTGGAGTCTGACGTTGCCCATGCCAAAACCGAATACGAGGCCGCGGCGTCTGCCGGACCTGTTGAACTGCCCGTGCTAAATGCGACCGTCCAGCAGTAAAGACGACTACTACCAGTTCGCAGGAGTAACGCCCTTCCACATGGTTCAACATCCGGGAATTTCAAGTTCATGAAAGCAACACCATCCCTCATCTCTCTGTTGGGGCTTTTCTGCTCTTGCTCAACAATCTTTGCCGCCCCTTTGCTCATCGACCAGGGAGCGGCGAAGTGCTCAATTGTCATCCGTCCCGCGGCCCCCAAAGCCGAGAATAAACGCGACTTCTCAGACGAAAGAGCAGCCGCCGAAGACTTTGCCCGCATTGCGAAAAAAATGACGGGTGCAGACGTGAGTATCGGGACCGAGCCACAGGACGGGCTGATACCAATCTACATTGGTGAATCAGGTCTCACGGTTGCACCTGATGCGAAGAATAAGCTGAAACACCCCGATCCATTGGCTCTGAAGAATGATCGTTTCCTGATAGAGATCCGCCGGGATCGGGTCGTGTTGCTCGGAGCACGGGCATGGGGCACCCGGATGGCCGTGACGCAGTTCTTTGAGAATGCCGGATGCCGCTGGTTTGGCGGAGGCGACTTTTTCGAAGTGATTCCTGAATCAGAAACGCTCGCTCCCAAGACGGTCCGCAAGATTTACACTCCGGACTTCGAGATGCGGGATGTCTGGTATGTGAAAGACGAAGACCTCGCTCACTTGAAACTTCAGAGGCACGATGTGGTTCTGCATCACGGCCATTCCTGGCAAATCTGGATCGGTAAGGAGCGGAAAGAGCGGCCAGAACTGAGAGGGCTCGTCCAGGGCGACCGCAAGGGTCCTCTCGAATACGCACATCCCGATGTTCCTGACATCTTCGTTAAGAACATCAATGCGTTTTTCGATCGAACCGGCAACCGCACTGCCAGTCTCTCAACGGACGACGGCCCGGTTTACTCCGAAAGCAAGGAGAGCAGTGCCTGGTTGCTGAAGGAATACGCAAATCCATTCATGGCTACTCCAGCCATCTCTGATGCCGTCCTTCGGCTCTTCAACAAGGTCATTCCGAAAGTACAGGAAAAGCATCCAGGCACGGCCTTTGGATTCCTGGTCTATGCCAACACGATGACACCACCGCGATATGAGACGGTTCATCCTTCGATTGCCGTTGTGGGCGCGCCTTTGGCCGAGAACGCGATGGTACCAACGACGTCGGAGACCGATGACCGGCGAATCCACTTTCGGAAGTGCTTCTCAACATGGATGAAGCTCGCCCGGCGCGGCTACATCTATGAATATGACCCATTTGTCATCTGGCACGGGGTGATGTGCCCGAGAGTGGAGCTGATTCGGCGGAATGTTCCTTACTACAAATCCATTGGTGTCCGCGGTATGAACATCGAATCGAGGAAATCGCAGTTCGCAGAATCCGGCCTGAACATTCTGGTCTATTCCCGGCTGTTCTGGGACACAGGCGCAGACGTGGATGACATTCTGGACGATTTTGCTTCGACATTTTACGGTCCGGCAAGGAAGGCCATACGGCGTTGGATCAAGGTCACTCAGGAATCCGTTCTGAATCCTTCCGCGCCCATCTTTGGCAACGAAGACCACAACATTGAGCTGATCTATACGGCAAAAACCATGGCCGCGGCAGAGAAGGCGATTCGAAAGGCAGAATCTGTGGCGAAGGTTGAGCCCTGGAAGAAACGGGTGCATGTCGTTCGCCTCATACACAACCATACGGAAGCCTACCTTGAATCCAAGAACGCGATGGATCGCTGCCAGTTTGCAGATGCACTGTCGGCAATCGACCGAATGTATGAAATCAAAGCGAAGCTCGCCGCAATCGACCCCATGCTCACAGACCCTAATCGCTGGGACCTGAAATCAGAAGGCCCGCCCTGGCTGCGCGGCCTTCGCAAACAGACAGAGCATTGGGCTTCTCTCGCCGGACAAAAGGGGGATGGCTCGGAGGGCACCTTGATTCAGATTCTGCC
Source organism: Planctomycetota bacterium (assembly GCA_030740295.1). The sequence goes on from JASLXP010000778.1 coordinate 7,003, forward strand.
GGAAAAGTGGAACTTTGTTTTCGATCCGGACAATCTCGGATTGACCAACAGTTGGGCTCAGAAAGGCGAGCTGGAAAGAGCATCGCCGATCGATATCGGCCAGCCGTGGGATTACCAGGGCCACCTCAAGCCGAGGATTGCCAACGGCTGGTACCAGACCCGATTCAATGTGCCACTCGCCTTCAAAGGCAAACCCATCCGGCTCTACTTCACGCGCATCTATGGCATGAAGATCACTCTCTGGATCGGCGGCAAGCTCGTCGAACATCGCGACCTCCCGCGCTGGTTCTGGTACGACTACCATCACGAGCGTGAATTTGATGTGACCAACTTCGTGAAGCCTGGCGAAACGCAGACAATAACGATGCGAGTCTTCAAGGAGTTTGACTGGGGCGGACCTTACGGAGGAGCGTTTCTTTATTCGCCCAAAGATGCTGCCAGACAGATTAAAGAGAAATAACGCAGAGCCTTTTCTCAGCCGCGAAAGGAATCCTGATGAAGGAGCCTCATCCCGTGCTCCCTTCCTTTGAGCCTCGAGTATGAATCATTCGCCAGAACAGTTCTTACGCAGGGTCACCGGTTACTGGGTCTCGCAGTCGATCTATGTTGCAGCAAAATTGGGTGTGGCTGATGAGCTCATCGACGGTCCCCGGACAGCTCAGGAGCTGGCACAGAAACTCGGCTGCCATGCAGAGTTCCTTCACCGCGTGTTGAGACTCCTTTGCACTGAGGGAATCTTTCGAGAAACCGCGCAGGGCTTTGAACTTACGCCATTCGCTCAACACCTCCGCTCTGATACGCATGCCTCAATGCGTGCGGCCGTATGCATGTATGGCGAGGCGTTCTTTCAGACCTGGGGAGATATGCTCCACACGGTCAGGACGGGCGAAACTGCATTCGACCATCATTTCGGAAAACCGGTGTTCGATTACTACGAAGAACACCCGGAGGCATCTGAGACATTCAACCAGGCCATGACTGACCTCGGTCGGACCATGTATCCCAATCAGGCCATGATTGATGCTTACGATTTCTCCAAACACCCTGTCATTATCGATGTCGGCGGCGGACACGGCGATTTCCTGTGCGACATTCTGGCAGCCAATCCGGAATGCAGGGGCTCGGTGTATGACCTGGAACACGTCATCGTCGGCGCATCCAGAACGATCGAAGTCCGGGGATTGACGCACCGCGCGCAGGTGCGGCGGTGCGACTTTTTTGAGGAGGTCATGCCGGGTGGTGATGCCTGCATTCTGAAAAGGATCATTCACGACTGGAATGACAACGACGCGGTCAGAATCCTCAGCAAGTGTGCTGACTCTCTTCCAACGGACGGGCGCGTCCTCGTTGTTGAGACGGTGATACCGGACGGCAACGAACCATTCTTCGGCAAGAATCTCGATCTTCACATGATGATGATCACTGGCGGCCTTGAACGCACGGAAGAGGAGTATCGAGGCATTTTCGAGGGCGCGGGACTGGAGCTCGTTCGAGTCATCCCGACGGCATGCCCACTGAGTATTGTTGAGGGGAAGAGACGCGAGGGCTGACTGTTTGATGAGCTGACTTCGAAAAAAGAGCCGTCAGACTCTTTTTGCAGCGTGGGCCTTTCCTTGCCTTCCTGATTCCACGTCCCTCACCTTCCCGATTCCTTCATTCCATCCCACCAGCAGACGGATTGTGAGATGTTCGGCGTACAGACCTCATTTCCAATCTGATTTCAGGATTGAGCGCTGGCACGCCCGGCATGCCGTTGCGCCGGCCTTTCCTGGGTCTGGTTTAGGTCTGTATGGCCTGGTCCGACACGCACCATGTCGTACATCTCACAATCTGGCTGTTGCTGTCTGTTTCTGAAGCGTGACACCTGTGAATTACGAAAGTGCCGTGGCGTTCGTCAGAACCCCATCGGCACCGATTTCAAACTCTATGGCACCGGTATCGGGACCGTAGGCGGTGGCTTGGCCATCGGCGGTTACCAGGAAAAGGCCAGTGTCCGAGATCTCCATGCGCGCGACCCCGGGAAAATGATTCGTTACGTCGACCTCGCGGCCGGACTGATTGATCAGCACAAAGAAACTCGGGCTGTCCGCAACCTGCGCGCCCCGGGTGTCTGCGCTACCGAGACCGATCACTGTGATGTTTCCTTTATCGCCTTCACCTGCAGCGATGGATGCAGAGACGTCTCCCTGGCCGCGGGCGAGAGCTGTGGCGTGTCCGCCGCTCTGCGAGAGAGCCGTCGCGTCCCCGATGTCTTCCGAGACTGCGAGTGCGTTGCCTCCTCCGGGCGCTGAGAGGGCGTTCGCGTTGCCGAGGCTGTCAGACATGGCCAGGGCTGTGCCCTCTGCGCTTGCTACTGCAGTGGCATTGCCCTCGCTGTTGGCCGCGGCCGCAGCCTGGGACAAACTTCCCGCGGCTGCGCTGGCGTTGCCTCCTCCTTCCGATACCGCCAGAGCATTGCCGTTGGCGCTTTCGGGGACGATGGCTACGGCGTTGCCGTTTCCATTGGCCACGGCGGTCGCATTGCCGGTAGAGCCTTCGTTCGTGGTTGCTGTGGCATCGCCTTCCCCTCGGCCCCGGGCCTGGCTTACACCTTCGCCATTTGCATTCTCGATACGATCACCAGCCTCCGGATTCGCGAGGATGATAATCTCTTCGGTTACGATAGCGGCTGGAGCCGGGGCCGAATCGCCGCCTCCCGCGGCGGCGGTCTGATCGACATTGGCGGTGTTGATGGCTGCTGGTCCGATTCCAACGCTCATAATTTAATCTCCCTTATGTCATGCTCTGGCTGACTGATTCAGCAAGTGTGCTCAGTTGCCGGGTGATGTGGCCTGCCGGTTCGATGAGGAGGCCCTCAGCTTCCACGGCAGGAATCTGCCGAAGTTTCCCGGTGAAAAAGATGTGAATTTCTCCCTCTTGTTTGATGTGCACCATGACCGGGACGCTGCAGCGATTGGTCAGCACGATGTCCTGCCGCCCTTCGTGCAGAACTGCCATCTCGCACTGCCCGTGGTGATGCGTGCGGCAACTTCCGCTTCCGCGGCAATCCAGTGACAGGTCTCCGGTGGCGCTGGCAGATGCGAGGGCATGCCCCTTCCCCAGGGTCTGGCAGACAACCTGGGCACGTGCGCCGGGCATTACGTGCGCAAGGCAGCGTCCGGATCCCATGGACTGCGCATTGGCATCACCTGCGGCGCCATGGCCGACGATGGAATCGACCCGTGCACCATAATTGGAAATGGCGCAGGCTGAGCCCGACGAGCTTTCATCGACGAGGGCATAGCTATGGCCGCGTCCTTCGCAGATGGCCGTGGCCTGCCCCAGCGAATTCTGCTCTGTGATGGCAATCGCAGAGCCCCTGCCGCAGAGGTGAGCGAAGGCCTCTCCTTCGCCAGAATTTTTCTTTATGCTTTTACCTGCTTCCCTTCGCGTTTGAGGTAAACGCCGGGGGGGGGAGCGCCCTTCGCTTCAGGGTGTTTTTCATTTGCATTCCACGGGCACTTTCCCTGGGCGGAACGCGCTGAATTAACTAGATGTGCAGATTCCCGCCGGTTTACCCAACGGGATTCATGAGAAGTAACATTTCACCGTTTGCCAGGACTTCGACCGAATCTATTCCGGGGGGAATCGAGACCCCACGCGTATTCGAACGTTCATGCAGGACCAGTTCGCCTTCCTCTGTGATGCGGATGACTGCTTCGTTCGGGTAATGATTTCTTATGAGAATTGGGAAGGCCGCGTTCGAGATGATCTTCAGCTCGCCACTGCCGTAATGGCGTACTTCGATGTCAGCTTTCGAGAGATTCTCAACGGCAACATCCCCATGGCTGCACGCGCAGGCTCTTGCCTCGCCGGCGCCCCGGTTCCGGACGCTTGCGTTGCCGGCTGCATTGCGGGCAACCGTGGCGAAGGAGCATCCGGTGTACTGCGATGTTGCGGAGGCGCTGCCGGTGGCACCGGGCTCAACGGTGGCGACCGCGTTTCCATCACAGCCACTCCATGCTGTCGCGGAGCCGTATGATTCCGGCGCGGCGACGGCCTGGCTTTCGCCGGAGCCTTCGGAAATGGCGGTGGCACATCCAATCGATCCGCTGCCGGTCTCAGCGATGGCGTCGCCGGTGCCCGTCCCTCCTGCCATTGCTGTGGCCAGGCCATCGTTCCTCTGGATTCGCTTTCCCGGATTTCCGGTCTTTCTGGTTGCCGTGACCGGCGAATCGGCCATGCCGAATGCCTTTAAAGCTCTGGCCCTCTGGAGTTTCCAAGCGGCCTGAGAGGGAAGCAATGAGGGTGAGACCGACGAGTCGCCCAGCATCCAAAGGGCTTCCTGAGGTGAAATGTCTCCCTCACGGCGTAAGCGATTTGTCGGATAACCTCTCACTAAATCCTCGTGGTAGACAGGTTTAGGGGTACGAAGGACAGGCGCAACGGATTTTGGAAAGAATCCGCCCCCGTGGATTTGCTGCATCCGGGATCTTTGTCTGAAGTAGAATCGTGAACTTCAGAAAAACTTTAGAGATTTGTGTGAGGTTCTGGCGGTGAAACGCAGATGCGTCTCTCTAAGGAGCCGCATTCTCCATCAGCGGCAGCGTGACAATGCGGTCACGTCCCTCTCTTTTCGCCTCATAGAGGGCAGTGTCCGCCACCCGGATCAGGTCTTCCTCAGAAAGGACCATAGGTGTTTCCATGGCCGTCAATCCGATACTGACGCTCAGGTTCAACTGCATGTGCAGATCAGGCACGTCGACAGGTGTTTCAGAGAGGGAACTGCGGATGCGCTCGGTGACGATGCTGGCGTTTTCCATTTTACAGCCCGGCATTACGATCAGGAACTCCTCACCCCCATAACGGCCAATGCCGTCATAAATGCGCACAGAGCTGGTCATCCGCGTGGCCACTTCGCGCAGGACGGCGTCGCCAACAAGGTGCCCGTGACGATCGTTTATCTGTTTGAAGTAGTCGAGGTCGGCCATGGCTATGCCAAGGGGAGTCGCCTCTCGTTTGGCTCGCGCAAGCTCACGAGTAAGGAGGTCAAGTATGTCTTCCCGGCTGAGCAGATGAGTCAGCGAATCATGAGCGATCTGAAACTCCACGGCCTTGTGAGCGGTAATAAGCTCTGCCTGCAAATCAAAGATACGCTTTGCGGCTCTGAGACGGACGACCAGTTCACGATGTTCGAGGGGTTTGATGAGGTAATCGTCCGCGCCCACTTCCACGCTGTCCCAGACGCTTGGCATATTCTGCTCGTTCGCCAGGAGAATGGTGTAAACGTATGGGCGGTCATCGATGCCTCGGATTTTTTCGCACAGCCTTACAATGCTTTCGCCGGGCAGATTGAAATCGATGATCGCCATATCCGGCCCGTTGTTTTGACGGAGGAGGAAATGGGCCTCCTCTGTGGTCTCCGCTGTTTCCACATCCCGGTACCCCATCTGCGCCAGCGTCTGCACCACCATATCCCGTGCGAGAGCGTCTTTTTCGGCCACTAGAACTTTCAAGATTTTCTCCTGCCAGGACAAATCGAGCCGCCATTAAAACATGACCCAAGATCCCAGACCAACATCGAAGGGCCGCTCCTGTCACGCATTCTGTTTACTACAGAACTGGCGAAAGTCAGGACGGAAAAATCAGGGAATCCCGCTATTGCCTGAGGCCCGCTGTTGCATATCTAAACCTTGCCAAGCAGGTCTGTAGCCGGGTTCGCCAGAATTCGGGGCACAGAGCTCTGGAAATTCGTCACTGTAACGAGGAGGTCTGATATGTCGAAAGTAGCTCAGTTGTTGCAGAACAGGGGCCACCAGAATATCTGGAAGGTCAATCCGGACGACGAAGTGATTACCGCGCTGAAGCTGATGGCAGAGAAAAACATCGGCGCGGTTCTGGTATCTGAGGGCGATACTCTTGCCGGCATTTTTTCTGAACGTGATTACGCGCGCCGTGTCATTCTGGAAGGAAAGTCACCCGAGCATACAGCGGTGAAAGAGATCATGTCGGGGAAGGTACTCTGCGTGAGGCCGACCCAGACCATCGATGAATGCATGGCTTTGATGAAACACCACAAGCTCCGCCACCTGCCGGTTACCGATAATGACGAGATCATCGGTATTATCTCCGTCTTTGATGTGGTGAATACGCTCATGGCAGAGCATGAATTCATCATCGAGCAACTGGAGCATTATATTCAGGGCTACTGACCCGGGCTGCCCTCGGTGTGGCTGCTCTCCATCGCGCAACGTACCGCCTCTCTGAGTGTTTTCAGTTTGATCGGTTTGGATAGGACGTAATCCACACCTGCGGGCCTTTCTTCAACGGAGCCCATAAAAAGGCCGAACCCGGTCAACATGATGATGGGTTTGTCGACCATCCGCTTAATGGAGACGGCCATTTGATCGCCGCTCATCTTCGGCATGCTCCGATCCGTGACAACCAGATCAAACTGACCCTTGCGGAATGCATCGAGGCCCTCGATGCCATTGCTGGCCGTGACCACTGAATGCCCGTCTGAGCGAAGGTATTCAACGAGGATTTCTCTGACTCTGTCCTCATCTTCAACCACCAGTATCCTCAAGCTCCGAATGGCTGGTATGGTTGCCGAGATCTTGGATTTCTGTGAGCCCTTTTCATAGATCGGTAAACGGATCAGGATCGAGGTGCCCTTTCCCAACTCGCTGTGGATGTCGATCGAGCCACCATGCCGATCGATGATCCCGAATACCATGGCCAGACCGAGCCCGCTGCCGGCCTCTCCCTTGGTGGAGAAGAATGGCTCGAGGCATTTCTGGCGGACATCTTCAGCCATTCCGTCCCCAGTGTCAGAAACTTCCAGGAGCACGGCCTCTTTTTCCGGCCGTGTGCTCAGAGAGATGGATCCGCCATCCGACATCGCATCCACAGCATTAAAGATCAGGTTGGTC
>JASLXP010000779.1 GCA_030740295.1 Planctomycetota bacterium
CTACATTGGTGGCAACGACACGCCGGGCAGTAAGGCTGTGAAAGGCACGAAAGACTGGACGCAGGTGAAGATGCGTTTGAAGTCGGGCCTGGATACCTCAATGGACATCACCTGCCTGTTCGGCGGTTGGGGCATTGTCACCGGCAAGGCGTGGTGGGACGACGTCAGTTTGCGCAAGGTCACATATGAGGTCATCAGGAGCGACGAATCGGAGGCTGTGGCCAAAGGCGATGTGGAACGCGGCCAGAAAATTTTCATGACGCACCCGATCGCCGCTTGCACCCGCTGCCACGTCGTGAATGGCGTGGGCGGACCGGTCGGCCCGGCTTTGGACACCATCGCAACGCGTAAGAAAGAAGATTATATCCTGCAAAGCCTCATCGATCCGGGAGCGACGATTGCTGAGGGTTACGTGGGGAAGGTATCGCCTATGCCGCCGATGGGCGTTTTGTTGAAGCCGCAAGAGTTGGCCGACATAATGGCCTACCTCCTGACCCTGAAGTAAAGAAACCATCCAAGACCGTGAACTGATCAAGGCAGCTGTGATTAAGAAGCGAGATTAACCATGATTCTGCTACGTAATATGAAACCACTTCTGATCGCACTCTTACTGTGCTGCACAACGCCACTCTGGGCGGCTGCCGAGCTGCCGATCAAGGACGGCAAACTCGGCAAGGCGCTGATTCTGGACGGGGAGAGTCAGAGCGTCAAGGACCCAGCCTATGCCAGCCCTGGTCCGGATGAAGTTCAGCAATTTTCTAAGTAAACAACTAAAAGAGAAGAGATTGAAATGTCAGCTCAAACACGCAGTTCATCTATTGGAAATAAGATGCCAGGAGATCAACGCATGAAATCAAACTATCAAAAACTCACAATGATTACCTGCCTGCTGGCCGGAGCGTTTTCCTTTGCCGCCGTCGCCCGGGAATCCCCGGAAAAGGATCCCGCCTCAACCGGTTCGGAGAAACAACCTCTCTCACCGGAAACCGAAATGGCCATCATGAAGGTCATGAACCTGGAGAACCGCATTCAGACGCTCCAGACGGTTCCGGCAAAGATGACCAATAACGAGTTGACAGGCCATTTTTCCGGAACGTGGATCTGCTTCACTACGATGAGGCTGAATGGTCAGTTGGGTCGAGGAATCATGGAAATTAGACTCGAACAAGACGGGGATGAACTCGTTGGAGAGGGCGGACAGCTCAAGAACCCCTTCGATCCGCCCGCGACCATTCGCCCGATCGGTACACGGCAGGCGCATGTGAGCGATTTCGTCGGCCAGTTCAAGAAGGCGCGACACAACATGGTCGTAATTGAGCGGCAGAGAGTGGATGGTCCAACATGGGCTACTTTTACGGCCGTCATGACTGGTGATGGCCGTACTGCACGTGGCACGCTTGTCAATGCAGGCGGGAACTACGGATTGATGTTCATGGTGAGGCGCGAATTCCTTTCCGACTTCAAGCATCTGCTGACCGAAGAAGGGCGTCAGGCAGAGGCCGCGCGCAGATTGATAGGTGTTGAAAAACTCGAGGCCACCCTGGACACCACGAGTATGGACACGGCCCGAATAGAATGGTGGAACACGGACAAGAATAAAGACGGTAAATTGCAGTATTCGGAATTCCCGCACCCAGATTGGAAGCGAGCCAATCGCAACAACGACGATGTAGTCGACTGGGCCGAGGAAGTGTCGGATCGCGTTCTCAAGAAGTTGGCTCAGGAGGGAGACTTTTTAGCGAAGCATGGTAACGACTCGCAAAAGCAATGGCCGTCGATTTATGCCTGGGGCGTCGCTCACCCCGGGTTTGAACAAATCTTCCACTTCGTCGATTGGGATCGCGATGGAAAGATCACTTCGGCGGAATACACGGCTTTTGAGGATCAGTTGGACGCTTACAACGATCCCTCCTTCCCGAAAACCAACCAGAAAGGACAAACCCGCGAAGACCTTCTATCGAAGAGAAGGTCGGGGAAGAAACCAAAAGCTATCACGAAGACGAAACCCAGCGCGGACCCGCACATGGTGCAAATGGAGGCCGCCTTCAGCAAAGAGAAGCTGACCAAAGCACGGCAGATGTGGGCCGCTCTCGATAAAAATCGCGACAACATTTGGCAATACAATGAGTTCCCGCACCCGGATTGGAAGCGTGCCAATCGCGATGGCGATGACGGTTTGAGTTGGAAGGAAGAATTGGCCGACCAAATGCTCAGGAAGCAATCGCGCACCTATCCGAAAAAATACGGCTCCACCTCACAAAAGGAATGGCCCACTCAGCAAGCCTGGAACAAGGATCGGGCCGACTTCCAGCAGCTTTTCGCGTTCATCGACTGGGATCACGACGGGGTGATCACTGCTGCCGAATACGAGGTCTTCGACATGCAGATCAAGTCCTACACGGACGGTTCCTATCCAAAGACCAACGAGCAGGGTGAAACGGGAATGGCTGTTTTTAAAAGATTGGCGAGTCAGCCTCCCAAGAGTCAGCCGCCCAAGATTCAACCACCCAAGAGTCAGCCGCAGGTCGGGGGGGACCGGAAGACCTCGTGGAATTCTCAGGAAGAATGGGATCGTGATCGGCCGACCATAAAATGGATCTACCCGTTCATTGACAAGAACAGCGACGGCACGATCAATCCCGATGAATACCAAGCCATTCAGAACTTCAAAAAGAAGCACAACGACTGGCAGGAGCGGGCCCGCAAGGCACTAGGCTTGACTGCCCCGACAGTTCGGCAGAGAAACCCAAAAGGTAATTGACATGAATGAAGCGGTTATGACTACGATTGTTGCATTGAGTTTATGCTTCAACGCTTTCGCGCAGGAAGCGAAAGGCAAGGACTGGACTGAAGAAGAATGGAAAAAGGAAAAGGGAAGCTACGGCTGGGTCTTTCCACATATTGACAAGAATGCAGATGGCAAGGTGACTGCCACTGAATATGAAGATTTTCAGAATTATAAGAAGAAACGCCCGAACTGGGAGATTGAGCTTAACCCGAATGCAAAACCGGAAGAAAAGAAGCCGGCACGCAGAAAAGGCGGCTCTGGAGGTCCCGCAGAAAGCAATGATAATATACCTCAAGGCGTCGAAGCACTGGAAGCATCCCTCAACAAAGAGCGAATGGCGCAGGCGGTCAAAATGTTTGAAAAGCTGGACAAAAACAAAGACGGGAAAATTACCGTTCCGGAAGTGCCAGCGAAGCAATTTGAAAATAAGACATGGAAAGTCGCCAACCTTAACGGCGACATGATCTTGACCTGGGAAGAAGAACTGATTTGGCAATACAACTTTCAGAAGAAGAAATCAAAAACAGTAAAAAAACAGCCAACACAGAAGAAG
>JASLXP010000780.1 GCA_030740295.1 Planctomycetota bacterium
TCCTCGTCTTTCTCCTCGTCTTTCTCCTCGTCTTTCTCCTCGTCTTTCTCCTCGTCTTTCTCCTCGTCTTTCTCCTCGTCTTTCTCCTCGCCCGGAAGCAATTTGAGATTAAGACGAGGTGATAAAGCCAAGAGTGATGGGCTGGCAGGCCGGCGGCCTCCCGCCACGAGGTGCTTTCACGCGCGGCAACAGATCCAGAGCGACGCACCAGCACTAATCCTCTTCGTCAAACTCCACTTCCGGGATGACAGTCTCATAGATCTTGACGTATGCGAATCCCTTCTTGTCGCGGGTATATCGGACCACCTTGCCATTGAGGATTACCTTCCTGGGCGCAGGCATGTGGAGCTTGAGACGAATCAGCTTGGGCCCGGTAATCTGGATCACGTGGCCATCATCGATCATGCTGAACGGCGTTCCGAAGCCGTCTATGTAACGAATCTTCTGAATTTCGATGAACGTTCCCTGGCTCATCGCCAGCATACCGAATGCACCTTCGCCGCCGGCGTATTGGCGGAAAAAGGCGACTTTCGCATCGGTCTTGAAATCCTTGTCACGCGTCAGGTCCTTCCGGCTGAAATGCAGTGTATCGATGACGGTGTGGCCCTCAGCCTGCCACTCGAGCTTGAGGAGTGAGCCCCATTCCGAAACTTTTCGAGCGAGGACTTTGGGCAGCGGTACTTTTTCGTTGCCCGGTATCATGAGAGTAATGAAACGGCCTTCTGTGCCGCGAAGACGGCTCTGGAGAATCGGGTAGTCTGTCAACGGTTTGGCGTAGATGGTTGAAATCTCGGTCTGGCGCGGCTCCAGCAGTATCATGCTCAGCCGTGCCGCGCCGTTGGTATCAGAGACCTTTTGCCAGGGCGGAGAGATTTTCGAGCGGCCGGGCGTCAGGAGGACCGAGCCCTCCTTCGGTGAAGAATCCATAGTGACTGGAACAAAATCTTTGGCCGGGGTCAGCATGCAGCCGGCGACCCACGTGCCCTGATTGCCACTGATGAAAAGGTCTTTGTCGCCGGGTTTGAGGGGCAGGCCGATATCCTTCCTCTCGTGGAACTGAATCTGCTTCCAAAGCCAGCTCGTGTTACTGGGATGTGGCGGCACTCTGGAATCGCCAATCATGGGCCAAAGATCTTCAGCGCCCCGGCCGCCCTTGGGTAGAGCACCTCGCAGGAGCATCCATCCCCAGTAGGTGTCTTCCTTCAACACTCTGAAATCAAACTTCACCCCGCCGCCCAAACTGCCGCGGGTGCAGGAGAGATATTCGTCGCCGTAGGGCTCGGTTATGAACATCCAATCCTCGCGATCGCTCTTTCTGTTTCGGAAAAGGACGTTTCCCCGAGCGGTGTGAATGAGAAGGTCGTAAGCGCGTTCACGGACATCTTTCCTCACATCGTCATAGAGAATAACGTAAGGCAGGTTGTCCTTTTTGATCATTAAAAAAGTTCTTTCCGCTTTCGTGACTTTGTAGTGATCTTTGCGAACGAGGCCGCCGGTTTCCGGATGGCGAATCAGAACGGAATCGTACGCCGGCTTGATGTCGATTCGTGCCAGAGCGCAGGGCTCACTTTTCAGAAAAGTAAGCACGGAGGTCTCGGTCGCACCGTAAGCGTCGACCGCCTGCCCCATTTCGTTAATGAAGACATTGTTATGTGAGAACGCCGACCGCTCCTTATGCCCGGTGTGAGTGACCAGGTGTGCGCCGTAAGCTGAAAAAGTAAACGAGCCCTGGCTGCCGTCTGCGTTCGGGCTCGCAATCTGGCTGGTTTGGATGCGAAGAGCGAGGTCATCCCTACCCCAGCCGCTGCGCATGTAAATCTCGCCGGTGGTGTTGTAATACTGTTCGTCCGGGAGCGCCGCGAAGCCGAATTCGTCTTCTGATTCAGGTTCCGGCCAAAGGAAAACCGACAGGGGCGAGGGCTCAATCCCAAAGCCGCCTTGGATGGAGTAGGCACGCTGGAACACCCGCTCCGCTGCGCCTCCGTACCTGCTGGCCAGCATCGCCATAAAGCTGCCCGCGGCCAGGCCGGACTGCCCTTCGTCGCCGTAACTGAATTCGTAAGGCCAGGGCGTTGTCTCTTGAATCAGCCAATGGCCGATACCTTCCAGGTATGCCTCTTCAAAGATGGGTACCTCGCGTCTGCGCATGGCGCGGACGAACAACGCCACTTCATCGAGTCGATAGAGTGGTGTTGCCAGGCCGGCGTGGAAAGCTCCTTCCGGTGAGATGCCCGCACCCAGGTAGTCCCCCACCAGAAGGAGCGCGCGCTGACTCCACTTAAGCTCCTCCGGTGGCAGATCGGGGTCGAAAGCGCCGTAGTCGGGTTTTTCCAGAGCGAGCGCGGCAAGCCCCAATCGCGCGGCCATGATGGGCAGACGCGTATCGTAGGGGCTGCCCTCCAGCACTGAGCTGAACCTGCTCCAGTTTTTCCTCAAGTCGAAATAGCTTCTACGGCATGCCTTGCTCAGTACTCCTCTCAGCTCGGTAATCTCTCCCGGTTTCAACAGTGGGTAAATCCAATCATAAATGAGGGCGAATGTTCCCATGCTCGCATGGCCCTCGGTCCAGTCTAGCCCCTCCGCGGGGAAGACTCGCAGAAGTTTCATGAGGAGATTGCGGGCGTTGTATCCGTACGCCTCTTCACCGGAGACCGCGTAGGCCAGCGCGTTGTAATAGATGCCGCGGAGGACTCGGTGCTGCAGTTCAAGTTTGTCCGTGAGATCGGCATCCGCGGCAGAGAGAAAAACCACGAGCCCTGTCTCCGGTTTTATGCTCCCCTGGCAGATCGCCTTAATCCGCTGCCAGGCGCGCCATGCCCGAGGGCGCTTCCTCTGTTTCTGAAGGGCAGGAAGCTCGGCGTAGCTGAAAAGGATCCGCGGATTCGAAAAAGTCTTCGGGGCCGGCTCGGCACAGATGCCGCCGCTCAGAAAAGCCATCGCACATAATGTTACGGCGGTTCTGATATGTTCGAAAAACCTGAGAATCATCCTCGAAAATCCTGGGAATCGCGTTCAGGCAACTATACGAGGAACTGTGAACCGCGGCTACACCTGGGGAGGAGACAAGGAGACAACGGAGAGGGGGAGATGGGGAGAGGGGGAGACAGGGAGAGGGGGAGACAAGGGAGGCCATTGCTCATATAAAGGGCCGAACACCTCTAACTCCGAGTAATCGATGTGAAAATCAAAGTTCATACCGAGCTTGACGTGTACAACAAGGCATATGCGGCGTCGATGAGCATCTTTGAACTGACAAAGTCCTTCCCAAGAGACGAACTTTATTCATTGACAGATCAGATCAGAAGGTCATCGCGTTCGGTCTGCGCGAACCTTGCAGAGGCATGGAGAAAACGGCGGTACCCTGCCGCCTTTGTCAGCAAACTCAATGACAGCGAAGGAGAAGCATCCGAAACACAGGTATGGCTGCAGTATTCTGTTGACTGTGGGTACCTGGATCGCGACCCGGGCAAGAGACTTTACACAGAATACGATCACGTCATCGGCAAACTGGTCAACATGATAATTAACCCAGACAATTGGATCATCAAATAACGAAGCCCTCTCCCCCTCTCCCTGTCCCCCTCTCCCCCTCTCAGAAATGCATCCATTCCTTCTTTTTACTGAAGAAGAAGCCATCGAGCTTCGACAACGCCTCGCCAACGGCGCTCGAAGCCGTATCCACCTCGCTCACGCCGTCCGTTGCTGCGAGCAGTTTCTTAATCCCGAAGATGAACACTTTTTCGATTTCGTAGAACGAAAGAACAATTACTGGAATGACCGCCAGGGAAATTTCATTATCGCGGGACGCGTCCTCACCTTGCTGCTTACGGGATGGCTCGCGGATCGGGCGGAGTTCATAGAGGCGGCGAAGGATGCGTTTCTCACACTGATTCGTGAAGGGATCTGCGACGCGCTCGGCGATTACACCGAATGGCGGGACGGCATTGGGCATGACTCCGGCAAGTACTTCGCAATGACTGCTTTCGTCTACGACATGGCCCATCACCTGCTGACGGATGACGAGCGGGCACTGATGATCGGGCACATGGAAGAGAACTGTGAATTGGCAAGGAAAAACGCTTCGCATGCATCTCGCTTCCTCGATAACAACCGGGGCAGCAAATACCTGCTTGGTGTGGGCATCATGGGGAACGCATTTAAAGATGCCGAATCATCAGAAAAGGACTACCTCGAAAAGTGTGCAGGGCATTCAAGCATCTGGATCGAGATGGGGCTGCGGTACTGTGTCGGACGCGACGGCACCCTGATGGAGGGTGCAAGCTACGGCACCAGCCATTTCGTACACCTGGCACTGGCCGCACACATCTTTGCACGGTGCGGACAACGAGATGCGCGCAACGATGTACGCTTCGGGCGTGCGGGAGATTTCATCGTGCATGAGATGGTTTACTCGCAAGGCTGGGTGAACAACTTTAACGACTGCAGTAACAGGCCGTTGTTCTCGGCCCCCTACATCGCCGGTGTCTGGGCCGACAGGCCCGCCTGCCTCTGGGTGTATGACCAGTTGTTAAACGACCCTGACCACCCGATGTCGCCGGTGAATCCGGAGTGCATTCCATCCGATTTTTCGGCTGTGCCCTGGATGCTGCTCTGGCCGGACGACAAAGCTGTCGAGGCCGCGCCGCCAGATGAATGCGGATATCCACCGGCCCGTCACTTTCGTGATCGTGGCGTCGTAAGCATGCGCAGCGGTTGGGGGCCGGAAGATCTGCATGTCTCCATGATCAGCGGCGAGCCAGTGCGCACCGCGCATCGTCAGGCCGATCACAATCAGGTCACTTTATACGCACTCGGCGAGCAGTTTCTTATCGATTCGGGCTACCATGAAGAAGACCCGGAGACAGGAGAACAACTGGACGGCAAACCTGCGGAAGCGCACAACCTCGTTCTCGTCGACGGGGAAGGCCAATCCTACTTTCACACCGTCGACGGCTGGCCCATGGGCCACATCGAGAGCTTCGTCCAGGGCCCCTCTCACGCCTACACGATGGGGGACTGCGCGGAGGCAGCCAATTCCAGACAGACCATCCGCCGGGCCGAAAGGCATATCCATGCGGTCTGGGCCAGGGACTTCCCACAGTACGTGCTCTGGCTCGATGACTTCGAAGCCGACAGCGATGAGCACGAATATACGCTCCTCCTTCACACGGCCGAAGGAAACCGTTTCGAATGGGAAAGGGACCGAATCACCATCTCCGGCAAAGAACATTCGCTGGATATCCAACTGGTCACCTCCAATCCAGCCACGATCCATCTGGAAAGCTTCGGCCGGCATCCAAGGCTGCACATCACACAGCAAGGGAAACGAGTGCGCTTCCTCATGCTGCTCATTCCTCGCTGCAATGATGCGAAGTTCATAAAGTTGAATTCGAGGCTGGAGGAGGACAGTGTCGCGGCAGAAGCCGAATTTCGCGACGGCAAGGCGCTCCATACTTTCGATACTTCAGAGCGGCCGCAAGTGTTCACCGGCGAAGATGTCAAGACGGTGAAG
The DNA here is from genome assembly GCA_030740295.1 of Planctomycetota bacterium. The sequence continues at coordinate 5,513 of JASLXP010000780.1, forward strand.
GGGCCGTTTCTGAAGCGCCTCGACTTTCGCCCCAAGGGATGAAGGAATGTCGCAAGTTATGCGAGTCACCAGGCCCAGATTAAGAAAGGAGCATCCATGAATTCGCTTTTCGTTTTCAGCGTCCTTCTAGCATCGATACATGCAGGAACGCTTCAGGACATCAAGGTGGTTAACAATCGCGCTCCGGATTGCTCCTCTCTCGAGTCCATCGTTCGGACCGTGACCAAAGACTGCAAGACGGACGACGAGAAGGTCATCGCGCTCTACAACTTTCTGCGATACATTCACTATCACCACGCATATCCCAACGAGCGCGGCGGCATCTCTGCCCTGAAATTCATCAATGTTTATGGATGGGGCCTCTGCGGCGGCGAACACACTGTGCAGGCCGCGCTGTGGAATACGGCCGGATACAAGTGGCGATACATGGGCTGGAAGGGGCACACGACCGTGGAGGTGCAATACGGCGGGCGTTGGCACTACCTGGACACCTTTCTGAAATTCTACACCTGGATGCCAGATCCGAATGCGCCGGGAAAGTTCACGATTGCAGGGCAGGATGACATCCGGGCCAATCCGAAACTGGTTTCCGATGCGTTCGCCAGCGATGGTGACCGGAGAGTCTCATATCAGAAGGACAACAGATTCGATTACGCAGAGGACGGCGTGAACTGGACCGCCCCCGCCTTCATGGTGTGCGGCGACACACTCAGCGGCGTGATTGCCGGAGTAAAGACCGCACGAAACGCGGGCAGCCCTCGCGGGTGGAATGCGATCAAGTTCGACGATCCAAAATACTCGGCAAACATCCGGCTTTCCGTTGGCTACTCGCTCATGCTCGACTGGGACAGGCAGGAAGACGGTTACTACTTCGGCAGCAGAACTCGTTCGCCCCGGCATACCTGCGGCGACAAGGAATACCGCAACTGCCCGTCCATCGGCCCCATGCTTGAGCCCTACAACAAACTCAACAAAGCACGGACATGGTCCAACGGAACTCTTCTCTTCAAGCCGAATTTTCGCTCAGACACCTTCCTGACTTCCTTGAAGAATACCGAGAACGTCACCTGGAAAAATGGAAAACTGATCTCGACCGCGGACACCGGCAGCTTTGTCGTGGAGATGAATTCGCCTTACGTGATCGCCATGGCAAGAGTGAGTGCAAAGGGAAACACGTCACTCCAGGTATCTTCAGACGAAGGCAAAACCTGGAGCAACACGGATGCAGCATCTCTTACTGAAAAAGTGCGCGGCAAGTACGGCTATCAGCTCAAAGTGCGGTTCAGCCAGGAACTGTCTGATCTCGAAATTGCCAGCATCGTGCAGCACAACCAGGAAGCGCTGCCGTACCTGGCACCCGGCAAGAACACCATTACGATCACCGGCGATGATTTGTCGGCAATCGGCAATAATCGCCTGGTCGTCACGTACGCGTACCATCCCGGCCATCGCTACCGCAATCACGAAGACCTCTTCGACAAGGGCGCGGAGATCGCACGCGCTCACTACGCAAAGTGGGATGAGACGCCTGTCGTGGTCCAGAAGACCGTCGATAAATTCCCATTCACTTTTGAAATCCTTGTCCCGACACCCGCGGACAAGTTGCCGGTATATCCCCGCATGGCGTTCCTTCGCCGTGAGATCCTTGTGCCGAGCCAGAAGCCAATGCCCACGCCGGCTGCACCGTCCATTCCGGCAGTTCAAAAGGGACATGTGCTCGCCACGTTGCCCAGTCCCTGGACGATGGGAACGAAGCCTCCCCAGCCAAAATCCAACAGGCCGACAAAGAAGATCACCCTCGGGCCGGCAGCCGCCAGTTACGTCTCCAAGACCGGCGAGGTCTTTCCACACCACTCTATTAAATGGCTCAAAGACAGCTCCCAGGCATACGTGCTGCTCACGCGCTTCAAGACAGGTGAGCTGCCGTCGCCCAAAAACATCGCTTCAGCGAATCTCATTGTGTACGTCCACGAATCGCATAATCGAGCGCCGATGCAGGCCGGAGCCGTAATGCTCAAGGCGCCTTTCGAACCCGGTAAAACCTACGACTTCAAGAATCTCAGCGGAGCCATCGGCACGACGACCGTGGCCAGTGGCAGCGGCCCGGGCGCACCCTTCATTCCCCCTCGCCGATACGAAATCGACGTCACCCGCGCAGTCCGTGCCTGGTCAAGGGGAAACAACACCCACGGCCTGGGACTCCGCATCATTCCGAACCGAGCCATCGACGACGGCTGGACCGTTCGTTTCACACCGGCGAAAGGCAAACCAGTGGAACTGGAAATCGAGCGTTTCGTGGAAAGATGAGACCTTTGCAGGACTCTCTGATTCCCTGTTCTTCGAGCGCCACTGCCCAATCACACTTCAAGCCTTCTACTCTTGGGGCATTGCATCGGGAACCGGGTTGGCCACCTGCCACCGAAAATCTTTGGGCAGCGTGACCTCGTATTTCAGATGGATGACCCTCTTCTCGCCGGGCTTGAGGCTGACGTCCCATTCCAGGCGCCCTTTTTTCTGAAGATGCCTGTCCGGGCGTGTGGTCAGAGGTGAAAGTTCTACAGCGACCTCCTCGAGGTCTGAGACCGGGTAATTGTCGATGACCGTTACTTTCTGGTCCGTCTCCTTGTAATTGGCGACCTCGGTGTCGAAGGCAAAGTGATGAGTGACCTTCCTTCCGGATTTTTTTGAGAACGTGCTTTCCGGATCTCTGCGTCGAATGATTTTGAGATCTTCATCGATACCGAACGAGAGCTCGACCTTCTTGCCGGGCGCGACGAACTTCAGCGACGATGTCCCCATGAACCCGCTCTGCCGGAATATGTCGACCGGGCCCGCGAGGAGCGGGAAGCGGGTCTTGTTTGTCGTCTTGCACTTCAGGTAGACGTAGCGGAGCAGCTTGGGCGTGGACTCAAACGAGAGCCCCGGTTTATCGTCGGTGAAGGACATGATCGGCAGTTTGTAGGAACGACGGTCACTGGGAACAGTGCTCGTGCCCGGCAATTCGAAAACGACGGACGTTCCCCTTTCGGCAACCTGCACCTCTTCTGCCGCGACCGGTGGTGCGTCCGGTACTGGAGGCTCCGGTTCTCCGTCCGTGGAAGCGTCTTCCTCGCCCCCTGAGACGCTGACGACTTTCTTTCGCTGCCCGCCAGAGGTCGTGACCAGATACATTCTGAGGGGAACGAGCTTGGGTCTTCTTGCGCCGAGTGAAGGCCGGGCCGTGCTGAGAGTGATGGCCACGTCTTTCCAATCCTCGCCCGTCCGCTGGCGGACCTCCCCGAGATACTGCACTTCGAGTTGGCCGTCGGTGAGGTGTGCTTCATAACGGGGCTTCCAGCTCGCGTTGCTGATCAGGTAGCTGAGATTCAGGTCGACTTTTTTTGCGGCCGGCGACGACAAGGTGATCTCTGCATAGCGGACGGTCTTCTTGTTGGGACGGGTCAACTGCCGGATCTTGTTCTTGCTCTCAGTTTTCTTCTTTTTCAATTCGGTGAGTTGATTGGAAAGGTCGCGGCGACTGTTGGCCAGGGTGGTGCGACGATCTGTAAGAAATCCTGAAGTGGAATTGATCTCCTGTGGCTTGACCGTCCCGAGCGTGGTTCGCTCGGACAGGCTGCGCAGAATGACCTGCTCGAATGATCTCAGGTATGTCTCCTGATCGTTGATCACGCTCATCTTCGACTGGAGTTTCGAGATCGAACGATCGAGTTCATCATCCGCTTTTTCGAGCGCCCTCAGTCGCTCGTCCTGAGTTTCGAGCTTCTGCTCGGTTCGCGATGACACCGATAGAATTTTGGCGCCCGTTGCGGCACCGACGGACGCACGCAATGAAGGCTCTTGAAGGCTTACCGGCAGCCCTGCAATGGTGAGCTGATTGATGCCCGCAACAAGAGACACTTCACCTGAACGATCGATCAGGGCCCGGTCTTCATAAAGAGTAACGCCCTCGATGGGCAGGATGGTCTCCTTCGCTTCTTCGGCGGAAATGACAGTTGCGAGCAGGAGCGTTGTAATGGTGTTTGTGGTTTTCATGGCTTTTCTCCTACTGCTGGGCTGCACGAGGATCGGGAGTAGAGGCCACCTGGCTGTCGACCGGGTGGGTGACGTTGTAGGCGAAGGTGATCTGTTTCTCCTTCGCCGGGGCAAGCTCTGACTTCCAGGTCCAGAGCCCTCCTTTCTTCTTCTCCGTCGGCCGTTCGGTCAGGTGCAGCATCTCGACCTTCAACTCTTTCTGAACTGAGAATGGGATGCGCTCCATCACGACGATGTTGACCGCTCTTTTTTTATTGTTGGTGATCGAGAGAGCTACCGTCTTCCGAAAGGTATATTTCGAGCGCCAGCTCTGCGTCTCGCGTTTGGAATCGAATTTACGTTTGACCGCGACCGCTTCGTCCACGCCGAGCCCAATCTTCAACGGCTCTCCTGACGAGGTCGTGTCTATCGAGCCCTGGGAGACAAAATCGCTTCCAATGAAAATGCTTGCCGGCGCGGCCAGCAGCGGCGAGCGGAGCGGGTTCTTCATCTGGGCATGAAGGAAGGCATACTGCGAAAGCTCAGGAACGATCTCATAAAAGAAATTCGCACTCACCTGCCTCCTGGCCACGCTGACCTTTGAGAACGCTCCATCGGATGGGATCGTTTCCCTCCGAAGCGCGGCGTATTTGTAATCGTAACCGCCACTCGACTGCACCGGGCTGACCAGCCCTCGTGCCAGTTTCTGAGCTTGAATGAGACGGACTGCCTGGCCAGTATTCTTAATGGCCTCCACAAGCACGTCATTGAATACGGCTTTGACGTCTCTGTCATTCTTCCAGTTGTCCAGAATGGCGGAGTTGGTGACCTGGAACGTCTGTAGGTCGCCCCGCCGTTTGGCCTGGCGCTGCCGATCGTAGAGTTTCTCGACCTGTTTGAGTTTGGAGTAAAGACGTTGGGTCTTTTTTCCTGCTTTTGCGGGGAGTTTGACTGAATGTCGCAGGAGCGGGAGGCGTCCGGAGGTGTTGATGGAGAGTGTCTGGGCTTCTGTCTGGGCCAGATCGCCAGGTGCATTCAAATCAATGCCTGCCCCGGTGTGGACCGTGATTGTCTGCTGACCTGCGTCAACTGTCACCTGACCTCCTGAGGCACTATCTACATCGCCATTAATCGTGATATCGCCCGTATTGGCCTGGATGTTGGCAATCTGTATGTCGGAGCCAGTTGTCAGGCTGGAGTTAAAGGCAATTTGCCCATTCCCTATCTGAAAGTCGGTCTGAGAACTTAGCCCCCCAACTCCTGCATAGCGCACATCCCTCTGCCCAGACGGCGCACCAATATGCCAGGCCAGCAACTTCGGCAGATCCGCTGACTGCGAAGGCTCGGCCGCGCTGAATTCGAGCTCGACGCCCTCCCAGTCTTC
>JASLXP010000781.1 GCA_030740295.1 Planctomycetota bacterium
TGCCGAGGTGGCGTCCGCCGCCCGATCATGGAAGACCGCACTAAAGCTCTGGCAGGATGCGAGCGAGTGCTGGCCCGCGAACGAAACCATCGCAGCGGGCCTGCGGAAAGCGCATGATCGGCTGAATGATTTTGACAAGACCATGAACACCGCGCTCCAGAGATTACAGCAGAAGAAGATCACCAGCGGGGTCCGTAGGCTGAAGCATGCCCTCGAGATTGGAGAATCAAAAGAAGCCCAGGTACTCCTCGAAAAATACGGCCCCATCTGGCTCGAGGCAGAAGAACTGCGCGAGGCAGGCAAAGCATTCGTGAAAGATCTCCTCTGGCGTGACGCCTACAAAAAACTTCGAAAGGCGCGGCGCCTGAACCCCCAGGCCGTGAGCGATAGATCGCTGAAGCGCGTCAAACAGAGGGCCGAGCACGTTGAACGGGGCGTGAACATGATCCGCAATCTTCTGCAGGAGGGCGATTTTCAGGGCGCACTCGGATTGGCGGACGACGGTCTCGAGATCTCCCCCGATCCCGAATTGAACAAGCTGAAGGAAAAGACCCTGGGGCTTATCGAACAGGTTGAAACTCTCACCAGCCGTGCGGAAAAGATAGCTCAGCAGGATCCGGAAACCGCACTTGTCCTTTTCAGGGAAGCATTAAAGAAGCAGCCGGGAAGGAAAGATCTGCAGGAACGTGCAAGAACATTAGAAGAAACGATCTCACAAGACAACGGCTTGGACGAAACGCACGTGGAAATCAGTTGAGGGCTTCAAACGCCCTCTATTCCATCTTCTTCGCCACCACTTGCAGATGCGAGGCCCGTCCCAGCCATGCCTCGTTCCTATTCAGTTTGAGCTCCAGCTTCAGGAGCCTTTGGAACTGTTGACGATCCGAAAGTAAATCAGCGTGTTTCCGAATCGGCAGCACTGTCTTGCCGCGGAGTGCTACTATTTCGAGGCCTGCTTTTTCGACCAGTTGCCTGGCGTCGTCCGGCGAAAACATGTGCACTTGAAATCGCTCTTCCTGTCGTTCTGCGAGCCACATGGTCTCCCCTGTACGAGTAAATCTTTCCAGTTCATCAATCTCGCCACGCTCAAGGTAATAATCGATCCCCGCGCACTTGTTGTCGAGGGATGCCACAAGAATGCCGCCCGGCGCGAGGATGCGTTGAATTTCTTTCATCGCTTTATTGGGGCGCGGTGCATGACAGATGGGGTCCCCTTCAGCGACAGCAAATTCAAACGAATTGTTGTCCAGGTCAGACAGGTCGCAGATATCCGCGCGCACAAAGCTTGCCCTTGATTCCAGACCCATCTCCTCCGCCTTGCGCTGGGCCACGTCGAGCATCTTCTGCGAGATATCCAGAAAGGTGACATTGAATCCGGACTTTGCGAGCCGCAGTCCCCAGACACCGGTACCGCATCCAAGATCGATCATCCGGGCAGAGGTGTCTCGCGGCAGAAAGGGCTTCCAGCATTCCCAGGTGACGGCTCGATAAAACTCCCAATAGTCGCCGCGATAGATATCGTCATAGCGATGAGCGACCCGATCGTGATAAGTGATGGCAGGATTCCGGGCATTCTTACTCATTACTCATTACTCATTACTCTTCACCCCATCACCTTATCCACCATCGATGTCACGAACTGCATCCACAGAAGAACGAGCATCCTTATCTTGTCTCGATAGAGGAACAACAGAGCCGCGGCCAGGGACAGGTAAGGCCCGAACGGCATCCGAGTCTGCTTTGTCCGCAGAATGATTGCGATGCCAGCAATCGCCCCGATGACCGACCCGAGAAGCAGCGTCCCAAGGCCAACTTCCCAGCCAAGGAATGCGCCGATCATGGCGTTGAATTTCACGTCGCCGAAACCCATCGCATCCTTCTTGAAGATCACTTTCCCCAGCACGCCCACCGCCCAGACCGTGGCCGCGCCGACCATCGCGCCGAACAGGGATTTGATCAATGCCTCGATATGGGGCCCCCAGCTCAGGTATGACGCGTAAGCAATCTTCTCCACCTGGGCATTGAGAATTACATCCAGCAGCGGATCTTTCGACCCTCGAAACCGAAGATTGTTGTGAAAGTAAGGGAAGGCGAGGCTGATAAGAATCGCCACCACCAGCCCGCCCAAGGTGATCGAATCGGGAATGATCTGGAAATCGAAATCAATAAATGTCGCAATCACCAGCGCCGCCAGGAACACACACCCGATGAAGTAGGCCGTTACGAAGTACGGATACCGGTACCAAAACAGAATGACGAGATCAACATCAAGGAGACTCTCCGGATAAAGCGGGTGTGATGCTACAAGCGCGTGATAGCAAAGCACGGAAAGTCCGCCCATCAATACTTCGATGCCGAGGTATCGAGCGGAGAAAAACGTTCGACAATAACGGCATTGGCCGCCAAGGCGCAGGTAGCTGAAGATGGGAATATTGTCGTACCACAGAACCGGCTGCGCGCAGAACGAGCACCGGGACGGCGGCCGACAAAGGGAGAGCTCCCTCGGCATCCGGTAGATGCAGACGTTCAAGAAACTCCCGAGAACGGCGCCGAAACAGAATGCGAAAAAGTATTCCATGGTTCAGGGGAGCATCTTCTCCAAATACCTGGAAGCGTTCAAAGGGGATGGTGGGTGGTGGATGGTGAATAGTGAATGGCGCCGATCTGCCACCTGTTTGCCCGCCTTCAACCGTCGGACAGTCAGAGTTCTGAAACGAACCAGAGAGGGATTCTGGTCCGAGCTGCACTGGAGCGTTAGCCCCACACAGTGCCCCAATTCAAACATTCAGTTCCGCGGTCTGGCCGAGGTGCTCAGCGTATCTCTCCCTGACCGGTTGAACGTGCTCCTTGATGAAACGTACCACCTGTTGCGGCGAACGGCCGATGAATCGTTCCGGGGTCGCCAGGTCTCCCAACTGGTCTTTAACGGATTCGAATGCAGGATCGGCGGCAAGACGAGCGATAAGGTCGTTGGGCGCGCCCTGTTCACGCAGGGCGACCGTTACCTCCATCGAATGCTGGCGGACGGATTCGTGGAGCTGCTGGCGATCTCCGCCGGACTGCACACCGGCCATGAGGATCGATTCCGTGGCCATGAACGGGAGTTGTTCGCGTACGTAGCGATCGAGGACTTTGGGATAAACGACCAATCCGGGGATCACGTTGAGACAGATGCTCTGAATGGCATCGATGCCGAGGAAGGCTTCAGGAATCGAGAGCCGGCGATTGGCGGAATCGTCGAGGGTACGTTCGAAGAACTGGCTGGCCGCGGTGAATGCCGGATTCATGGTGTTCGAGATGACATGCCGGGCCAGCGCGGTGAGGCGCTCGCAGCGCATGGGGTTGCGTTTGTAGGCCATGGCCGATGAGCCGATCTGTTTCGTTTCGAACGGTTCCTCCAATTCGCCCCGCGTTTGCATGAGGCGAATGTCGTTGGCCATTTTATGCGTGGTGATAGCGACCCCGGCCAATGCCGAAAGGACGGAGTAATCGACCTTGCGGGGATAAGTCTGACCGGTCACGCCGTATCGTTGCGTAAAGCCGAGTTTTTCAGTGACCAGCTCATCGAGCTCGTCGACCTTGTCGCCCTCGCCTTTGAAAAGCTGCAGAAAGCTCGCCTGGGTGCCGGTCGTGCCCTTGACGCCGCGGAAGCGGAGAGTCTTTTTTCGGAATTCCAGCTCTTCCATATCGAGCACGAAATCCTGCAGCCAGAGCGTGGCCCGTTTACCGAGCGTTGTGAGCTGGGCCGGCTGGATGTGGGTGAAGGCCAAGCAGGGCAGATCCTTCCATTCGGCCGCGAAAGTCGCCAGAGCATCGATGATCGCTGCCAGTTTCCGAATGACCATATCCAGCGCGTCGCGAATCTGGATCAGGTCCGTGTTGTCGCCCACGAACGCGCTCGTCGCGCCGAGGTGGATGATGCCGCGGGCCTTGGGGCAGACCTCGCCGAAGGTGTGGATGTGCGCCATCACATCGTGGCGAAGCTCCTTCTCCTTCTGACGGGCGAACTCGAAATCGATGTTGTCTTCGTTGGCCTTGAGCTCTTCAACTTGCTCGTCCGTGATTTCGATGCCGAGCTGCTGCTCGGATTCGGCCAGCGCGATCCAGAGCCTTCGCCACGTGCGGAATTTGCGGACGTCTGAAAAGTTGTAGCTCATCTCCTCGCTGCAATAGCGATCCACGAGGGGATTGACGTATTGTGTGCGGTCGACTTCTTTACCCATTTCTGGCTCTCATGCGTGCGTAGTGATAGATGTATTGCTGGGCGTACCCGGCATGTTCTCCCCACCTGTCTGAAGCGAACTGGCGGATGTCCCGATCCGGGATTTTCCGGCCGCCGAAATACCAATCCTGCACGGCCCGTTTTATCCAGACGTCCACGGGAAATGCCTCCGAAAAATCGAGCGAGAAGAGCAGAACACAATCGGCGATTTTCTCTCCAACTCCCGGCAACTCAACCAGCGCGCTCTTGGCATCATCGTAGCTCGCATTTCTGAGCGACTCCAGATCGAGCGAAGGGGCGACCTCGTTCAACTCGGCAAGGAATCGTGCACGGTAACCAAGCCCCTCCCTGCGCATGGCTGCTTCATCGGTAAGCTCTCCGGCTCTCGGAAAACTCCGGCTCTGGTATCCGCCGAATTCGATGGGAAAACCAAAGAGGCGACAAAGCGCGTCTATCTTCCTCTTGATTCGCGGAATATTCGAAGCCGAGGAGCAGATAAAACTGACCAGGCATTCCCAGGGCTCCTGTCGGAGAACGCGAAGTCCCGGAAATTCATGCAGGGCCGGCCTCAGGATCTCATCGTTTTCAATGGCCCTGGGTAGAGATGCCAGATCTTCATCCAGGGCCAGATACTTCCTTACAAACGCTCTGTCGCAGCCGCCGTATCGGAGGGTATCGCCGTGTTGCTCAATCCGCAGGATGCTGCTGCCGACCCGCACCCAGAAGCCATCATCCACTTCCTCAAACCGAAAGATCTGTCCGGAATACAGCGTCTCCCGCAAGTCGAACGTGCGCAGGTTCGTAGTCTGCATTTTCATTATTTCGAGTGTATGCCGGCCGTTCTGGTTGTCCAGAGGCGTGGCAGCTTCTCTAACTGCACTGGTCTGTAATTGCGGTCAGGTATGAGTGGACAGGCGAATGGGGACAGACGAATAAGACCAAAAGACCTCAAGTCCTTAAGGCCCGCTACGCCTTCAGCCAAAGACGGCTTCTTTCAAGTCTCGAGTTAGAATACGGCGTTCAACACCCGGAGAAACATCCATGCGATACCGCTCGCTGAGCGAAGAACAGGTCGAGCATTTCCTTTCCCGCGGCTTCATCAAACTGGAAGATTGCTTCTGCAAAGAAACCGCGCAACAGTGGATCGATGATGCCTTCATCCGGCTTGGCTACGCGCCGGACGATCCTTCGACCTGGGCCGAAGCCAGGTTTCATCTGCCCAGCATTCGTCGAGTGGAGGTGAGAGATTTCGCACCGAAGGTATTTGACGGTGTATGCGACCTTCTCGGTGGTGAAGATCGTATCCATCCGAACGTCGGCTGGAGCGATGGGTTCATCATCAATTTCAACTCTGGTGCGGACCAACCGTGGCAGCCACCTTCGCCTCTGGTAAAGGGCTGGCACAAAGACGGCGATTTCTTCCGGCACTTTCTCGACAGCCCCGAGCAGGGCCTGCTCACACTCGTCCTCTGGGATGACGTCTTGCCACAAAGCGGAGGCACTTTTGTCGCCTGCGATTCAGTGCCCCAGGTGGCGCGCCGCCTCTTCGAGCATCCGGAAGGGCTGCTGCCCGGCGGCTTCGGAGGACTGATCGAAAACTGTCATGACTTTGACGAAGCTCTCGGTCAACGCGGGGATGTCTATCTGCTGCATCCTTTCATTCTCCATTCCGCGTCATTCAATCCGTCGGGCCGCCCCCGTGTCATCACTAATCCACCGGTGGGACTGCGCGAGCCGATGCGATTCGATCGAGAAGATCCAGACGATTATTCACTGGTGGAGCTGGCCATCATCCGTGGCCTCGGCTGCGAAAACACCGTGGACTGGCAGCGAACCGGCGAGCGTGAGCGACTTGTTCCTGAGCGCGTTCGCCGCAACAAGAAGATTCTGGAAGAACAGAAAGACAGGCTTGCCGCGGCTGGCGTTGCCATGTGAACAAGTCCTACTGAATTGGCAGCTTCAGGCTCATCTCCTTCTTCCCACGAAGCACGGTGACCGGCATTTTCATTCCCGGCTTCATCGCATCCAGTGCGTACATGAGGAACTCCGTCTCCGTGGCGCGTTTTTTCTCGCCGTCGAACGCGGTGAAGACGTCGTTCTTGCGAAAGCCGGCTCTGAGGGCGGCGCCATGCTGGCCGTAACGGCCAAGGTGCGCGATTTTAAGGGCCAGACCGGCAGTTCCGAGCCCGGCCTGCTTGCGTTCTTCGTCAGTGAGATCCTTCAGAAGGACACCACCGACCATGCGGCGCAAATCCCACGTGCTCGTGCGCCAGGTGATGTCGCCTTTTGTTCGCCAACCGGACGGCAGCGCAAGTGTCACTTGCCGTTCTCCGCCTCCGCGGCGCACAGCCGCTTTTACCTGGCCGGTGTCCCCTGTGTGATGGAGCACCCACTGGATGTCCGCGGTGGAAAGGATGGGCTGCCCGTTAAGCGACACGATTGCGTCGCCCGCCTTCAAGCCAGCAGCGGCCGAGGGTGAATCCGGGCTGACGGCCTTGACGGTGGCTGGACTGGCCGGGTCCATCTGCAAGCCGATGGTGTCCGGCATGGGCCAGGGGAATAGAATCTTCCTGGGAAACGTTTCCTTCCGACTGCGATAGACCATGCGTTCGGCACCGACGATCTGATGGCAATGCAGACAACTGCGCGCCACCTGGCCCTTGTAATCGAGCGTGGCCTTGAATCGGCGCAGCGATGGATACTGCTCCGGCTTGGCATAACGCGGTTTTTTTCCCTGCTTGCCCGCCAGAGATTCACGGTTCGCGGGATAGCCTCGATGAATTTCGAGCGCGGCTTTCATCGCGCCACCGAAGCCCTGCATCGAGATGTCACGGACCGCTTTGCGATCCGAGCGCGTTCCGTAACGGCCGTAAATAGTCTTATCCGCATTCATGAAAAACGCGGCGAAAGTCAGATCGTAATCAAACTGAAAAAGATTCAGGTCCATGGAATTCATCTGAACCACGCGGACACAGACAAACTGGTCCATGAGAGCCTTCAATCTAGATTCGCGACGGACAACCTGCCCGTCAAAATCCACGCAAGCGTGTCACGGTATTCAGCGGAACACGATGAGCAGCGGCTTCTTCGTCTTGCTGGCGATCTCGATGGCCCTCGGCAGATCGTTGTAGATCCAGCTCTGATCGCTCTGCAAAGTCTGCCGGTCTTCCCGGACCATCTGATCGCGAGTTTTCTTCTTTTCAGCGAACGAAAGGCTCGTGGCAAGGACAAGCAATCCTGCGAAATATGCTCGGTGATGCTTCATGGTATTGTCCCGGTAGGGGGATGGGGGACGTGGATATTAGGCGCAATCAATTATAGAGCAAGGATTAAGTTCCCGGTAAAGACACATTCGGCTTAGCAGTGGCCAAATACTCGGGAGATGCATTAATTGCACCCCTCTGGATGGAGCACTGGAATTGCAAGTGAAAAAGAAAAGAAACCACCACTGCGGACGTACTTTCCAACCGCGCACACGGCGTGAAATGCTGGGAATATGTGCCCAGGGATTCGGGGCTTTCGCTCTTACTTCTCTGATGGGTGACAAGGCGTACGGAGCTAAGGTCGGCAACGGCGCCCGTGCGTTTGCTCCCAAGGCTCCCCATTTCGAGCCAAAGGCCAGGAATGTCATCTTCCTTTACATGGATGGCGGGCCTTCGCAGGTCGACACCTTTGACCCAAAACCGATGCTCGACAAGTTTCACGGCAAGCCGTACCCGGCCAGGATGGAACCGACACAGTTTGACAACCGCGGCAAGACCATGGCATCGCCGTGGAAGTTCAGTCCTAAAGGCAAGTGTGGTCTGCCCGTCAGTGATCTGTTCCCGTACGTGAGCGAGTGCATCGATGATATCGCGGTGATTCGTTCGATGACCTCCAATTTCTCCGATGCACACGAATGCGAACTACTTTTTGCACACCGGCAGCGGGCAGCAGGGCCATCCCAGTATGGGCGCCTGGTTCGGCTACGGCCTTGGCAGCACAAACGAAAACCTGCCCGGTTTCGTCGTCCTCAACGGTGGGCTGATTCCGCCGGGCGGCCTCGACAATTTCAATACCGGATATCTGCCGGCCACCTACCAGGGCACGGTTGTCAACATGTCCGGCTCTTCCATCGAAAATATCAAGCCGACCGAGCCGACGCCCGCGCACCAGCAAAACAAACTCAACCTGCTCCGGCAGCTCGACCAGTCCGTCTTGGGCCGCATGGGGCATGTGGATCAGCTCGAGTCTTCCATCGCGAATTACGAAATGGCCTATCGGATGCAGGCCACCGTGCCGGAATTGATGGACATTTCCGGCGAATCCGAAGCTACTAAAGAACTCTACGGCCTTAACAGCAAGTTTCGCCAGACAACAGTTTTCGGGCGCGAGTGTCTGCTTGCCCGCCGCTTGATTGAACGGGGCGTTCGATTTGTCGAACTGACCTGTCCCGGCGGGTCGGGCGATCGCTGGGACCAGCACGGCAACATCAAAGACGGCCACGCCAAGAATTCCCGCGCGGTAGACCAGCCTATCGCCGCTTTGATCAAAGACCTGAAGGCCCGCGGGCTTTTCGAGGAAACGCTCCTGGTATGGACGGGGGAGTTCGGCCGGACGCCCTTCGCCCAGGGCTCGGGGCGTGACCACAATCCGTTCGGCTTCTCGCTCTGGCTGGCCGGGGCAGGAGTTAAGGGCGGGATAGCTTTCGGGGCGACCGACGAGTTTGGATACAAGGCCGTCGAGGGCAAAGTCAACATCCACGATCTGCACGCCACCATGCTGCACCTGGTCGGCATGGATCACACGAAGCTCACGGTGCGCTTCAGCGGGCTGGACATGAGGCTCACGAATGTCCATGGAGAGATCATCCACGAAATTCTCGCCTGATTGCACGGGCAGTAAGAATGCAATAACTTGCCTTTCAGCACGACAGAATGATTGAAACACCCCCTAGACATCCCAACTTCCAAGAAAAACCCTAGTTCCATATGGAGAAAACCATGATTCGACACCTCAGCGCAGCGGCCATTCTTCTTGGCCTCAGCACCATGTCTGTTCGAGCGGAAAATGCCGCTATCAGCAAAGACCTGTTCGTGAAGAAGGTCTGGCCGATGTTCGAGGCCAAGTGCTTCAAGTGCCACGGCCCCAAGAAACAGAAAGGCGAACTGCGGCTCGATCAGAAGGCCGCGGCATTCAAAGGCGGCGAGAGCGAAAAGCTGAGCATCGTGCCGGGGGATGTCAAAAAAAGTGAGTCGATCGTACGCATTTACCTGGCGGAAGATCACGATGATGTGATGCCGCCAAAGAAGCCGTTTCTGACCAAAGAAGAAAAAGATACCTTCAGCAAGTGGGTTCTGACCGGGGCTGTCTGGGACAGTTCTTTGAAAGCCACGGTCACTGACGAAAAGGTCGCACGAAAGGTGCCGCCTGCCGACCCGGCCACCCTCAAGGCCCTGCAGGATGCCGGCGCCCTCGCCGGCCCGCTGGCTCAGAACACCAACGTCGTGAGTGTGAATTTCATGCGCGTCTCAAAGGACGTCAATGACAAGCACCTGCCGCAGCTCAAGAAGATCGCCCTGCAACTCGAATGGCTTAATCTGGCCAACACAAAAGTCACCGACGGAGGTCTGGGCAATCTGAAAGATCTGAAACACCTGACTCGGCTGCATCTCGAGAAGACAGGTATCGGTGATGCCGGCCTCGCTCATCTCGAAGGCCTCGCAAATCTCGAATACCTCAACCTCTACGGAACGAAGGTCACAGACAAGGGCCTGGCCTCTATCGCCAAGCTGCCGAAACTGAAAAAGGTCTTCCTCTGGCAGAGCAAGGTGACGGACAAGGCTGCGGATGCCTTCCGGAAATCGCACGCCAAGGTGATGCTCGACAATGGCTGGAAGCCGCCCGCAAAGCCGCCTGCCCCGGCCCTCAAGACGGTCAACGATAAGTGCCCGATGTCCGGGAAGCCGGTCGTGGCTGCACACACCTTCAAATATAAAAACGAAGAGATTGGTTTCTGCTGTCCAAAGTGTCTCGCCAAGTTCAAAGCCACTCCTGAAAAATGCATTGGCGCAGTTGTGCGCGTGAGGAAGCCGGTGGCCAGGGGAACGACAGCGAAAGTGGGTGCCACAGCCAGGGTCGGAGCAACGGCCACGGCCAGGGTCGGCGCCACGGCTACGGCCAGGGTCGGCGCCACGGTCAAGATCGGCGCAACGGCCACGGTAAAAGTCGGCGCAACGGTCACCGCCAAGACATTCAACAGCAAGTGCCCGCTCAGCAACAAGAATGTCAACCCCGCACACACCTTCGCGTTCAAAGGGAAGACTGTCGGCTTCTGCTGCCCGAACTGCCTTGCCAAATTCAAGAAGTCGCCGGACAAATTCTTTGCCAAGGTGAAGCCATAGGGGCGAAAAAATTGCAGGAATGGAAAGGGGCAGGCCGTTGGGCTTGCCCTTTTTTTGTGCAGGAAGCCCCTCAGGTGGATCGGAGCACTGCCGCCTGAAGGCGTGAGAATCCCACTTCGCCTGAAGGCAAAATTTCACGATGTCCCTCTCCCCGCTAAAAGAAATCATCCTTGACGAGATCCGCTCCAGCGGTCCGATAACCGTGGCCAGATACATGGAGCTCGCGCTCTATCACGTTGAGCACGGTTACTATCAACGAGCGGTCGAGATCGGCAAAAAGGGGGACTTCTTTACGAGCCCTCATGTGAGTGCGCTGTTCGGTCAACTGATCGCCAGTCAGTTGGAGGAGATGTGGGAATTCATGGGCCATCCCTCGTTCCAGATTCTGGAGATGGGCGCGGGGCACGGACACCTGGCAGCGGACATTCTGGATAGCAAGACGATCTCGAGAGGTCTCAGGGACGCTGTCAGCTATTGCATTGTCGAATCAAGCGGCAGGCTCCGTGAAGAGCAGCAGCAACTTCTCGGCGATCGCGTCCGATGGCTGGAATCTCTCGACTCATTGAAAACCGAAGAAGTCATCGGGTGCATCCTGTCCAACGAGCTGGTGGACAGTTTCCCCGTGCACAGAGTCTGTGTAAATGACGGCCAACTGCTCGAAATCTATCTCACCGAGCAAGATGGCGAGTTTCAGCAGCAGCCCGGCCCCGTATCTGATGTCGCCATTGCCGATTATTTCAAGGAGATCGAATTGCCGGAGGGAATCGAGACCGAAGTGAATCTGAAGGCACTGAACTGGATGCGCGACCTCGCACGAGTGCTTCACCGCGGTTATGTCATCACCATCGATTACGGGCTCACAGAATCCGATTATTACTCACCCGCCCGGATGAAAGGCACCCTGCGCAGCTTTCAACAGCACCAGGTCAGCAGCGATGTGTTCAGAAATCCGGGTGAGCAGGACATCACCGCGCACGTGAACTTCACAGCGCTCGCAAGAGAAGGTGAAAAGGCAGGTCTGCGCACGGAAGGTTTCACCGACCAATCGAGATTCTTGATGGGGATCGGCGAACAGGACATCGCCGAAGCTATGGCGGCTTACCCGGGGGCCGGCATCGAGGATACGAAACGCCGGGCGGCCATCCGCAGTCTGTTCCATCCGCAAATGATGGGGAATGCCTTCAGAGTATTGATCCACTCGAAGCGAATGGATGCATCGTCCCTCAGCGGCCTCAGAAAATCGAAAGCGCGGCTTTGAGCCATCTGGCATTAACCCTCTTCCGTTCATTCGACTGGCACGATATCGCACTATCCGCGACATTTATCCCAGTGGGCTTCTGCTTCCTCTCTTGCTTTCTTGATGTGAGAAGAACCTTCCGGTCATGCCGCGACTCATCGTCATCAAAGGTGCCGACCTCGGCACGACATTCAAGATAGTCCGGAATGACAAGTGCCAGATTGGAAGGCGCAGCGATAACGATCTACCCCTCAATGACGAATCACTCTCCCGCTATCACTGCGAAGTGACCTACGACGGCAAGAAGGTCATTCTGACAGACAAAGGCAGCCGGCACGGAACGATGGTCAACGACGAGACCATTCGAAACAACGCCGAGCTTACGGACGGCGACAAAATCAGGCTCGGCAAATGCGTTCTGCGTTTTGAATGGACAGCCGACCGTAAACGAAAACACGAAGACAAGCGCAAGCTGCATCTGGACGATGAAGAGGAGCTCGACACTCGCGCCATGGAATATGGCCCAACGGTGGATTCGGATTCTCCCTCACCGGATATTTTCGCGCCGCCCGATGATGAAGAGGACGAGGATTACGATACCGATGACAGCGGGGTGGGTATGGCCATGGTCAAAGCCGGGGACATCCCTCCAGCCGAGCAGAAGACCTCGCCGGCCCCCGCGGCTTCACCGGAAGCGAAGAAGAAGCGGACCCTGATTACCGTGGCCGCGGTCGTGGCCGTCTCGATACTCGTGGGCGCCGCCGCACTTCTGCTGATGAATTACACCCGCCAGGAAGAGCCGCAGGGACCTGTCCCCATGGAACAGCTCAGTGATGCAAAGGTCGTCGTCAACAACATTCGGATGCTTCTTCAACGCCCGCCCACTTACGTTATCGATATTGAGGTCACCAACACATCCACAGAAGAATTATCAGTGAAAGTAAAGGACTTCCTCGCGGTAGATACTGTTGGGATCGCTTACCGCCCTCTCAAGCCGACCAGTGAGAATGATTTCCGAAGCGTGAAAATCGAACCGGAGGCCGCCGTAGAAGGAAGCCTGAACTTTGAACTCCGCATGGGTGCAGAAATCCAGCGTCTGATCTTTCAGAGCCGCGGCTTCGTTTTTCTGGAACTGGAGTAGGCCGTTGGCGCGCGGCCGAGTCACCCATCGGACCTTACTCATTACGTATTACTGACCATGCCCGAACAACTCATCCGTGTAGCCCACAGCCCAGATTCTGACGACGCGTTCATGTTCCACGCGCTTGCCAATGAAAAAATCAATACCGGGAACTTTCGGTTTGAACACATCCTTCGCGACATCGAGACCCTCAACCAATGGGCTCTTGAAGGGAGGTTCGAGGTCACCGCCGTCTCCATTCACGCCTACGCGTACCTGTCAGACAAGTACGCGCTTCTGCCTCACGGCGCAAGCATGGGCGAGCAATACGGGCCCCGGCTGGTCGCCAGGGAGAAAATCAGCCCGGACGATCTGGCGGGCCGTACCATCGGCGTACCCGGAACGATGACCTCCGCGTTTCTCGCTCTGAATCTGTTTCTGCCTGAACCGAAATACAAAGTCCTCTCGATGGAAGAGATCATGCCAGCGGTGCAGAGCGGCGATATCGACGTCGGCCTCATCATCCACGAAGGCCAGCTCACCTACGTGGACGCCGGCCTTGAACTGATCCTGGACTTCGGTGAATGGTGGTATCAGGAAACCGGCCTGCCGTTGCCACTGGGGGGCAATGTCATTCGCCGCGACCTGGGCGAAGAGACTATTTTCGAAGTCTCCCGTCTCCTCCACGACAGCATCCAGTACGCCCTGGAGAACCGGCAGGAAGCCCTCGATTACGCGCTGCAATACGCCCCCGAAATGGAAACCTCACTGGCCGATGAATTCGTCGGCATGTACGTCAACGACCGCACTCTGGATTACGGCGAAGAGGGCAGGCGGGCAGTCCGCGAATTCCTGAAGCGAGGCGTGGAATCAGGCGTGGTGACGAGAGATGTTGAAGTGGAGTTTGTAGGCGGCAGTGGTTGAGAGAATAAAAAATATCAGTAAGAGCGGGAGAAAGAACTTCAAGTCCCGGGAATACTCCAGCAGGAAATCACCACCATGCCCAGAACGGTAACCTTCAAGGAAGCAGTGCATGAGGCCCTCGATCAGGAAATGGCCCGTGACAGCACGGTGATCCTGATAGGGGAAGATATCGCCGGTGGCACCCATGCCGACGGAGATTCCGATGCCTGGGGCGGGCCTCGAGGTATCACCAAGGGGCTCTACACGAAATACGGCGACCGAGTGATGGACACCCCGATCAGCGAATCCGCCTTCATCGGCGCAGCTATCGGGGCCGCCACCTGCGGGCTGCGTCCCGTGGCCGAATTGATGTTCATTGACTTCATGGGCGTCTGTTTCGATCAGATCTTCAACCAGGGGGCAAAATTCCGCTACATGTTCGGAGGCAAGGCGGAAACTCCGGTTGTGATTCGAACCATGTTCGGGGCCGGTTCCCGGTCGGCAGCCCAGCATTCACAGGGCCTCTATCCTCTCTTCACCCACATTCCCGGACTGAAAGTGGTACTGCCGTCGAATCCCTATGATGCCAAGGGTCTGCTGATCCAGTCGATCAGGGACAATGACCCCGTCATTTTCTGCGAGCACAAGCTGCTCTATTCAGTGGAAGGAGATGTGCCCGAAGAGCCATACGCCATTCCTTTCGGTGAGGCGAATTTTGTGAGGGAAGGCGACGATGTCACGGTGGTGGCCCTTGGCAGGATGGTTCACATCGCCATCGAGGCCGCGGATAAGCTGGCAGAAGACGGCATCCAATGCGAAATCGTCGATCCGCGCACTACCTCTCCGCTCGATGAAGAATCGATCATCGAGAGCGTTGAAAACACCGGGAAGCTGGTGATTGTCGATGAAGCCAGTCCCAGGTGTGGAATGGCCGCGGACATCGCATCGCTGGTGGCGACCCAGGCGTTCGATTCATTAAAGGCCCCCGTCGTGAACGTGACCCCTCCTCATACCCCCGTCCCTTTCTGCGACGAGTTGGAAGACCTCTACATTCCCGACGCGGCAAAAGTCGAAGCCGCTGTGCGCCGCGTCGCAACGGGAGGAAATGATGCCTGACAAAAGTGTGATTCCCGTCACCATGCCCAAATGGGGTTTCGCGATGAAGGAAGGCTGCGTCGGTGACTGGCTGGTAACTGAAGGCGAGGCAGTAGAAGCCGGGAGTGAAGTGCTGGATGTTGAAACGGACAAAATCGCCGGAGCTATCGAAGTGACGCATTCAGGCATACTCCGCCGGGCCGTCGCCCAGTCCGGTGAGACACTCCCGATCGGAGCTCTTCTCGGAGTGATTGCCCCCGCCAGCGTCCCTGATTCGGAGATTGACGAGTTCGTCCTCCAGTTTCAGAACGATTCTGTTCGTGAAGAGGCGGCAGCGGAAGACAGCGGGCCCCAGCCAGAATCGGTAAAGACAGGGGATGTACAAATTAACTTGCTCAGGCTGGGAACAGGTGACAGAACCGCAATTCTTCTTCATGGCTTCGGAGGCGATCTCAACAACTGGCTCTTCAATCATCCGGTCCTGGCAGAGCAACACACGGTCTACGCCGTGGACCTCCCGGGACACGGAAGCTCCTCCAAATCAGTCGGTGAGGGCAATCTCACTTCGATGGTTGCAGTCATGCGGCAGTTGCTTTCAGAATTGAAGATTGACCAGGTGGATTTGGTAGGACACTCAATGGGCGGCGCCATTGCTCTCCAACTGGCCGGAACTGAACCAGGGCTGGTTCAGTCTCTGGTCCTGATTGCCAGCGCGGGTCTGGGGCCCGAAATCAACACGGGCTATCTGAAAGGATTCACCGAAAGCCAGAGCCGCCGGGAGCTAAAGCCCCATGTGCAGCAGTTATTCAATGACTCCTCCCTGGTCACCCGGCAGATGGTCGAAGACGTGCTCAAATACAAACGCATCGACGGGGTCCAGCAGTCCCTGCAGACCATCCTGGACAGCTTCATCGAGGGTGAAAAACAGTCTGTCGACCTGCGGGAGGCCCTTGAACGGATCCGCATCCCTTCCCTGGTGATCTGGGGAGCGGAAGATCGGATCATCCCCGCTGACTACGCCACCGCCTGGCCTGATAATGTTGAGGCTCACGTGCTGCAAAACTGCGGGCACATGGTCCACATGGAAGGAGCGGCCGCAGTCAACCGGCTCATCCTGGATTTCTGGTCTGATTGAGACGTGACGGTTAGCAAAGCCATCCCACGGATGACATTACTTGATGAAATTTTTGAGCGTTCCCCCTGGGGTCCCGATGGGTCCCGCCCAGCGGCCTGCGTAGCATAGGTCTCCAGACCTGTGGGCTGAAACGGTTCTGATCCGTGGGATGGGCCTTGCCATCTGTGGGAAGAATCCTCGGATCGGCGAACGGCTGCTGTGGGAAAAAAGGTAGTAGGCCGAGACATTTACGGATTTGAATGACAATTTTCAGGGGCAAAGCCCCGGGCCGTTTGCCTAGCCCAGCCCAACGGGCTGGGTTTTCGGGCAGCTCATCCTTAGGGGCAACGCCCCGGTCATCTGCCCCAATGAATGGCCTCCTTATAAATGGCCGGGGCGTTGCCCCTTTTCAAAACTCTGAACCATTCACCCAGCCCGTTGGGCTGGGCTAGGCAAACAGTCCGGGGCTTCGCCCCTGAAATCCGTCAAAACGTCTTGGAGGACTAGCGTTACGCTGATAGCTCCTGTGCCGCCTGCAAATGAAGCTTCCGATGATAAAAACCCAAATGACTACTCTTCTGATGGCCCTGCTGCCTTTAATGCTCGAAGGGGCGCCCCAGGCAACCACCGTCACCCTGGCAGAAGCCCTGGGTTCGGACTGGAAGCACGAGCTCATTCACAAAGACCTCTCCTTTGAGGAAGGAGAGCTTAAGCAGGCCACCGCACGAATGACTGATGAAGACGGCAAGGAAATTCCCTGCCAGATTTCACACGTCGAGCGCGCCCTGGACGGCTCGGTCCGGTCGATGAAAGTCTGGTTCTTCGCGAACCTGTCCGCAGACGGCACGGCTTCGTATTCCATCATGCCGGGCGAGAGGGGAAAATCAGAATCAAGCCTGAAGGTTACCAGGGGCGACAAAAGTGTGGCCTTGACGACGGACGCACCCGGATCGGTGGGAGTGCGGCTTCTCGGAGGCGAACAGATTTTCGATTGGCCGGTCAACCTGCAAGACAGCTTCAGCCCGATTCAGGCGCTCGTCACGCCGTCGGGCCGCCGGGTGGGAGCGGGGACCTTTAACGCGCCCTTCCGTGTGAAATCGATAAGATCCACCATCGAGTCTGCCGGGCCCCTGTTTGCCGAGGTCGCCATTCGCTATGCATTTGAAAAGGGCTATTGGATATTCAAAGCGCGGATGCTCGAAGGCTGCCCGATGATCCAGATTGAGGAAGAGTTCAACACCGGCGACAGCGGCCAGACCGCGAGGGAGTTTGATCGTTATTACTCCCTCCTGTTGAACACCGGCGGATTCAAACCTACGCAGGGCTGGTATTCGGACAACAGCCCGAATCCGAAATTCTACGACCTGGGCAAGCGGCTGATACCCAAGGCCTGGGAAGCGACGGGAGCGCTGCCCCGCAGTAACTGGATCGCGTCGCCGGTGAACGGCTACACCCTCACTTTCAACGAAAACCGCGACGACTACTACCTCACCGGCTGGCCCTCGGTCATGCCCAAGATCGGCAGCTTCATCCGCTTTGTCGAGCCGGGAGGCGAAGCGATCGGCTTTGCGAACCTGCACATCATGGGGTGGCGCGATGCCATGGCCATCCGGTTTCGCACGAACAAAGAGGGCGAGCTTCGCGTCAATCTGCCGATCCAGAAATTCAAGCAGGATTGGGGCACCGATGGCCTTGGAGACGGCTCACCAAACTACACCGGCAAGACCCTTTTCGTCGCCTCGAACACCTGCCGCCGCAGCTACGGGATCATGATTACGCCGGCCGAGGATGAAAAAGAGAAACGGTTGGAATCGCTTTCGAGCATGACCGCGCATCTCGCGGCCCAACCGCTCGACCAGGTGAAGGACTGGCCTCTCGACTGGCCGGACCCGATTGACGAAACGAAATGGGCTGACGCACCCACAAAAGCCGGTGAGCGGGCCCTGAAAACCATGCGCGGCCGCATGCAGCTCGCCCGGTTGGGAGGCAACCTGGTCTCCTACTCCATGGGCAATCATTACCACTTTGGCAGGAACATCTATCCCGGCATCCGGCAGGTGATCAGCGACCCCAAAAAGATCAGCGCCGGTCAGCGGAAGGAACTCCGCCGGCTCTGCGCTTTCGAGGCTTACCGGCAAAATTCACCGGAGCTGTTTCCCTACGGAACGGGTGTGCATCTGAACAATCCCAACATGACCATCATGGCTGTCGAAGCGCGGGCCAAGTCTGCGTACCTGGTCAAAGACCACCCGATGTTTCGTGAATGGGGCAAAGTCACGCTGGGGCTGATGCAGGATTTCTTCAGGCGTTACACGAAACCATCAGGCGCACCTTACGAGAATCCTCACTACACGCTCGGAGTCACGCTTGAACGAGCGGCCGTCGTCAACGACATCCTGATGGAAGCGGGAATCGGCGACGCACTCGATTCGCCGCTTTTCAAGAAGACCATGCGCTTCGTCTTGAACTGGCTGACCCCACCTGACCCCCGCTTCAACGGCCACCGGGTCGTACTGCCCATCGGCAACTGCTCGTATCAATCCATCAAGCCCGAATTCGGGGAACGGTTTGTTAACTACTACAGGGAGCGTGACCCGAAGCTTGCCAGCCAACTGCAATGGCTCGTCAATCAAACGCTGCCGGAAAAGAAGAAGCTGCGCATCGTCGACGACCTGGCACCGGGCCTGAAGAGCGAGTGGATTCGCGACTACGGCGTCATCTTCCGCCACGGGTACGGGACAAAGCACGAGACCATGATGCACCTTCTGGCCGGCTCATGCTTTGGCCACTATGAAATCGAAACCGACCACATGTCTTACACTCTCTACGCGAAGGGCCAGCCGATCCACCTGCACTTCGGGAACGGATACTTCCCCATCTACAACCGCCCGTGGCTGCGCAACCGCATCTCGTTCGACATGAAGATGGAAGCTCCGGAGCGCACCAGAATTGATGTCGAGCAGGCATCGTTCACTCCGGAGGCCGAATATTTCCGTGCGGTGCGTGAGACGAATCAACTCCTGCCCCGCAGTCCCGAATACCCTCTGCTGGACCCGCGGGGAATGAAGTGGACGAAGGAGGAATCCGCAGGCTGGAATAATTCCATGGCCCAATGGAGCGCGCCCGAAACCTTCATGCCGATGACGATCTGGCATCGCCAGATGCTGTTCCTGAAAGATGAAGACCCGGCCGGTCCGAATTACTTCGTCCTGCGAGATGACTTCGGCGGAAAGCCGACCGTTCCCACCGACCTCAGCCTCTGGTTCCTGGCGAACACCATGACACAGAGCGGCGAGGTCTATCACTTCGACGGCCAGTGCAAAGTGGACATGGACGTCTTCGTCCACACTCCGAAGTTTGGCAGCTTCGATGCAAAGACCGCGAAGTACGGGCACGTCCAGCAACCTTACATCCGCTTCACCGGCTTCGACCCAAAGTTTCATCCCGGCGGCAAACGGCGGGAAGACCAGCTTCTCCTGCGCATCCGGCAGCCCGCGGGAAAAGGTTACCTCGTTGTCCTGTATCCCCGCCTGAAGAAGGGCGACCCGAAAGCCAAATTCACTCGCCTGGCCGAAAACGTGGTCAAAGTGGAGACCGCCCGGTCCACTGACTACGCATTCGTCTCGCCGTGGCCATTTTCTTTCAGCGATGACAGGGTCAAGTTTCGCGGGATGGCCGCGGCCATCCGCTTCTACCGGGACGGAAAAGTCACGATAGTAAACAGCGAGGGCAAGGCCGAACTGGAGGCCGGCGGCAAGACAGTGCGCGGCCTCGGCGCCTTCGTCGTCTCAATAGAGAATGGCAAGAGTACCGTCGAAACCTTCTCAGAAGGCGCTTCCGCTGAAGTTAAGTGATGGCCGGCGGGGGGAGCGGGCTTGACCCTCCACTTCGCAGTTCTTTGAGTCGGCAACCAGGCGACCTCATTCGTCGTCGCCTTGACCCTTGCTCAGAAGCTCGACTTACAATGCCTGAAAAACTCGGGGTCGTAGCTGGCCTCGGACACTCCAGCTGCGGTTGCGACCGCAACGCCGCCTTAAGACGAAGAGAGAGCTTAACCAGCTACTTCTTCCTCTGCTTCCGCGCCTCGCGCAGGACGTCTTTCTGCAGGAGGTAGCCGAAACCAGCCTTCTCCAGTCTCTGAATCAGTTGCTTGCGGCTGCAATTGAGGGCCCCGGCAGTAGCGTCCAGATTCCATTGTTGAGCGGCGAGTTGCTGGAGCAGATAGGCCCGGCGTGCCTGGGCATGGGAGAGACGGTAAGTCTTCAGGTATTCCAGTGTGCCGTCGTTTCTGACGATCGCTTCGCCCAGGTGGTTTTCCTGCCGCGGCTGCAGGTCGGTCATGAACTGCTGCAGATGAAAAGGTCCGAACCGGTAGCGGCTGGTTGAAGTCACTTCCCGATCGAGGATACCGTCCGCCATCGACTGATACAGGGAGGACCAGTCACCTTTCATACGGTTCAGTTCCTCTCGCAGGTCCGTCAGGCTCGTCACCGCGTCTTCGTTCATTCTGAATTCAAGCGGCGCAACCTGGCTGTAAAAGCAGCCGGCCCAGAGGAACAGGTCGCAGTAAAAATCCTCGATGAGTGCTCTATGAAGAGCGAAATAATCTGCCGGATGCGATACCACCATCGCTGATGCCAGAGCGTCTTCGACAAATACGAGAACACCGACCTGCCCTTCATGGATTTCGAACATGCGCAAGGCATCGGCAAGCCCATCAATCGCATGCCCGCTCATCGTATTCTCGATTCTGGGGCTCAGGCCATACGAAAGGGCATGCCGCGAGTATTCGCTCCAGGCAACACTCGGGCCGCCGAAGTAGAGTGAAAGAAATCCTTCCATCGCTGTGTGAAGGGGGAGCATGCGCAGACGGTTCTTGTCTTCCCGCTTGACCATCCGGTGCGCCAGCCGGACGGAAGAGGATGCGTCTCGAATGACCTTTCCGTCTTTTCTCACCTGCATTCCATACGCGGCCACCGGGCTCCCGTCATCGCTCCAATCCACGACCAGCCCGTGAGGCACGTACGAGCAGTAGATGGAATCCGGATCTTCCCAGTCCTTACCATCCCTCGAAACAAACGCATAATCGTCACCGTAGCTCCTGATAGCCAGGCGGAGGTCGTTCCGGACCTTTCGCCTGATGAGGGGCACGAGCCTGACAACACCGCGCCAGACTTGCGTGGGTGCGACCTCCAATCCCTTCAATGGGATGCGTGAGAGCAGCGGCGGCTTCTTGCTCATTCGTAGGCTCCGGCAAGAAAATCGCGGACACGCTCGTAGAGGTAGTCTTCAAGCTCTTCGAGTGGTGCTCCGCCGGTGGCAAAGCGTGCAAATCCAAGCATCGTGGGCAAATCTTCGGCATCTCGAACACCGACCGTCGGCATGGCTGCTCCCAGATTGCGCGGTTCGAAATTGTCTGCATCGAAAACGGGATTGATATGAACGATTTGCGTCGTTGATTCCGGGTCGATCTTCTTGCGAAAAATGCGTGCAACCTCGCCTGCGCCTTGCGGCGGATCGTTTTCGAATCCATCAGAAACAATGACTACAAGATCGGGGTTCCAATCGAGGGCATTCAGCAGAGGCTCTCCGAGTGCAGTCTGGGAGCCTGCCTGAACGAGTATTTCCTGTTCGACCGCAGGCGACCAGAACGCGCGGTACTCCCGTGCCGCATTTCTGAGCAGATAGCTCGACCCCAGGGCAATGGCCAGCGGGCGGCGGCGCTTTTCCGTAGAGCCGGAAGATGAAAAGCTCGCATCCAGAACGGCAGCCACCTTTCCAAGCTTCGCTGGTGAACGCTGCAAAGCTCGAGCGGCGGACCGATTCAATCCATCGTGCAATTCATCCTGCCTTTCTTTCCTGACCTCAACCGGCAAAGAAAGCAGATAAATCGCCAGCCGCGTCAGGCCCAGTCTGCCGAGTTCGATGTCCATATCGACCTCTGAGCTTTGGGACGCGCTCTGCATCCGAAACTTCTCTCCCGCCGTCATCCGGCCCCTTATGCCGGCCAGAAACTCGTCCCGGGGGATTCGATGTTTTGCAGCCAACCCTTCGGCCACGGTGTATGGCAGGTCGTACACCGCTGCCTGGCTGTAATGGGCCTGGCGAAACTTCTCGAACAGTTCATTCTCGAAGCGCTGATTTCCTCTTGCGCAGAATAGGAACCGGCCGATCTCGTTCTCCAGCTTCAGGTGTGCGTGCGCCACCGCGTCACGAACTTTCGAGCGGTACTTGACCGCGTGGAAAGATGGATCCTTCTGGTTTTCGAGATAGCGGCGAATCACTGCCCTTGTCCGCCGATTATTCACCCGCCTCTGGCGGAGTTCCCTGAAAACCTGAAAGACGCGATTAGGCGGCAGCCGCTTGAGCGCAGCGGCGATCAGTTCTCCCTCTTCGGCGCGCATCCCTTTGAATCTGGGGCTTCCTGCAGCCAGAAGGTTGCAGACGATCCTGGCCTGATTGAAATGATTGATGCCCGCTGCAAGGGTCCTGGAATACAAACGCCGGTAGTTGCCCAGCGTATAGGCATGCAGGAATTCAATAGAAATATGCTGCCCCGCCGAGTCGCCATAGAACTCGTGCTGCCTTGTGCAGGCAAAGCTGGCGTTGATGAACATCACCAGATCTTCCCGCTCGACCTGCTCCAGCCGCGTTTCGATTCTGGCACGGTTGCTGATCCCCACATCCACGTTCCGCTGGTTTATGAGTAATTAAGAGCGCCGCTCGGGGAGTATTTAACGCGACCAGCTAAAGTAGCTTCAGAGGCTAATCCGGAAGTCACGCCCGAGTCCCACAAGCGGCGCATTAATCTTAGATGGGCGGCGCGATGGATCAAAGGACCGGCGGAGACACAGAGGCACGAGAGCTCACGCCTTTATGATCTCAGGAGATTGAAGTCTCAGGCTGACTTCTCTGCGTGCGTCGGTGATGCCCTAATCCTTCGTCTGAAATCTCAATTCGAGCTTCCCGGTCTCATTCTCTGTCATGACTTGCCCTCGCCGTATTTCCAGTCGTCAGGATTGACTCGAATCCAATTTGGATTGAGAACGAATTAGTATACAAGTCTTCCTCAGTAATCGTGGCATTTCGAGACAGTTAGAGCAGTCGCGGAAGGCCCGCACTACAAATCAAACTCTCATCCAAACAATCATGATCACACGCGAAATTACTCCTGACGACTTTAAAGCTGTCTTTCCAGTTCCGCCGCTCGCACGGAGCAGAGATGCAGAACGGAGCATCCATTCGGAAGAAAACCGGAAGGTTATCCAGCACATCGAAGGCGGCGGCCACCGCAGACTGATGTACGGTGGCAACGCGGTTTTTTATCACATCTCACTCAGGGAATTTGAGGCAACCCTTGGGATACTGGCCGAGCATGCGGCCGATGATACGTGGGCCATTCCGAGCGTTGGGCCCTCTTTTGGATTGGCCATCAGTCAGCTCGATATTCTCAAAGATTATGCATTTCCCTCCGCGATGTTTCTGCCTGTCGGGCCTCCGCAGAATCATGAAGGCGTCTATGCCGGCATCAGCGAGTTCGTGCAACGCTGGGGCAAACCGGTCATTGTCTACGTCAAGACGGAAAGCAATCTCGGCGTGGAGCAGATTGCCAGGCTGTTTGATGAAGGTACAGCCCTCGCATTGAAGTATGCAGTAGTGCGAGACGATCCATCAGAAGACGCGTTCCTGGATGCCATTCTCGATCGGGTCGATAAGTCAAGGATCATCAGTGGCATCGGCGAAAGGCCGGCTATCGTGCACATGAATAAATTCCAACTGCCGGGCTTCACAACTGGCTCCGGTTGCCTCGCTCCGGCCGCCACCCAGAGAATGTTCACGCTCCTTTGCCAGGGCGATACCGCAGGCGCCTCTGCCATCCGGGAACGTTTCCTTGCTCTTGAGGATGCACGCGACAGCATGGGCCCCATTAACGTCCTGCACGAAGCCCTCCGCCTGGCTGGCGTCGCCGATACTGGCCCGCTGCCGCCGATGCTTGCGAATATTTCGGAAACACAACGGGAGAGTGTGAAACGGGCAGCCCTGGATCTACTGGAGTTTGAACGAAATCTTTGAAGGACATCAAAAAGGCATCACACGTTCAGGAGCCGGCGGCTTGGCCGCGACCATCGTGCATACATCATCCACGGCCAGCGAGTCCAGCCGTGGTGGGTGTTTCGCCAGATTCGATGCAGATTCCAGCGGCGGCGCAACCAGTCCCAGTTGTGGTGCGAATCACCGTAATTGAACATCCCGTAATCACGATCCGTCCTTCGCAGCCGCTCAATATTTGCGATGGTTTCATCGACCGCGGTCTCCGCCTCTGCAAACTTCTTCGCATCTTTCGGAAACATGTGTCCGAGAGCTTTCGTGCGGCACACCCAGGCGGGATCGACCATTACGGCCGGCGCCGACTGAAAAATACGATTGATTTCGCGTGACCGGGCTTGTTCCCAATCATGCGTGTGAAAGTAGAGCAGCATCTCGTGCGACTTGGCGAGGCCAATGGCATTTGCGACTTTTGCGCTCGGCCAGTTGTATTTTTCGCTGTCAGTTTTCACGTGCTGGAGCACCTCCTCCGGCACTTTGAAATCCAGCACCTTTCCCTCGTGGGCGAACCACTGCTGATACACGTTGCCAAGTCCGGTCGTGTCTTTGCGAGGCACACTGAAACGCAGGGCGCCGGTGTCAACGGTGATTTGCCCGTCCGTTTCGGCGACCATGGATACGCCAGCCTGCCGGGTGACGCCCGGACCGAATTCGAGCCAGAGAGTTTTCTTCTGCTGAGACATCGGTACCTGCGCATCCACGAGCAGCCATCGGACGCTCCCGCCCTTCGACCAGGTGCCTGCCGTCATCACTTGAATCGGCAGCTCCCGTCCATCCTCGTTTGTGATTCTCACGTTCTTATCAGATGCCAACGCGCCCCACGGGAAAGGCACACCAAAGCGGACCGGCCATTTATCCGCACGTGCCGGCGCAGGTGTCACGACCAGGGGAATCCTTCCCCGGCGTTGAACGGGCATTTGCCGGATAACGAATTCCCTGGACGTCTCAGCGAAAGCTCCTCTGTCGTCAGCAATTCAACTTTCAAGGCATAGTTCTCAGGCGCTCGGCCCTGCACGACCCAGTCGAAGTCAAGCACAGGTGCAGTGACCGGGCTGATCCTCCGCGCAGCCACAGTTTCTTTAGCGGACCCCAGCTTGAGCATCAGCGAAACCTTGCCCACCGTCTTCTCACCGGTCTGGAGCGATGAGACACGCATTCGTCCCGTCCCCATTTTTTGGAAAGAGGGATACTGGTCACGATCGAGGTAAAGACTGATTTGGGACTCACGTGTAAACATGCCGGTAGCAAGAAACGCCTGATGCTCCTCGGCCGTGCCGAGCCCCAGTGTGACACCTTTGTCTATGGCGCCATAAGGCTCACCAAACACAGTAGAGAGCTCACGTCGCTCCCCGGTGACGTCGTTGCGGCCAAACGTAAACATCAGACCCATGCCGGGCCGCCATTCCGGCACGCCGATCGATTTCAAGGGGATCCGCATCTCGAGGATAAAGTGTCTGTCTCCCCTGGAGGCAGCTACCTGCCAGCCGGAATTCCAGGCCTTCTTGCTGTTTTGAGCATCGTAGAGCGAGGGAACGGAAGTCGCGATGAATTGTGAACTCGTGCGGCCGCCATCCGCAGACAGTTTGAAATCCACACAGTCGTCATTCCAGACCTTGGCCGTTTCATCGACCGTCGCAGGAACTGTGCTCTTGAGCTTGATCATCTCAGCCACATCGCACCGGGCAGCCAGATAGAGATTCGCCTCGTCAAAGGCCCCCATGAGAACCGAGCCATTCCGCGGGACGCCAACTTTGCCGATGCCAAACCTGGCGGACAGCACTGACGCCTTCCAGACCGCTTCGTCCGTGCGGCCATCGATCTTCAGGGGCGCCTCAGTCTTTCCTGCGAAGACGACCTTCTGACTTTTCGCAGCTTCACTCCTGAACAGGAAATTCTCTACGAACGATTGCTCGGCAAAAGAAGGGGTCAAGATTTGGAACAGCAGTGAAGTGATGAGCATGATTGCTGGGTGAATTTTGGGTCAGATCGAATTGGGAGTATCAGCAAATCTGAGAACTTTATCGTGCTAACTGTCTGATAAATCAAAATCGATTGTTAAGTTTTGCAGCGAAAGATTATGGTTCCTGCTCATCTACGCGTGTTTGAGGCGATTCCAGGTTGGCCGGCGTTTGTGCTGTTGGCATCGGTAGGGAGCCCTGTAAGCCCAGAATCCAACGGACCCCGATACAGACATATTCACCATGGACAAAGACCAGATCTCAAATGCAATCCGAGAGTATTCCTTCAAGCCCTCACCCTATCGGCCGACGCTGCTCTTCAGCGACGCAGGCCTGGACGGCGTGCGGCAAAGGGCACGCAACGAAGCCGGGCTTTTGGACCGGGTCACTGATGCCTGCGATGAGCTTCTGAGCACGAATGCCAGCCATGCCGACCAGCTCCAGGCATATGTCTCCGGGTACGAGGCGGTGACAATGGCGAATGGGTTTGTGCTCACTGGCAAGGAAACTTATGCCGAGTGGGCGAAAGAGCGGCTCGGAGCGCAACTGGAATTGGAGACATGGTTCGCACCTGTACACGAGGGAGGCTGCCGTGTGTTTGATCACTGCATGGCAAACTGCAGCGCCTATGCCGCCATCACACATGACTATCTTGGAACGCGCTTCTCCGCGCAGGAAACCGACCTCATCGCCGGGCGCATGAGAGAGATGTTTCTCGATCCATTTCTGGACGGGACCGGTGAAGATCCCGAGTGGTGGTTTCGCTCTTCGTCTGAGAGCAATTGGAAGATCATGACCTGTGGGGATTCGGGGCTTGCTCTGCTTGGATTCCTGAATCGATGGCCGGAAGCAAATGAGGCGCTGGCGAGGGCCGCGCACGGAGTCATCGAAACTCTGGATCAGGTAGCGCCTGAAGGAGATTGGCCAGAAGGGGTCAATTACTGGTTCAGCACGCTGTTCCTGGGGCTTCGCTTCGCAAGGGCCCTGAGAAGGGTGAGTGACGGAGCACTGGATCTGTTTGAGCATCCTTCACTCAAAGCGACTGGTGACTTTGCCACACAGCTTTCGACCCCGTCCGGCGCCATCTACAACTTCAATGACAACAGTCCGAAATTTGGTGGCAGCGAAGCTCTTGCCATGCTCGCCATCGAGCACAGGCGGAAGGACTGGATGCGAGTGGCACGCCGCAACACAGCTGACACGGCACTCTTTCTTGCCTGCGATGATGCATCTCTTGATTCCGGCAGCCCTGATGGACTGCTCGCCTCATTCCCAAGGTCGGGGGTCGCGACCATGCGTACGAGTTGGTCTGATGATGCCACGTTTGTTGGCTTCAAATCCGGTCCGTCGAATGTCGGGCACTCCCACCTGGATGCGAATTCCTTCGTCATCGAGGCGGCGGGGCAGCCACTGGTCATCGAGCACCCCTACTGGCCGCAGGCTCACTTTCTGGGCTTCTTTGACAGTAACAGGTACCGGTGGAATTTCGATGGTCCCGGCACTGTCGGGCACAGCACACTGCTGATTGATGGGCAGGGGCAGAGCTATGGCAGTGAGTTTCCCGGACGAATCGCAGCTACTCACGAAGATGAACATTGCAGCAGCATCAGTGGTGATGCTTCCGAATGCTACGGGAGCCTGGTCCGCAAATTCATCCGGACCATTCTGCTGATGCCCAATACTCTTGTTGTGCGTGACGTGTTGGAGTGCGAAGGTGAAAGGCACGTCGAATGGCTTCTACACTACGCGGGAGACGTCCGAAGCGATGGCATCATCTCCATGATCGAAAACAATTCGGCGGTCCTGTCCGTGACGCCATTCCTTCCAGACCGTTCCATGGGATGGCGCATCAGCGACACCGAGCGTACGAGCATTTACGAACACTCGGACACGCTGAACGAAGTCACCCGGTCGGTCCGTTACCGCAGCTTTTCTACTTTCCGGAAAGCCAGAGAATTTGAGTTCCTGTTCGGATTCAGAATTAACAGCGGCAGTGGGGCTGACGACTGGGATTTTCAAACGGTCGATGACAGTTGGAGTCTGCTGGCGCGGGATTCCGGCCTCATGATCAGGCCAGACGGCGACTACCTGAGAGCTTCCCCGGCCACGTGAAAACTGAAACAAAAGAAGGGGCCGATAATGCCCTTCTCCTTCATCGAGCGTTGCCCTGCGGATCACTGGCAGGTCCAGTCGAACACGACGCCCAGGCAGGCGTCCCTGTCGGTACGCAGAAGGTCATATGCCTGCTGGCAGTCCCCTGGTTCGAACAAGTGCGAGAGGAGCGGTTTCAGGCTCAGTCGGTCTGACTCGACAAGTTCGGTAAGTATTCGCGCGTTTCGCAACAGGCTGTGTTTGCCGCCGTGAACGGGAAAAACGGGGATTCTCCATTCGTGGGCGCCTTTGAGGGTGAGGTCGCCCTGGTCTCGCCACAAGTGAATGGAATTAAGAAAGGGGGTCATATCCGCCATGTGCTCTCCTCGAGGCGATCCGACCAAAACCACCTGCGCGGATTGAGCAGCAAAGGCCACCGCGGCCTCGGCCACTGCGGGGATGCCGGTACATTCAAGAACATGCTCTGCCCCGCGACCGTCCGTCAGTTCCAGCACTGATTGCGATGCGTCCTCGCCTGCTTCCACTGTCTGCCAAGCGCCGCATTCGCGAGCGGTTGCCAGCCGGCCAGGTGAAGGATCGACAACGATTGCCCTCACCCCGTTGAGTTCCAGCAACTGAGCAACAAACTGTCCGACCAATCCGGCACCGATTACCACCGCGCAGTCACCAATCTCAGGTCGGGCGACCCGGATGCCGGTGATGGCCACCATCGCCATTCCCAGCATTGCCGCCTCCGGACAGTCGAGCGAGTCAGGCAGAGGAGCGATCAGTCGCTGACTTTGCGAATGGCTGGCGTGATGTGAATGCGTAAACACCAGATCTCCCACTTCAACGTGCCGGCACTGCTCACCCTTCTCCAACACGCGGCCGATGGCGCGGTTACCAATTGGGCCCGGGTAGGCAAAGTTCTGCAGACCAGTCAGCTTTGCCAACTCCGTACCCGCGCTGATGCACGAGAAACGCGTTTCAATGATTACGCCATTTGACGGTGGTAACAGGGTTGCCGCTTCGGTGTGGCTGGCTACCTGGTTCAGATCGACGAAGAGAATTTGACGGGTTTCAATTTCCATAGAGGGTTTAAGGTTGCCTGGTCCTCCAAGACGGAGTCGTTTTGACCGATTTCAGGGGCGAAGCCCCGGCCGTTTGCCTAGCCCGGCCCAACGGGCTGGGTGAATGGTACAAAGATCTGAAAAGGGGCAACGCCCCGGCCATTTATAAGGATGCCATTTATTG
>JASLXP010000782.1 GCA_030740295.1 Planctomycetota bacterium
CGTCCGGTGGATCGCTGGAAGGTCATCCTGTCAAAAATCGCTGTCCTGCAGATATACCTGCTCGCTCTCTGCGCCTTTCTTGCCCTGGTCAGCATGCTGACCGGAGTGCTCTGCTTAGGCAGTCCGGGCGATCTGCTGATTCCGAGACAGTTCTTCAATCTTGGGCCGGGACTTTACGTGTACGAGCTCGATACCGCGCTGAAGAAACTGGCCTCTGTTTACCTTTACGTGGCTTTGTCAGGATTACTGCTCGGCTCGATCGGTATGTTCGTGAGCCTTTATTGTGAGAGCTCGGCAGCGGCGGTCATCACGACCATTGTCATTTATTTCGTTTTCAACATTCTCGGATCGCTCCCACCGCTCGAGGAGTTTCGCCCCCTCTTGTTCACCACTCATATGGAGGCATGGAAACTCCTGATGACTGACCCCGTACCGTGGGGCAAGCTGACTCGGTCGATCACGATGATGCTGACTTTCGCAATGACGTTCTTTGTGCTGACTGTCCTCGCGTTTACGAGAAAGGATGTCTATTGTTGAGGAAGTGGTCTGGGCGCATACATTTTACGGCAGCCTGACGGCAACCAAAATCTTTGTCTTAATCTTCGTCTTAATCTTCGTCTGGTCTTCTGGTCCGTAGCCATCTGAGATCATGAGGACTCAAAAGAAGACAGGGATTAAGACGAGGATTAAGACAAAGAAAAGTACAGGCACACCGCGCAGATTCTCACGAGTGGATCTTTACAGATGCTGCCTCTACGGGGTAGCGCCAGCCCGTCATCCGGTTATCAGGGCAGTTCACAGAGCATCGCAACCCTTAGGCCTTGGGGGTAATCATTCATCCGGTTATCGCTTGAGCATGCCTCCAGATCAGATATGAAAGTGTACTCCCGTGATCTGTGGGCACGGGGTCAGTGAATCACTGTTCAACTGCTGGCAACTGCCATGTCTACGCAAAGGCCTTTCAAACCTGTTCTGTTTGTGATTGCCTGCTTGTGGTCTGCCGGATGGTGCGAGATCGACTACGCCTCGAAGCGCAGGGAATTAGTCAACGACAAGCTCAGGAAGGCCGGTATCAAAGATCCGCAGGTCATAGCGGCCATGCTGAAAGTGCCCAGGCACGAACTCGTACCGAAGAATCTGCGGCAGCATGCCTATCTCGATCGTCCCCTACCCATCGGCGAAGACCAGACGATTTCGCAGCCGTACATTGTGGCTTACATGACCGAGCAGTTGAAACTGAAAGGCGACGAACGGGTCCTCGAGATCGGTACCGGTTCCGGCTACCAGGCGGCGGTGCTCGCCGAAATTGCGAAAGAGGTCTACACCATTGAGATCGTCAAAAAACTCGGCGAGCGGGCCAAGCGCGATCTGACACGGCTCGGCTACAAGAACATCCATTTCTTTATCGGCGACGGTTATCGTGGCTGGCCAAAGAAGGCCCCGTTCGATGCCATCATCATCACCGCGGCGCCAAATCACATCCCGCAGCCTTTGGTCGATCAACTCGCGGTGGGCGGCAGAATGATCCTGCCGGTCGGGGATAGATGGCAGGAGCTTATTCTCGTGACAAGAGATAAGGATGGCGTAAAGAAAGAAAAGTTGATCGGAGTGCGATTTGTTCCGATGACAGGCGAGGCTGAAAAGAAGTAGCTCCATGATGCGACCACGGATGAAGAGGACCACGGATGAAGAGAGCCGCGGATGAAGAGAACCGCGGTTGTCAGAATTGGAATATTCGCATCCCTTCTTCATCCGTGGCCCTTCTTTATCCGTGGCCCTTCTTCATCCGTGGCCCCCTTCATCCAACTTCAGCCGCTAATCGTCTTCAACCGCCTCGAGCACAAGCTGAATGAAACGCCGATAGTCGCCCGAGTAGTCAAACGTGTTCGGCCAGTAGCCTCTGTTAAGGAGCTTTGCCGCCACCAGATTGCGGGCGGGACAGACAAACAACATGCAGTGAGTGCCGCCGCCGTGGGAGTAAGAGCCGTCAGGAGCGATGGAAGGGCACTCGGTGAATTTCCACGGGCCCTTGATGTGCCACCCGAGGCCCTGGTAGGGATAGAGCTTTGCGGCTTTGCCTTGCATCTGCGGCGTCACCATCGTCCGCACTGTCGATGCCGCCAGAATTCGCCGACCATACAGTCTGCCCTCATTGAGCAGCATCTCGCCGTAGGCGGCCAGGTCTCGCGGTGTCATATAGAGGCCGGCCATGCCGCGTCCGTCGGGGCCCCATTCGTCGTACCACGGTTCGCTGTCACGTGTGGTCAGAGCGGGAATGAGAAGACTGGTATCGCCATCGGGCAGCAGGAATCCTGAGCGCCTCATACCCAGCGGACCAAAAACATGTTTCTGCAATGTCTGTCCGAACCCGGCTTCACCCATCAGTTTGCCGATTGAATAGGCCAGCAGGTCGATGCCGGCGTTGCTGTAGCCCTTCTTCGCATCAGGCTCGTAAACCAGGTCGACTTCTCGCCAGTCCCCACTCCCGGGCAGGCCGCTGGTGTGGGTGGCGAGATGGCGAAAGGTGATGCGCTCCTTCCCCTTTCCTTTGAATTCGGGAATGTATCGTTGCACTGGATCGTTCAGTCTGACGATCCCCCTGTCGAGCAGCAGACCGAGGCCGGTGGCTGCGAATGTCTTTGTAAGAGACCAGATGGGAAAACGTGATTGGGCATCGACCGGACGTGATTCCGGATCATGGGTATGACGGCCTTCGTACCACTCCACAAGGGTTTTCCCTTTCTGCCTCACAATCACCGCGCCCGCGGAAGCCTCATCCAATGC
>JASLXP010000783.1 GCA_030740295.1 Planctomycetota bacterium
GCATTCAGCTTCGAGTCCAGCTCTCGGAGTTTCGGCAACACCGGTTTTGCCGCGCCACCGTAGCTGCCGAGAATCTTCAGGCATTCAGTTATTCGGTGGCGCTTTCCCCATTTGTGGATGGCCATCGAATCTATACAAAGCTCCATTCCCTCCTTGACATTGAATTTTGCCAGTAGCGCGAGTCCCCTCATTCGAATACCGCTGGCAAACATGACGCCACTTGGGGCAGGCACTTTGATGGCCTGGTGGATGGCAGGCAGAAGCGGTCGGATTTCATCAAATGTCAGGTGTTTATAGATCGTGCTGACTGCACCCCGTGCACGCCCGTCGTCATTCTGCAGCAGTTTTCTGACCGCGCTGTAAAGGAGCGGCCGATCAATTCCGTTTAAATTACCAGCAAGGAGACCACGCATTCGCAGAGCCCCACCCGGATAAAACAGGCAGAAGCACAGGTACCTCTGAAAAAACTCTCTCGGATCTTCCTCATCTTCTTTGAGAGCTAGTTTCAACATCAAAGGCGCAGCTTCCCTTGCCGGTTCGCCTATATGCGAGAGTGCGTACGCGGCCTGAATGCGGAGCCACAGATCCCCTTTCAGAAGCGTTTCAGTCAGCGCAGGCACAGCTTCCGATGATTTGGCTTTCATCATGCCGAGGGCTTCGCAGGCACCATACCGGCCCGTTGTAGACTGCCCTTTGAGCAAAGTCAGCAAGGAAGGCATGTGGTCGCCTTCCTTGGATACAAGGGCAGATGCCGCCCGGTGTCGGACCGCGGGAGACCAACTGCCCAAATCCTTAAGGAGTGCTTCATGGCTCTTCTCTTTGTAGTTGCTGATGCCCAGATCCCAGGAGCTGAAATCTCGCCCAGCTTCCACAACATCAACAAGGGCCTGCCCCTCAAGCCGGTTCTCCTCATCAATCCCTTTGCCGGTGATGTAGAGCTTCCGAAGGGGAAGGCACAATCCCAACACAATTGACCCGGTGCAGTCCCAGTTTCCATATTTGTGTTCAGAGCCGCTCATGCCTGCCCCGCCCTGATATGGGAAACTCCCGTCCCATTTTCGCTGCAGGTCATAAAACCAGCGTAATTCCTTAAGAAACGCAGCAGCCGCATCATCACCGGCCCTGGCAGCGCCAAGTGCGCCCCATAGGAAACTGAAGTAGTTCCCCGTGTGTCCGCGTTCTCGCTCGCCATGTGAGGCAACGGTCATCTTAGAAAAGAACCTTGTTCCCTCCCGGTTGCCCTGCAGATCGAATATGACGGCAGCGACTGAGTTCTTTCCATTGTCATCGTGAACTCGCCAGCCTGGTCGATGGTCACCGTAAGGGATGGCGCCCTTGCCGATGTAAAACCCAAAGAACCGGTTTGCTCTTGCGATAGCCTGGGTGACCTCGTCGTCTTCGATGCCGCATTTGGCGGCCAGTACCAGCGACAGATGACAAATAAGACCCGCCTGGTTGAGCGCGCCGTAACCGCCGAGACTTCCATGCAATTTGTCACCATTAAGGTCCGGCCATGCCATGCCGTGTCCCCAACTGCCAACCAGGCTCTGGCCCTGTGCCAGCTTCATTGAATACTCACGGATTGCCGGCAGAACATAGTCGTCTCCAGTTGCCAGGTAGTATTCGGTCAGGAACAGATTGGTGTACCCCCAGGGCCATGAGGCCATGCCGCTTTTCTGGCTGAGTTTCAGCTTCAGATCTTTGGGTCCATGCTTCCGGGCATAATCTTTTACCATTGATTTGTATTCCGGCTTCCCGGAAGCGAGCAGTGCAAGTACATTCATCTTTCCATCAATGCCGCCCTTGAGTTTCTTCGCGATGTGCCGGCATCCAGCGTCAAGAATCCTCTGAGATTTAATGCAACTGAAGGGAGCGGAATCCGCGTATGCGCCTAATGCAGGCAACCGCAGAGCGATGTCCTTTTGCTCGCCTCTGCGCCATATGATTAGTGGTAACGTGCCATCCTTTGCTTCAGCGCGCGTAATTGCATTGCCGAATTGTCTTCGGGCATCGCCATCAAATGGATGATTGCCGGCCCCGAGAATGACGTCTCCGGGGAAGAGCTTTCCATCGGCCGGTGCGCCCTTGTCGACCTTCGTGATCAGAACCTGGCGGGCGTGCGTTGTTTCAAGGCTTCTGCCCCAGATCCAGCCACGGGCACCTGTCGGGCCGAGATTCCAGTCGTGCTTCTTGTCGGGTTTACCGCCTTGCGTGAGATCCGGCACCGCGTCCTTTGCAGATAAATTACCAAGAAAAGCAAAGGCTGGGATCGGCAAGAAACATAGTAATCGTGAAAGGTGATATTTCATGGATCTGTCAGATCTGTAGTGCAGGCTTCTTCCAACCACAATGAGTTTCGTTTCTGTCCGCGCAAAAGGAGTTGGAGTAACGCCTTTATTAGGCGGGCTCTTTGAGCGGATGAGGAGGCCAGCCCCGGCTAAATAAAGCCGTTACCCCACCACCTGCTTCGACAATGACTGCTAATCGTAAGTCAAGATTA
Organism: Planctomycetota bacterium; assembly: GCA_030740295.1. The sequence goes on from JASLXP010000783.1 coordinate 2,501, forward strand.
CTTTTCCTGACTCCCCTGAAATGAACACAGCAAAGGCTTCCTGCACCTTTCCAAACGGGAAAACGTGGGTGATGAGTCTGTCATAAGGGACGCCTCGTTCGTGCAAGGCGAGCATCTCTTTCCAATCCTCGCTGGTGTAATACCAGGAGCCTTTGATAGTGATTTCCTTTCTGAGAAAGGTCTCGGAAGGATTGAATGTCAATTTGCTGAGTTCTCCGACTTGGTAAAGGGTGCCCTGCTGGCGCACAAGGTCGATTGCCTGCATGTAGGCCGCGCTGTTGCCTACTGCGAGAATCACGATGTCTGCGCCCTGTCCGGCCGTCCATTCAAGTACGGCTTCTTTCGCGTCCTCATTTTCTGAATTCACGCCGCGTGCCGCCCCCAGCTCTTCAGCGAATCTCGTTCTGAAATCGATCAGGTCGATTCCCATGACCTCGGCCCCACGAGAGACCTGCACGACGACACTGCTGAGGCCAACAGGGCCAAGACCGAGAACAACTACTTTTTTGCCAGCAGTGTCACCAAGGCGAAGAGCGGCTCGCACAGGCACTCCAAGGCCGTCCCCGCTGAGAAGGACTCCGGCCGGCCAATCCACATCATCCGGCAGTGGCTGGATTCCACGGATGCCGAGTCTGAAATACTCGGCATGCCCGTTCTGACCGTAAAGCGTAAGTGACCTGCAAGCGGTCTCGTAGCCTTGATCGCAGAAATCGCAGTTGCCGCAGCCCTGGACGACTCTCGCTCCGACGCGCATCCCTGGCTCGTATTCTGAATGGGAAGGTGCCTCCTGGATAATGCCTGCGACTTCGTGGCCACCGTTATAGAAACCTTCACGTTCAACAGGTGGGCCCTTGACTCCATGCAATTCGCTGCCGCAAAGCCCTGTTGCCTTTACCTGGATTAGAACGGTTTCGTCATCGCTGGTGGGACGTTCTGTTTCGACGATACCGACTTGGCCGTTGCCCAATAATTTGGCTGTTTTCATCTCAGTTGCAGGTTTCAGGGATTAAGTTTCGGCAGTTCTTCTATGAAAGGAATCTTGCCACTAATCATTTCGGCAGCTTTGCCGACAAGCTTCAGATAGTGGTCGCTTGGCAGGCCTTCATATGTCAGAAATCTGTTCTTGTCGCTCACCGGAGGATTATTGGTGCACTTGAAAATGGCCGTGGCTTCGTCGACTTCATCGAACATGGCCTGATACACCATCTTTGCTCCTGCCTTCTTTGCCTGCGCAAACTGAGACCAGAGAAAACGGCCGCCCTGGCGAGGGATGTGGTCGAATTTTGCTCCCTCTTTCAGGTTTGACCAACTGAAGCCGGGAAAGACAACCGGCAGATAGTCTTTTTTGTTTTTCTTGCACCAGGCGATGTCCGGCACAATTACCTCTTCCCAATGACGTTTCACACCAGCAGGGCCGAACCTGCCTACTGCCCAAGGGCTGATGATGTCTGCCTTCAGAAGGATCTTGTGCAATCCTGGATCGCTGACCGCGTCACGCTTCAGTTCTCGCCACCAACTGGGTACTCCCAGCATGACAGTGTTCCCGCCGTAGCGGGGATCGTCCTTCAGGAAATCAACGATGCGTTCACAGTCATCGAGTGTGTATTTCCGATTGTCGCCGAATCCGATTCCCCAGACGGCGACAACCGGTCTGCCGTTGTGATGCAGATAGGCTTTGTCTTTTTTGTCTCGCGTTATGTGCGCACGATCTACTAATCGTTTCCAATCGGTAATCAATCGATCATCGACATCGCCTTTCTGTCCCGAAAGGTCGTACATGACTGCGTAAGCACGGCCGTAATTGTTCGCGCCTTCTCGGCAGTGATTCAGGACCGTCTGAGTAAAATTGAGCGAAATTTGACGATTACTAATCGAGCCGACGAAACGCTGCACAAACGCTCCATCGATTCCGTAGTCGTGCATCCATTTGAAATGCCGGAGCACCGTTTCCCGTTTGTAGGAGCTGAAGACTTCAGCGGCGCCGCCATCTGGATCATTGAAACCTGTAGGGAATCGCTCGTCAGCACCGCATTCGGTCATATCGGGCCAAAGCTCGACAGTGCATTTACCCGGCCCGAATTCTCCTCCTCTGCCCCAATGAAACCATCCCCTGCCGGAGCCGTCGGTTTTCGTCGAAAACCATCCCTGATAACCGCACATGACTTTCCCGTTTAGCGTGGACGTATCCACCCCACGTTTTGCACGCCCCGTGTAGGGATAAAACGCGTGCGCAAGCACTTTGTCGGTGGCAGGTGGAGAATGACGGGAAATCACGAGCGGCACTCGCTCAACTTTTGATGGGGAGCATCCCGGGCAGAAGAGGACAATGAGTAAAGCAATGGATGTTCTTCGGGTGACCCACTTCAAGATGATTACTTTCTATGGACATAGTTGAGAGCCAGAATCACCGCATGCATCTGATGCTGGGTTACATCGATACGCAAGGGAGCTTCTTCCTTGTGATTCATGATGCCGCCCACTGCCAGTTCATCGGTGGTTATGTTTCTGGACAGGAAAGTGTTTTTTGATTGCAGCGGGCCGCCCACCTGCCACGAAGTCAGCTTGTAGAGACCTCGGTCGATCGTGTAGTCGAGCTCATTCATCGCCCTGGCATCCTTCCGTTTTTCTGCAATCAGGTAAGCAGGAATGATGCCCTCAAAAACGTATGCAGTATTGCGCTTACGGCTGAGAGTTCGGTGGGTGTGGAACATCCACCAGGCCATGGCGAGAACGTAATCCCGGCACAGATCCGAGTGCTTCCAACGGGCCCGCTGGTATTCCCAGAATGCAAGGCAGCTCCACTGAAAAAATCCTTTTGTTTCATTGGAATCATGGACGTGACGCCACTTGTCAACGGTGTAGTGTTTGGCAAGGACGGGAATTGTCTTATCCAAAGTGGATACGAGAAAACTGAAGCCCACATACCTGGCCGCTCGCACCAGACACAGGATGACTTCGCCGTCGAAATAAGCGCTGAATCCAGCGCTCTTTTCTTTGGTGTCCAGACGCATCGACTTGGAAAAATGAAGGTTTGACATCTGCATCGAAACCAGATGTTGAATGAATCCCCAGAGCGTCTTCTGTATTTCCGTACGGAAACCAGGATCGAGTTTGATGTGGCCCGAACGATTGGCGCGCAGCACCTCGATGATGCTCAGGGAGACCAGTGCGACCGTGCCGGTCGAACATTCTTTAGCGCCGGGATAGCTGATGATGAGGCGTCCGCTGTGATCGCCCTTGGTCGTGCGTGAAAGAAAGAACGTCAGACCTTTCTTCACCGCCTGCAGCAGTTCGGCATTCGGTTCATTTCGGAGAATCAGAGACAGACCCCACAATGCGCCGGCCTGTCGAATCTGGTTGTCAGAAGTGCTCAACTTCTTCTTCAAGAAATCATATTGATAGTTGAAGTTGCCATCCGGTTTCTGATTGTTGACGAGGAAGATCTGCCCGAGCTTGAGGCTGCCCTCCAGGACGCCGCGGGTCAGCCTTGGCTGAAACTTGCGCTGTTTCCATTCAAGCCCTTGGACATGCTCCTTGAGCCAGCGGGGAAACTCGCTCTGGCTGAGTTGTGCAGGAAATTCTTCCGATTCCTCTCCAGTGGAATCCGATACCGTGATGGAAAGCAATATGAGAGCTGCGACTGCTCGTCTCAATGGATATTTCTCCCTGGCTTTCAATGAAGACTGGCTCTTACAGACACCGGTAGCCTACAAGACGAAACAGGGGAGATACAATCGCAAGTGAGGAGCATCCGCCACAGGCTTTGCATTCAATCTTGGTCGGCGAACAGGTCTGCAGTGGCAGGCATTACAGGATGAGACCACACTCCGTCCTGGTGGCAGGCAAACTCGGGTTTCCTGGTTATCTTGTCGCTCCCAAAATCAGAGAAACATTTTCCAGGAGTCTCTCATGAAGCACCTCGTCATCTCTCTCATGCTTGCGGCGCCGCTCGCCCAGGCCCAGGCCCTGAAACTCGAGAAGGGTGATTCCATCTGCCTAATCGGCAACGCGCTCGCCGAACGCATGCAGCACGATGGCTGGCTCGAGACGCTTATCCAGAGCCGTTTTCCCGCCCTCGAGCTCAGCTTCCGCAACATGGGTTTCAATGGCGACGAGCTTGCATCCCGTGCACGCTCATCGAATTTTGGGTCACCCGATGACCACCTCAAGCTCAACAAGGCTTCCGTGGTTTTCATGTTTTTCGGATACAACGAATCGTGGAAAGGCGAAGAACAACTGAATGCGTTCAAAGGCGAATATGAAGCACAGATCAAACACCTCCAGGGGCAAAACTACAGCGGCAAAGGTGCTTCCCGCATCGTGGTCGTTTCACCCATTGCGTTCGAAGATCACAAGAGCCCCAACCTGCCGGACGGCAAGGAGGCTAATGAGAGGCTTGCGCTTTACACGAAGGCTATCGCCGAAGTTGCTGCCGC
>JASLXP010000784.1 GCA_030740295.1 Planctomycetota bacterium
TGAGCAGGATCCTGGATTAAGCCTTTGCATTTCAATCATCAACAATCATTCCATTCCGCCCATGTCCGTTTCCATCGAAGACCGTTTCAACTTTGACCTCCACGGTTTCCTGATCCTCCGCGGCGCGCTCACTGTCGAAGAATGCGGGGCATACATCGAGGAACTCATCCGCCTGGAAGAGCAGGATTATGAAGACAAGTTCCTCGAAAAGTACACCGACGGTAATCCCGGACGGGGAACAAAAGAAAGCGCGAACGGTAATGGCGTCCGGCTGAATGGATTACCTCGCTTGAGCGACGTTTTCGATCCTTTGATTGCACACCCGGGAGTCGTCCCATTTCTCGAAGAATTCATCGGGCTGCCCCAACTCATCAACACCTGGTCCATCTCCAAATTCGAAGGATGCACAGAGGGCGGTTGGCATCGAGGAGTGCCGACCTCCGATTACAGTTTCCGCAATGGTGATATTCGTTCGCGTATGCTCAACGTCATCTTCTTCCTCACGGACAACGGTCCCGAGGATGGCTGCGTGGTCGCGATACCCGCGTCGCACAAGAGCAGCTTCGATCTGAGCTGGCAGGATTATCCAGGTCTTGATATGCCCGGTGCCATACCGGTCACTGGCAAGGCCGGTGATGTGTTCATGTTTTCAGAAGCCACCATTCATAACGGCCTGCCCAAAACGACCGAAGGCCGGCGCTCCAATCTCTATTTCAATTACGTGCATTCCCACTACAACGTCATGACCCGCGAGCCGCGCAACTGCCATCACTTCTACCTTCCGCCCGATGTGCGTGAGCGATTCGATGAAGACCAGAAGAAGATGACGGAATGGATGGAGTTTGTGAAGTGGGATCACTGAGACGAGGCGAATCGCTGCAAACACACTGAAACTGCGAAATTCAGCCTCCTCCACTGAATCTGAGCAGTTGGTTTGCTTTGAAGAACTCCACAACTTCGCGGATGAATCGTTCCACCCCCTCTTCACTGAAGTGGCACACGTCGCCGAAGTATTTCATGTCCAACGGTATCTTTTCATCGGCGTCGATGAGATAGACGTCAAGCTCTTCCGCCAATTGGCGGATCTGAGCATTGTGCCTCTCCAGGCCTTCTTCAACATATGCCGGCGGACCCCAGACATGGACGGGCGTGTACACAAGCCTTTCCGGATTGTTATAGCCCAACTCGCCGTCCTTGAATTTCTGCGCTGAATAGCCGTCAGGGATCAGCCACGAGAAGGTGAGCAGGATCGGCATGCTGCGCCTTGCCCTGATCTTCCTGATCAGGCTGCCGAGGTTTTGGGACAGAGCTTCAGCACTTCTGAAGCCCGTGCCGTTCATGACAGTCTTTGGCCTGGTGCGAGGCCAGCTGTTGTACGCAAGCCGGCAAATCAGGCTGTTATCCAACAGAAAATTCCTTCTGTTCCATGGGTTCCTGTGCGAGTAGTCGCCTTCGAAATCGTCAGGCGCCACGTGGTTGTTCCAGAGATCGTTGATGCCGTGATAGATCAGCACGTAATCGAATTCGTGCTGGGCGAGGTATCCGAATTTGATCACACTGCTGCGGCTGTCATGGCCACTCAGGCCCGCACCAAGAATTTCGACTTTCTGTGAGGCTTCTGCATTCAGCTTCGCCTCGAGTCGCTCGGTCATATTGCGATTCAGCATGACTGAGCCGCCCAGAGTCAGGATGCGGATTACGTTTTCACGCTTCGGGCCGGATGGTGCCGTTCCGGTCATGCCGACGGAATTGATCTTGACGCCTTGGCTCTCACTCTCGATGCCCTGGCCGGGGACGGCAGCGATGAATCCCATCAAGTAGAGATCTCTCGGTATCTTCAAGAGGAATGGAAGGAGAACCGCTTCAAGCAGAGCCATGGCGCATACGCCAGAACAAAAGGCAGCCATGGAAGCGAAGAACAGCCTCCTTGAAGAGCTCAACCGTTTCTCTGAGTGTCTATCTGGTTCAGCCGTCATCAGATTTCAGACCCTAGTTTCCACCCACTTGCCGCGTGTATATCGATAGCCGTTCAGGAACGCGCGTAAGGTCATATCCCCGCACATGCCGACCCAGGCGCCAACCAGACCACCTTCCAGATGAATGCCGAAGATATATGCCAACGGAATCCGAATGAAGAGAGCCCCGATGATGGTGAAGAACAGGGGCCAGCGTGTGTCGCCCGCGCCTCGCAGGCAGGCCCCATAGACGATAGAAAGCACAAGCGGCGGCTGGAAGAAGGCAAGCAACTGCATTGCCGGCACGCCTACGTCACCGACGATTTTTTCTTTGTGCATCAGGTCAAAGATCCAACGGGCCTCAAAGTAAAATATGAGACCAAAGAGAATCGAAGATATTCCGCACTGAAGCGCACCTTCGTGTCCGACCATCCTCGCGCGATCTTTCATATTCGCCCCGAGCGATTGCCCGATCATGGTCGCGGCTGCCGTGCCCCAGGCAACGGCCGGCAGGTATGAGAATGCCTCGACTCGGACCGCGATGATGTGAGCCGCATAAGCGGCCTTGCCCTGATCGCCATCGAAGAGTCGTGCGATGATCATGAGGAATACAAAGTGCCCGCTCCAGAGAATGGCACCTTCGGCACTGGTTGGCAGTCCAATCCGGAGTACGCGCCAGACGAGCTCGCCGCGGACTTTGAGCTCTGAGAGGTAGAGCTTCAGACCGTGGACCCCAACGCTCAAGAGGACGAGCATCAGAATTCCACCGGTAACTCTCGCTGTGACCGTTCCAGCGACGATGCCGTCCACACCCCACGGCTCGAATGGTCCGAGGCCGAAAACGAGAGTCGAAGACACGACGACATTCAGGGCATTCACCACCGCGAGCAGCAGCATGGGTGTCCGCATATCCCCCGCACCGCGCAATGCGGCAGAGCCTATGAGAGTCAGGCTGGTGAACATATAGCCAACCGCATCGATGCGAAGGTAGCGCACAGCGATGTCATACGTTTCATCGTGCATGTTCTGAAGCCGGGCAAGCATCGGAGCGAAGGCATACATCAGGCCGTAGAGGATCACGCCGATGAGCGCGGCAAGCGCAATGGATCGATTTGCCACCTTGTTAGCCTGCTCATTTTCGCCGGCCCCCCAGAATCTCGATACGAGCGCGGTCGTGCCCGTGCCAACTAGACTGAACAGCATCGATGCAAGCCAGCCCACGTAAGCCGCGAGCCCGATGGCGGCAGTCGCGTCCTTACTGATCTTGCCTGCCAAATAGGTATCGTAGAGACCGACGAATGAATTCAGGAGCTGCTCGCCCAGCACCGGCAGCGCGAGGATGAACAAGGTCTTCCTGAGATTTCCGTGAAGGATCTGAGAGGAAGCAGGCGCTTCGTTCACGAAGATGTTCCGCGCATCTCAAATTTGTGGGGCTGGCCGTTCAGCAGGATGCCCGGCATCTTCGCCAATCTGTAATGCTCGAGCATCGCATGGCCCAGCATGGACATCAGGGGAAAGCACTGGTCCTCGGTCTGACCGATCCCGCGAATGTGGGCGAGCTCATCAGTCACCGGCTCCTGATTAAGAATGGGCAGCGGATTGGACTTCTCAGTCTGAATGGAAACGCAGTAACCATGCCCCGGGCCGTGGGTGTGGTAATCCAGAAGGATGTCTTCGCCGGCATCCGCAGCCTGCCTTACTCCGGGGCCGTAAGACTCGTGCCGCTCGATGAGGTGAAGCACCTGCGTAATATAATCCCGAAGTGTCTCCTGATTGCTTTCCATGTGCCCGTGATGGATTACCGCCTACTCCTTTTCTTCCATCTTCGGCCCGTCTGCCGGCGCCAGCCCGCCGGTCGCTGCCTTGTAGACCGGTTTCTTGAAGATGAGGAAATCCTGCTGCGTAATCCCGACCAGAATCCATCCTGCCAGGCCCATTTCCTGCGTGCGTTTCTCGCTGGGGGTTCTCAGGAACATATATTCGTAAGCGACCGCTTGCGGCGGGAAAGCATCCTTGATGGCCGCGATGGCCTCGGCCAGCTCATCGAACTTCTCCATCTGCCTGGCATGGTTGTCTGTCAGAACTTTTTCGAGTGTGGCAAAGGCTTCCTTGTTGGACTTGCTCAACGCCGGCGCGATTTTGCCGACTTGCTCTTTAACGATACTGGTGGTGACCACCGAAAGTTTTGCCAACTCATTGAGCTTCTTTGAAAGCGGGCTCAGATCGATGGCCGCGGTAATATGCATCTTGTCCGAGCCTTCTGCAAAGACAGATGTGGACAGAAAGACCGTACTGAGGACGCAAACGCTTAGAGATCGGTGCAGGAGTTTCAAAGTAACCCTCCGATTAGTTCGTGGTTTTCAGGATGGCAGAAAATTCTAATGGTGGCCCTTGTGTGCATCAATGATCGTGACATGTCATTAGGCCGCGGGATGATTCTCCGGCGGCTCACTTCCCTGAGTCCGGTCAGGGAAGAAATAACAGATGGCTGCCAGCAACAGAAATCCGCCGGCCGTGATGTGACAGGCATACAATCCGACAAGTATGTCGAACACCCGCTTGAATACGATACCGAGCAGAATGAGAAGAAGGGCCAGGCCAATACAGATCTTTGTTTCTTTTCTGTGATCCAATGAGTCATCTCGCATGTGGTTGCTTTATGTGAATCAGTTGCCGGGCTATCATAGCGGCGGTTACGGGTATCTCGCCAGACAAAAGACCAGTACGGAATGCGAGTAAGTCTCTGCTCAATCCTCTTTCTCTTGATCGCCGGGTGCGGGCGGCCACCACAGAACGACCGCACCCGAATCACTTATTGGGAGAAATGGACCGGCTTCGAAGGCGAGGCGATTTCAAGAGTAGTCAAAGCGTTCAACGAAAAGCCCGAGCGGGAGCAAGACAAAATCGAAGTCGAGCTTACGCAGGTCAGCCAGATTGAACGCAAGCTTCTCGTGGCCACCGCGGGTGGCAAGCCGCCTGACGTAGCGGGCATCTATACCTTCATTCTGTATTCGTACGCTGAGAAGGGCGCGCTCACCGATATGACCCGGATGCTTAAGGACGCGAGCATCAAGCGCGAGGATTACGTTCCTGCGTTCTGGGACATGTGTGAACACAACGGAAAGATGTGGGCTCTGCCAACAACGCCGGCAACGGTGGCGCTGCACTGGAACAAACGCTTGTTCCGCGAGGCAGGTCTCGATCCGGAAAAGGCGCCCACGACCATCGCAGAGCTCGATGAAATGGCCGCGAAACTCACAGTCTGGCAGAAAGGTGATGAAACCAGAAGAGGCGCCAAGCCGGAGGGCGACGGATGGCGGCTCATGCAGATCGGCTTTCTGCCGCAAGAGCCTGGCTGGTGGGCATGGGCCTTCGGCTACTGGTTCGGTGGAAAGCTCTGGGACGGGAAGAAGGTGACCATCAACACCCCCGCAAACGTCAAGGCATACGAATGGGTGCAGGAATACTCAAAGAAATACGGCAAGGATAACATCGAAAAATTTGCCAGCGGCTTCGGCAATTTTTCTTCCCCTCAGAACGCCTTCCTGAGCGGAAAGGTCGCCATGGAAATTCAGGGCGTCTGGATGCACAACTTCATTGAAAAATTCGCGCCCGGCATGGACTGGGCAGCGGCACCGTTCCCCGGCCTCACCGAAGACATGCCGATCATCAGCAATGTCGAAGCCGATGTGATTGTTATCCCCCGTGATTCGAAACACCCCAAAGAGGCATTCAAATTTATCCAGTACGTGAATTCGCAGGAAGGCATGGAGATGCTCTGTTCCGGGCATCGAAAGTTCAGCCCACTCGCCAAGGTCAGTACTGCATTTGACACCATGAACCCGCCGGACAATCCATACCTGAAGATGTTTCGTGACATGTCATTCAGCCCCGGCGGATTCAGCATCCCAAAAGTAGGCGTCTGGAACAGCTACCGCCGCGAAATGGGCGTGGCCTTCGATGAAATCCGCAGCCTGAAGCGCCCTGTCCCCGAAGTCTTCGAAGAACTCCAGGCAAAGATGCAATCCGGCTTCGAGAAGGCCTTGAAACGGCAGAGGCTGAGACAGAGTAGAAGCAAGGATTGAGAATCCGTTGGCCGGCTCAATAAACCGCCGGTCGCCATTCATTATTTTAACATTCACATCTTCCCCGTTTTGCCTCGTCAGACATCACTCCTCATCGGCCTGGCTTTCATTTCACCGTGGCTCTTCGGCTTCGCTGTGTTCATGCTGTACCCGATGGTGGCCTCCATCTATTTCAGCTTTTGCGATTATTCCGTTTTGCAGTCGGCCTTGTTTATCGGACTGGAAAACTATATCGAGCTTTTCGGAGATAAAGTCTTTCGGGTCTCACTCGGAAACACGCTCTTCTACGCATTCTTCGCGCTTGGCCTTGGGCTGGTCGTCTCCATCGGAGAGGCGCTGCTCCTCAACATGAAGGTCAAGGGGATGGCCTTTCATCGCACGATCATTTTTCTGCCGTCTCTGGTGCCGGTGGTCGCGCTGTCGGTGCTCTGGATGTGGATATTCAACGGCGAAAGCGGCCTCCTCAATGCAATATTGGAAGGAGTTGGCCTGCCCGCCCCAAACTGGCTTGGAAGCGAAGACTGGGCCATGCCCGCGCTGATCCTCATGAGCCTCTGGGGCATCGGGCATCCGGTGGTCATCTATCTTGCGGGACTGCAGGACATTCCGCGGGAACTGTATGAGGCCGCGGAAATCGATGGCGCGGGCAGTTGGGACCGGTTCTGGAACGTGACGCTCCCGATGCTGACGCCTGTCGTCTACTTCAATGTCGTCATGGGCATCATCGGCACGTTCCAGGTGTTTGCACAGCCTTACATCATGACCCAGGGCGGCCCGGGTCGGGCCACCTATTTCTATGCCCTCGCGCTTTACGATTATGCGTTCATGGATTTGCGGATGGGTTACGCCTCCGCGATGGCATGGATTCTCTTCATCATCATTCTCGGCCTCACATTGCTGGCCACTCGGGTCTCTCAGAAGTGGGTGCAATATGATCGCTGACAACAGACAAAAGAAGACGATCGCGAACCTCGCGCTCTGCCTCAGCTCCGCGTTGTTCCTGGTCCCATTTCTCTGGCTGCTGTTGACCGCGCTCAAACCCATCGAGCAGACCATGAAGTTTCAGTTCTGGCCGAAGAGCTACAAAGCCCCCATCAGTGGCCAGGTGGTCGAGATCATCAAAGAGCGGGAGATCACCGAAGAGCATGCCATCGTGATCATCGAGGAGGGATTGAAGAAGGGTACCCGCCTGCTGATTCCCCGGAAAGAAATCAGCGATGGCAGGCTGGTCGTGGAAGAACAGACCGCGGATGTCGTGACAACCGTCAGACGCCCTGTGCAGATCGAGCTCGAAGTGCCAGAAGGATGGTGGCGTGTGCGCGAAAAGCTCCTGCGAAAATACGCAGGCCAGCAGCCGCGCTGGACCTGTGTAGCGCCTGAAGAGATCGAACAGGGCGTCCGCTTCTGGTGGGAGAACTTCACCCTCGCCATCGAATACCTTTCGGATACGGACAAGCAGCCCCTCAGTTTCAAGCCAGCCACTGAAGGCTCAGCAGTTGGTATCTACCTGGAGTTACCCGCCCACCAGACAATCAACCTGGCGAGGTATGACACTCTTCGACTTCGAGCGCGTGCCGGCAAACCGATGGAATTGGATTTTCTCGTTACGCCGACGAATGGCGAAACGGTCACCTTGAAGCAAGTGCTTAGCCTGAACGAAGGCGTGCAGGACGTAAGCCTGCGAGTGGACAAAGCTCTCGAGAGATCAGGCCACTGGGGCAGATGTAACTTGAAGGCTCTCTGGATTCGTGACGACACTCCAGAGAATCCAGACGTGGAGATCAGCGAGGCCCAGCTCATCCTCCATCGCGCCACCTTTTGGACATACCTCGCCAACACCCTCACCGTCTGCCTGCTGGGATGCATCGGCACTGTCCTCTCGAGCTCGATCGTTGCCTATGGGTTTTCACGCATTCAATGGACGGGCCGTGACAAGATCTTCTGGGTCGTCCTCGCCACGATGATGATTCCTTTCCCGGTCACGATGATCCCAATGTTCGGCGTCTTCCGGGCTCTTGGATGGGTCAACACTCTGAAGCCACTGTGGGTGCCCGCGTTTTTCGCGAGCGCGTTTAATGTTTTTCTTTTGCGGCAATTCTTTCTGACGATTCCGCACGAACTGTCGGACGCGGCGAGAATCGACGGCTGTTCTGAGTTCGGCATCTTCTGCCGCATCATCCTCCCGCTCTCCAAACCCGCGCTGGCCGTCGTGGCCCTTTTCCACTTCCTCTACGCCTGGAATGATTTCATGGGCCCGCTCATCTACCTGACCAGGCCAGACACTTTTACGCTATCGCTGGCTCTGCAGCAGTATCAGAGCAGACACGGAGGATCGGAGTGGCACCTGCTGATGGCTATGTCCGCGCTGATTCTGACGCCGATTCTGGTGCTGTTCTTCTTCACCCAGAAAACGTTCATTCAAGGAATT
>JASLXP010000785.1 GCA_030740295.1 Planctomycetota bacterium
AGGCGGCTCCGTCGTGACCATAAGGACTGGTTTGAGCCGGGCCAACAGTCCCTTGAGAATGTTGACATTCTCCTTCTCCAGCATCCGGGCCACCTTCGGTCCCAGAGACTTCGCGTCGCGGGCCATCGACGCAAACCGGAAGAGATTGATATACCCGTCAATCCCGAGTTTTTTCTGGTCCGGCACCGCAAGCCGGAAGAGATCCGAACCGGAGATTTCCTTGATGGCTATGACGGTTTCTTTTCCGTCAATCTCGAGGGTGAGTTGTCCGGGTTTGGACCCAACAATCGTGTACTTCTTGCCTCCGACAGTTATCGGAGTCTTACCCAAGAAGTGAATACTGATACCCGACATTGCCGACGAGAATGCCTCGGACGCGTCTCTGACCATTTGCTTCTGATTGGCAATCGTGTTCTGCAGGTACTTGAATCGAGGATCTGCGGCCAGGGCGTCATACAACTTCGTCGCGCCCTTGTAGTCGTACTCACCGGCCAGCTTCCAGGCTTCGGCGTCCGTTTTTCGAGAAAGAGAATATGCCTGCTCCTGCTGCCGTCTGAGCGCTTCGAGGTCTCTGTCCCCAAGTCTGTTCGGTGGAGGGTCGGCCTGCTCCGCGGCTGGCTCATAGTAAGCCCCAAGACGCAGTGAGAGCCGTACGCCCATCAGCGCGTCCCTGTGCGATAGCGGCAGATACTCGTTACGAACGTGTGAGGAGCTGACCTTTTCAGCGGAGTCCCAGAGGCTGCCCCCCCGGAGTATTCGACGATTCTCTTCTTTCTCCTGGGGTGGCTTTCGATCCTTCGTCCTCTTTGACAAGGAGTCGCCCTCCCACACGCGGACCCATTCCCAGAGATTTCCGTGCATGTCATAGAGTCCCCAGGGATTCGGCTTTTTCTGTCCGACTTTCTGGTACTTCCTCTTCGACCTGACGCCATACCAGGCAAACTGACTGGTTATCTCGCGGGAGCTGTCCTTGCCAAACGAATGGTCGGTAGTCGTTCCGGCACGGCAGGCATACTCCCACTGGGATTCAGTGGGGTAGGCGAATTGGACGGGCGGATTCTCGTGTCGACCAGTCAGGGATTCGTTGAGCTTGGCGATGAAATTCAGTCTGTCGACGGCAGTAATCGAACTGACAGGGCTACGGTTAAGCTCACCTGGGTCGCCCGACTGCACCAGGTTCCACTCATTCACTGTCACTTCGTATTTGCCTAAGTAATAGGGGCGAGTGATCCGCACTGTCAGTCTGGGACTGTCCGGCTTGTTTACTATTGAGTCCGTCTTGAATTCGCCCGGCTTGATGAAGACGAAGCTCATGCCCGTTCGCTTGTGAACAATCTCCAGCGGGTAATTCGTTTCCTTGTCGAGGCGCTGCCGAGCCGGGTTGCCGTGCTGGTCGTTCTTATCCGTGGGCAGAGCAAAATTCTCCGCCAGCTCAGACTTCAGGAGAAATAAGAAGACGCCCGTCACCGCCCCCTTCTCGACCTTGACGGTTCGTTCAACGGTCTGGTAGCCCTTCTTTGAGATTTCAAGGACGTACGTCGTATTCAGGTCAACATCCCTCACAGCGGTTGAGCTGTACGAAGTGAACCACGGAGTAGAATCGACGGGAAGGCCCTTTGGATTCGGACTCCGGGAGATGATTCTGACTGTTGCTCCGAACGGCGTGGTGCCCACACTGAGCACGGGCTTCAGCCGGGCCCCTACGGCATTTTGAGTTTCCACACCGGCTTGTCTGAACTCCTTGAGAAATTTCGGCATGAGAGCCCCCATATCACGAGATCCGGCCGCGAATCTCCAGAGATTGTTCCAGCCATCGGCGCCGAGCTTTTTCTGTTCCGGGGACGCCAGCCGGAATACGTCCAGACCGGAAATTTCAGTGACGTTCATCTCAATCTCCTTACCGGCTGAGTCGAGAACCAGCTTCCGGTTGTCGAATGATTTCAGCGTGTATGTCTTTTGGCTGAGGATTATTCGTTTGCCGACATGGTGGTTAATGGCCTTGAGGGCAGCCGCGAACACCTTTGCCCCTTGTTCCACGTCCTTCCTGCCATTGGCGACAAAGTTTTGCTGGTTCTTCATCTCTGGGACTGCGGCCAGCTCGTCATATTTCCGTAGCGCGGCCGCATAGTCGTACCGGTGCGTCAGCTTCCTCGCCTCGTCTCTTATTTTTTTGTAATGCTTGAACGTCTCTTCCTGCTGGCGTCTGAGCGCTTGGAGTTCGTTTTCATCGAGGGGTTTAAATCCGAAGTCCGGTCGCGGGAGCCCTCGCTTTAACCATTCCGGTCGGTCGTCCTCTGTCTGGGAGGATCTAGAGCCTTTGGGACTGACGGAGGTCGTGGCCACAGGGGAAGGAGGTGAGGACGAGGATCCACGCGTCGCAAAGTAGATTCCTGCCCCTGCAAATAATAATACGCCTGCGACAGCAATGGCCATCGGCGCTTTGCTCGCCTGAGGTATTGAAGAAGGCCGGCCCTTCGGCAGCTTTGATGGATCGGAGACTGTGGGAGCTTCACGAAATTTGGAGAGCGCGGACCTTCCAACAGGCAACTGGCCCGCGATGCGCTCACCCGCGGTAACCTTCTCAAAATCTATGAGGAGCGCGTCGTAATCCGCGTAACGTTTATCCGGCGCCTTAGCGCACATCTTTCGAATGAGGGCCTCAACATTCGGCGGAAGCTCAGTGCCAAGCTCCTTGCCGGTGGGCAACGACTGTTCACGATGCGCTAGGATGACGCTTACCGCTGTAGCGCCATCGAACGGACGTTGGCCGGTTAACAGGTGCAGCAGTGTGATGCCGAGCGCGTAAATGTCAGAACGGTGATCCGCGCGGCGTGCGTCTTCTGCTTGCTCGGGGGCCATGTAGTAGGGAGTACCGAGTCCGACACCTGTGGCGGTTACTCCCTTATCCTCTTCCACGCTCTTGGCCAAACCCATGTCCGCGAGCTTTATCTCACCCTCGCGGCTGACCATGATGTTGTCCGGTTTGATATCCCGGTGGATGATGGTGCGGGAGTGCGCGAACCGAAGGGCCTTTGCCACGGAAAGGACAATGGACAGCCCATCCTCCAGGGGCAGCTTCGTGTCGCGCTCCAGGCGCTGCGAGAGATCTTCACCGTCGACGAATTCCATCGCGAAAAAATGTGAGCCGCCATCCTCCCCGATGTCATACACCTGGACGATGTTTGGATGATTCAATGCTGCCGCGGCCTTGGCTTCCCTTTCGAAGCGTTCGAGAAACGCGGTATCCTCGGTTCGCGACTTCGGCAGAACTTTGAGTGCCACCTGCCGGTCGAGTTTCGTCTGAACGCCCTCGTAAACCGAACCCATTCCGCCCTCTCCTATCTTCCGGACCAGCGAGTAACTGCCAAGCTGCAGGAAGGGCAAGACCCGATCCTCCGTGACCTGGGTGACCGTTTCGCACTTCGGGCATTTGACCTTTTTGTCCGCGAGCTCATCGCGGACCTTCAGCGGCTTACGGCATTGTGCGTTACTGCACACCACCTGGATGGGTATCGATTCTCCTTGGAAGGATCCAGCGGGACTGAAGGAGGGGTAGGCGAGTTTAGTTCCGATCTCGCATTCGACAAACCCTGACGATTGCGTCAGTGCCTGGGAACGCATTACAGCTTCATGATCGCTGATTATTCTTCCGGTTCCTGGATCCCATCAGATCCGTCTCCCGACACATTGAGGTGGAATTGAAGATCTGGGCGAGATCGGCAGAATCAGAATTCTTATCCCCTCAGCCTCAGAGGTCCGTCATGAACCGCTCGCCACTTTCCTGCCGTTCGGCAGTTTCAGCATTTCTTACCATCTCAATGGTCGGCCTCTTTGCCGCGGATTGGCCATGCTACAAGGGGGATGCCGCGCGCTCCTCTGTGACGGATGAAAAACTCAGCTTCCCGCTGACCGAGACGTGGGTACATCATTCTTCGAGGCCGCCGAAGCCCGCATGGCCGGAACCTGCCCGTGAGCTGCACCGCATCGATTTCGATTATGCCTTCCAACCGGTCGCTGCCGGAGGGCTGGTTTACGTCGGCTCGTCTGCCGATGACACGCTGCGAGCTTTGGATGCAAAAACGGGAAGAGTTCGTTGGAGTTTCACGGCGGAAGGCCCAATCCGTTTTGCCCCTCACATCGACGGCAGAAAATGTTATCTCGCCAGCGATGATGGATGGGTCTATTGCCTTGCCAGCGATACCGGGAGGCATCAGTGGAGTTTCCGCGCTGCGCCCAACGATCGGCAGTTCGTGGGCGACGGGCGAGTCATCTCTCGATGGCCATGCCGCAGTGGTGTTCTCGTATCTGATGGGATCGCTTACGTTGTCGCAGGGATGTGGCCTTCGGAAGGGATCTACATCTACGCTCTCGATGCGCGCACCGGCAAAACGCGCTGGGTCAACGATACCAGCGGAGCCCAATACATGGCCTACCCGCACGGCGGCGCATACGCCCTTGGTGGCGTGGCGCCTCAAGGCTACCTGTTGGCGTCCAAAGATGTGCTGCTGGTGCCGACCGGGCGCGGCATTCCGGCAGCGTTCGACAGGCGGACCGGGAAATTCCTTTACTTTCATTCCGCGGTCAATAAACACAACGGCGGGTGTTGGGCGAGCATCTCAGGCAATCTGTTCTTCAATCAGTCCCATGCAAGAGGGGTCGACGAGCACATCCGGATCGGACGTTCCGGACCGCGTGCGGGCGACGGCATGCTGGCCTTCGATATTGCTGAAGGAAAACGGCTCTGGGGTATTGGCAATCGACAGCGCGTCGTGGCTGACAGCAATACGCTGTTCGCGCTGGGCGGAGGTGTGGCCGAGGCCCTCGAGCTGAAAGAAGGGGTAAAGGGCGAACTGAAATGGTCGACGCCGCACGGCCACGCCTGGTCTGCTGCCCGGTCTTCTAATGCGTTTCTTATCGGCGGGGAAGCGGGAGTCACAGCGCTCAGTACTCCTGACGGCAAGGCTCTGTGGAGCGCGAAGACGGATGGGCCTGTGCGGGGGATCGCCATCGCAGGTGGGAGCGTGATCGCTTCCACGGAGAAAGGCACGCTCTATTGCTTCTCGAACGGCGCGACAGTGGCTGCGGAGAAACCGAAGCTTCCCCCTCAGCCTGCTGCCGATCCTGAATTCGATTCAAAGGTCGCAGACGTCCTGAGTCGGATCGGAAACACGAACTTCACCAAAGGCTACGCCCTTGTGGCCGGTGAAAGCGACGCCCGACTTGCCGAGGCGATCGCCAAGAGCACGGACCTCCATGTCGTCTGTGTTCTCCCGGATGAGGCCGCGGCCGCCAGCGAGCGGAAACGCCTGATCGATCGAGGCGAATACGGCGAACGCGTTGCTATTCACACAAACGAATCGGCGAAAGACCTGCCTTACTCCCAATACTTCGCCAACGTCGTGGTCGTATCCGGAAAGGTGGCCTCTCCCTCCGGCGCAGAGCTGTATCGAGTGCTGAGGCCGTGCGGTGGTCTGATGACCTTCACCGACATGGAACGCCCCCAGATCGAGAAGAAGCTCGCCTCCGCAGGCATCCCTGATCCTGAAAAGATTTCATCGGGCGGATTGATCGAAGTGAGCCGCGGCAAGCTGCCGGGCGCGTTCGATTGGGATTCCAACGTCACCAGCGATAAACGCGTGAAGTGGCCACTCGAGCTGCTCTGGTCCGGCGGCCCCGGCCCCAGCCGGATGGTCAATCGTCACTGGCGGCCTGCCACGCCCATTGCGGCAAACGGCCGCTCCTTTGTCATCGGCGAGTATCACATCATTGCCACGGATTCCTACAACGGCGCGGAATTGTGGTCGCGGGAGATCGGAAACATCTTCGCCACCCGGACAAAGATCTCCGCGGACGACAACAGCGTCTATCTCAATTTCCCCAACCGCTGCCTCGAGCTGGACGCGCAGACCGGCAAGATCAAGAAAGTTTATGGGAAGGCCAATCCAACGCAGGGACACTCCCTTCTCCAGCCGAGCAATCACTCCCTGAAAATTGATGAAACCCATTCGGGAAGCGTCACCATCGAAAAGACGGATGCGAGCCTGAGGCTGACACTTTCGACCGTGGATCCGCAGGTTATGGAGCGTGATGTCTGGAGCCTCAATTTTGATTTCCGACCTGCCAGCAAGCGAAGCAGTGTGTACGGGCCCGGCGCATTTCAGGGAACCATCTCAATTGCGCCGAAAGCGCATCCGGGCATTCCGCTCTGGATGACAGGCGTTGGTCCGAAACATCCGAAACCGGTACTGGCACCAGTGAAAACAGAGGGTGGCACTCGCATCATCGTCGATTTTGACTGGAACGAGATCAAGAGTCTGACCGGGGACATGCCCGGTGATTTCTCCATGGCGATTACTCTTGTCTCCCATGACGGCGACCAGGCCGCCATGGCCCAGGCACATCTCTTTGCCAATGGATTTGCCGGAATGATTAATCAAGGTTGGGGTGTCTTCTCGCTGAACGAGAGCGCCGCTGAGCCCGCCAACGCGAAGGTGGCCTATGGCAAGCTTGAAGACCTGCCGGCCCACGCCCGGGAGTGGGGGCGCCAGCCAAAGAGAGAACCGGACGAAAGCCTCCAGACCCGCACTCGACCACTCACAAACAAGTCCGGCAACCGAATCTACAAAAGGGCCTACGGATGCGGCGGGATCATCTCGTCCGCAACCATGGACTTCTTCCGTTCGGGGACCATTGGCTTCTACGATCTTTCAGAAGACAGCGGTCTGAGAAACTTCTCTGGTATTCGTGCGGGCTGTGGCGTCACGATGATTCCCGCTGCCGGGGTTCTTGTCTCCGCAGAGAGCAGCGCGGGCTGCTCATGTTCGTACAGCTTCCAGACCACATTCGCACTCGCGCCCGCGTCGAAGAAAAAGAATGAAGACTGGGCCGTCTTTTTTGATAAGCCGCAATACGGTTTTATTCAGAGCGCGACTTTAAATCTCGGCGCACCCGGGGATCGCCGGGATGATGAAGGTAAGCCCTGGCTTGGAATCCCGCGGCCGCAGTCAAACATGAATGTCCCTGCCAGCCGGCGGGTGGATCTTCACGTTCCATTCAGTTTCAGCGCAGAGGACGGATTTGGCCCTTACCGAAGCAGTGCAGACCGGATCAAAATTGAGGGTACCGACAGGCCCTGGATTTACACCAGCGGAATTCGGGGAATTCAGAAAGCAACGCTTGGTCTCGAGTATCTGGAATCTGGCCCCGTCGCCCTGCCGACCAAAACGCCCCCCAAATTGGATGGCAAGCTGGACGATGCCTGCTGGGACAGCTCCGAAGCCATCACTCTTGACGACCGCAAAGCCAGAATCTTCCTCCGCCATGACGAGGAGAATCTTTACCTGTCTTACATACAGCAGGCGCCGGTCGACCGGAAGGGAACCGCCACGGAGTGGAAGTCGGCCACCACCGGTAAGGATGCTCCGATCTGGGAGGACGATTCCTTCGAGATGTTCCTTACCGACGCAACGCTTCGAAGATGCCTCCATCTCGGCGTGTCTTCATCGGGTGCCAGCTACGACGCCGCCTGGACTTATTCGGCCCCCTCGTTCCCAACCCTCGACATCCCGCGGCTGGAGGGCATCAAAATTGACGGAAACCTGTCGGACTGGAAGGACAGAGGCATGGCTGTCAAATCCCTGACGGGCCTGGAGAGAAAGATGCGCGCCGCAGAGAACTTCGATCCCTCGTTCCGCGTCGGCTGGAATGATGAAGGTGTGCTCCTGCTCTTCGAGGTGATGGATGACAAGATTCACGAAGCCGACAAGCCGAACCTTCTCTGGAAGGGCGATTGCATCGAGCTTCTCGTGTCTCAGGGCAAGAACTTTCGGGAGTTTTTTCAGATGGCATCAGGTACCGGAGCGGATCCGATTTTCAAAAAGACCAGGAAGTTCTTCTGGGATTCCCGAAAAGCCACTCGCGGTTCCCCACTTGAAGCAGAGACTGCCGGCTCGAAAACAGATGGCGGGTATCTCGTCGAGCTGCTGCTGCCGTTTAAGAACCTGAAGCTGTCACCAACGGTCGGGGAAGAAGTCGGCTTGCAGGTATTTGTCAACGACATGGATGCCTCCGGCGGCTATCCGGCCGGTTGGTTCCGTACCCTCTTGCATCCAGGCGGCCATGCCGGATTCCAGGACCGGAATGCATTCATCCGTCTCCGGTTGGCGGAGAAAGCGTCTACGCCGCTGGTTTACGAGCGTAACGAGGTCGCGGACAAGAAGGGTCTGTTCACGGCAAAGCCGCCTTTCCCGTTCCCGTTCACCGCCCCTTCGCTCGGCGCAAACGGGGAAGACACAAAGTTCGAGTGCTCCTGGCAGTTCGCGGTAAAAGCCGCAGATGATGAAACCCAAGATGCCCCAGCCTTCACAGTCGAGGCAGCCATCCCATGGAAAGGTCTGACCGAAAAAGGATTCAAAAAGGATTCGCTTGTGGTGAATTTCCGCAGCAGAGGCCCGCTAAAGGCGGCCCCCCAGACTGGTGGTGCCTACGAGCGTCTGAGTTTTGCCACCGGCAAAGAGATCCCGCCAAAGCCCTTCACCGTTCGCCTCCACTTCGCTGAGCTTGATGATGTGAAGCCGGGCACCCGCATCTTCGATGTCAAGCTGCAGGGCAAGACCGTCCTCGAAAACTTCGATGTCATCGCATCTGCGAAAGGCCGAAATCAGGCACTGGTCAAAGAGTTCAAGGATGTCATCGCCACCCGCGCCATATCTGTAGAAATGGTACCGAAGGTAAAGGAACTTACCGATTCGACGGCTCCCATTCTCAGCGGGATCGAGGTGGTTGAGAAGAAGTAGGTCTTCGCCCGGATGCTCCTGACAGCCCGTATTGACGATCCCCAAAAACTCCATGAGCTGGGGTTGACGGCCATGAAGATCTACTGCTGAACTTCTGCGTCATGTGCGTACCGTTAATGAATTAAGTACCACGAATAGCAAAGCCATCTGTGGTATGAATCCCCTCCCCATCTGCCCGCACGTCCATGCTTTTCCTTGTCGTTTCCCTGGCAGCCGCTTTCAACTTCATCGCCTCACCGGCCGATGCTGAGCCGCCTCGAATCGCTGTCTTTGATACGCAGGCGGCGGGTGGCCAGGGGGCTTCAGTCGATGGGCTCCTGCGAGGACTGAAAGCGCATGGCTACAAGGTCGACGCTATTGCTGATCTTCAGTCCCTCACTCTTCTTCCCTACGACATTGTTTACCTGTCCGACATGCACCGGCCTGGCAGGGTCCATGCGGAGCATCGCCGCACTTTGAGGGAATACGTCATGGCCGGCGGCAGCCTGCTTCAGACATGGCATCACCACATCTTTGGCGAAGTGAGTGTCGGAGTTCGCCGCGTCTACGGTTCACGAAAGATGATCGTGCAAGCCGGCCATCCCTCGGTTGACGGTGTCAAGGACTTCGACGCTGTCTTCAAAGATCACATCGTGGAGAAGGTGGGCCGGCTGGGCCGCCCGATCCTGAAAAATGAACACGGTGACGTGGTTGCCGCGGCCGGAGTGCTCGGCAATGGGAAAATCATCAGCACGGGGCTGGCGCTTGCCATTCCCAACGGCGGGGTTTCCAGATCTCCCAAAGGCGCGGAGCTGGCTCTCTTAAAGGCGTTTTTGAAGTGGCTCACTCCTGCAGATACTCGCGACGTTCGGTTTGCGCGGGGCCTGGTCGCGCCGCGATTCGAGATTTCGCCGCCCGGCGCTCTGACAGCAGCGGGCTATCATGCCGGCTTCATCGCGCGGCTTGGCGGAAAGGGTCTCGGCAAAGTTCGTGTCGAATGCGAAGGTGCGAGCATCGCGCCTCTGGCAGAAAAAGAAGAAACAGCCTCGTGGATTCAATCGTTTCGGGTCTCCATTCCTACGGTCGCAGGTGAAAGCCGGAAGAGTGGGCACTCCCTGCGCGCAACTGCGGGTGAGATTCGACTGGTGGCGAAAGTCCTGGTGGATTCCGTCTATGGCGAACCGCCGCCGGACGAGGTCCGCGGAGTCTGGCTTCACGTCAGGGAGGATCGTCATCCGGAGAAGGTCATGCCCGAGTTGAAGAAACTCGGCATTAACATGGCGGTTCTGCGCATCGCCGGCGGGACGGCGGCGTTCTACGCGTCGAAAGTCCAGCCGGACGTCCAGGACCCTCTTGCACCTGATGGTGACTGGCTTGCCGAGACCGTCAGGCACGCACACGCCAATGGCATCCAGATTCATCCCTACGTGAACAACTGCATCGTCGAAGGACGAACTTCAAAAGCATCTCTTGAGCGCCTTCGCAAGGCGGGTCGTCTTCAGGAAAGCTACGACGGTCGCCCCATCGACTGGTTCTGTCCATCCCAGGAGGCGAATCTTGACCACATGGAAAAAGTGATGCTCGAGCTTGCGACGCGATACAAAGTGGATGGCCTGCAGTATGACTTCATTCGATATCCCAACGACCGCGGCTGCTTCTGCTCGAAATGCAGGAAACTGTTTGAAGAAGAATCGGGCAAGGCAGTGCGGAACTGGCCGGCCGACGTCCGTGAAGGCCCGCGCGCGGAGGAATGGACTGAGTTTCGTTGCACCCGCATCTCGGCCATTGTGGAACGCATCTCAACGCGCATTCGCAAAGCGGCGCCCAAAGTAAAGATCAGCGCGGCAGTGTTTCGAGACTGGCCCGACTGCCGCAAATCCGTGGGCCAGGATTGGGTGCGATGGTGCAAAGAAGGCTGGCTCGATTTTATCTGTCCCATGAACTACACCCTCGATGCGGGGCTTTTCGAGAAGCGTACCCTCGCGCACCGGAAGGCCCTGCCGTTGGATTTTCCCGTGGTCCAGGGCATCGGCATCGCGAGCGGCCGGGGAAGAATGGCCCGTCCGGAAGAGGTGGCCGTTCAGATTGCGCTGGCCCGTCGAAGCCGTTCCGCCGGCTTCATCGGATTCTGCTACCAGCCCGTCCATACGTCCGAACTGTTCACCCCTCTGCTGGAATGGCTGCGGAAATGAAGGCCTATCGCTTCTTGAATCTCAAAAGCTCCAACCGATGACTCCCCGTGAGAGATTACTCGCTGCTCTGAATCATGAGACACCAGACCGGGTGCCTTACTTCGAGTACAGCATCAGTCAGGATGTGGTGACGGAAGCGTTCGGGCACTGCCCGGAGGACCCGCTGGAGTTCAATCGGCTCGTGGGACGCGTCGACCTGGAAGTGTGGCGGAAGCCCAGAGGGTTCGCCCGATACGAAAAGACGCCAGATGGCCGGTCACACCTTGTTGAAGGCCTCATCCGCACCCGGCAGGACTATCGTGATCATTTTCAGCTACCCGATCCGGCCGACGCCCAGGCAATCGACGCTGCGGCCAGTTCCGTAGCGCAGAAGGGAGAATTCGCGCTTGGCCTCGTCATCAGTCTTTCAGCGGACCCGGTCTTCCTGAGCATGGGCTTCGACGGGGTCGCCTATGCTCTGGCAGACGACCCGTCGCTCGTGGGAGAACTGCTTGACCGATATTCTGATTGGACAGTCGAAGTTCTCAGTCTGTACCAGAAGCTCGGTTTTGATTTTGTCTTGTGCGGGGACGACGTTGCACACAAGACTGGACCGTTTGTGTCGCCCCAGGTCTTTCACGATGTTTTCTGGCCGCGCATGAAGCGAGTCGCCGATGCGATTTCTTTGCCATGGATTCAGCATTGCGACGGCGACTTGATGCCCATCATGGACGACTGGCTCGCCCTGGGCATGAATGCCATCCATCCCATCGAACCGGGGGCCATGGACATTTTTCAGCTCAAGGATCGTTTCGGAGACCGGCTGTGTCTGTGTGGCAATTTCGACATCAATATCCTGTGCATGGGGACGCCCGAAGAAACTCGCGACGAGGTGCGCACGAAGATGGAAGCCCTCTCGCCAGGCGGCGGGTACGTAGCCGCCAGCTCCACTTCCATCCCCAGCTACGTCGATGCGGAGAATTTCCGTGCCATGGTCGAAGCGATTCGGGAGTTTGGGTAGCTCCTCACGCCGGCATCCTACCGCAGCCGTTGGCCGCAACCGAGGGATTTTTGCCACAGATGGCAAGGCCATCCCACGGATTAAAACCGTCTTAAACTATCCGTTGGATGGCTTTGCCATTCGCTGTACTTAAGTCATTAAGGGGTACACGCACATGAGGCAGAAGTTCAGCAGTGAATCCCTAGCCTGATCCCGGGTCCAACCCGCTGCCAATCACACAAGTTAGTTACCTTGGATAGAGGCCGGTAGCCATCCAGGCTTTACGTGCCGTTAAGTGATAATCATCGTTCAATCGAAGCCCGTCTACCGTCGCTCTACCTCGTACTGTGAGACCGATGATACGTGGCCCGTTGGTTTCCCATGCGAAGTGTTCGTGCCAGTTGTCGGAGCGGGGATTAAAGATGGCCACCTCTTTGCCGCTCAGAGGATCTGTTAGATTTACGCGATTAGAGCGGACCTTGTTGCATTTGTGGCAGCTCAGCCAAAGGTTTTCTCTATTGTCTTCTCCGCCCTTAGAACTTGGCCGGAGATGTTCTACTTCCAGACGGTAGGTGATCAGTTGCTGGGGCATCCGGCAATACCCACACTGTAACCCCGCGTCCTCGGCAACCTGATGGTAGAGAGTATCCGGAATGCGACTGGCCAAAGGCAGGACCCGAAAGGGAAGATATTACGCGTTTTCAGGAAGCTCACCGAGTTGCGTCAGAATGCGGAGGGCCTGCATTTTTGCCAGGGACGTCGTTTCGCATTCGGCGGAGATCGCATTCAATTCCGCTTCTTCTTCCGACGTGAGCCCCTCTTCCCGATTCTTGAGCAACAGTTTGCTCATTCGTTGCTGTTCGGTCTCAGAGATCGAGAAAGCAGCCTGCCCGCGCAGCGCTTCGATGTCATCTTCCAGGATGGTGACCATGCAGCGCGCCGTGGCGGGTACATCTTCCGGTAGGACAATCAACCTGCCTTGAGCAACGGTTTCAATTACACGGGGCATGACGCATATCCTGCGAATGTTAAGACGCGACTTTCAGTATCTTAGTATGAAGCCATCTGACCACAAATACTGTCCCCGGTCACCCGCCACTGCTCTCGAAAGAGGATTCTGCTGCCGCGTAGTGCGATCTGGAGAAACATGTCAAGCATGCACCATTTGAGATTGCCGCCTCTCAATACCTCCCGAATTCCTCCAACGCGTCTTTGAATGCCTGGACGTTTTCGAAAGGCACTTCGGGCTCGATGGTGTGGGACGGCCCGATGAGGTATCCGCCATTCCGGCCCAGTGTTTCCATGCGCTGCTCTACCTCCCGCCTGACATCTCCGGGAGTGCCAAAGGGGAAGGTCTGCTGCACGCTGAGTCCTCCCCATAAAGCGATCTCGGAGCCATACTCCTCTTTGATACGGGCGACATCCATGCACTCCGGCTGGAGAGGGTTCAGGATGTCGATGCCAATCTCGATTAGCTCCGAAATGACTTCCGTGACATCGCCATCACTGTGATACATGAACAACACGTCGGGCCGGGCCTGATGTGCCGCGCTGATGACTCGCTTCAGGCGGGGTTTCAGCCACTGGCGCCACATCTCCGGGCTCATGACCAGCCCGCGCTGCGTCGCGATATCCTCCCCGTAGACGATGACATCGATCCCGGCCTCTGCGAAGCTGGCAGCCATGTGGCAGCTCAACTCCGTGGTCCGGTCGATGATGGCTTCGGCGAGTGCAGGATGGGACTTCATATCCACCAGGAACTGCTCAAGCCCGCGAAGCTGCCACGCGGCCACGTAATTGTGGGACGCAATCGTCGCGCTGGACGCGAATCCGTTGTTTCGAATCTTCCTGGCACTTTCAGACATTTCCGAGTAGCGATAGTCCTCAAGCAAGTCGGGAAAGGGATAGGCATCAACTTGCTCGACCGAGGTGAAATCCTCCATGGGGAATTCCAAGCGGACAAAATGGTGGGAGGAACCGGGCACCCTGGCGATACCCCATTCATCGATGCTCGCGCTCTCTGGCAACGTCTGGTGATATTTGGAGAAATCTGTCTGCAGTCGAGTAGGCGCCAGTCCGACGCCGCGGACTTCGAGCTCGAAGAATTCGGCCGGGCTCTGGCCGCCAGTGTTTCTGTGGAACGTCCGCAAAGCTCCTGGAGTGAAACCGATGGATTTTGGGACGCGGTCCGGCTGGCCACCGCGCAGCGACGTCAATGCTCGCTCCCTGGGATTCATGGCCGTAGTCTCCTGTTCACCCATGGTTACTGATCTCTCAAATGATCCGGTCGCGGAAGGCGCCTTTTGTCGGGGCTGCTTGAACGGCTTCACATGATCGTGCATGCCGGCTTGTTTGCCATTCCAACGCTGTAGTACCGGCCAGGTCGGCTCGCCCTTTCCGAGCTCGGTGGAGGGAATGATTCTGCACTACATCAATCGAAGATCGAAACGCGCCCCAACGAGTTTACGGTGGAGCGATGATTCTTCACTCGGACGAGCATCGATTTTCGGTATCATGCGTTCCGCCGAGCAGGCTCGGCAAGGGACGAAGACAGTGATGAATGAAACATCTTTCGACGTATGTCCGCAGTCGTGCTGAGCGTTCGCCACATCCGTCTTGGACTACCGGAACAGACAATTAACGAGTAACAACATGCCACTTTCCGATCGACAGAACTTTCTCCGAAACGCCTCATTCGCCGGGCCTGAATGGATTCCCAGCCATGTTC
This sequence comes from Planctomycetota bacterium, assembly GCA_030740295.1. Next base: position 14,674 of record JASLXP010000785.1, read on the forward strand.
ACATCTCCGGCGCGACCTGGAACGAGCTGGGTGTGGAACTGGATGAAGTACTGCTGCGCCATCCGGTCCTCTTTCCGGGATACGAAAAGCGGCAAGAGAAACCGACACCGGCACCATGTGAACACGAACGTTACACGGATGCATGGGGTTGCGTCTGGCAGCAGGAGATCGACGGCCTGGCGGGTATCGTCGTCGAACATCCTCTCGACGACTGGTCAAAGCTCGACGACTACGTCCCCCCTGACTCGATGGTTCAAGGGGAACGGGACTTGATGGACTGGGACGCTCAGAGGAAAAGAAACGCAGAGGCGAAACAGAAAGGCCAGCTCACTTCCGGCGGTGTGACTCACGGGTTCCTTTTCATGCGCCTTTACTACCTGCGCGGCTTTGAAAACCTGATGATGGACTTTGCCACGGGCGAACCGAGGCTGCACCGGTTGATAGAGATGATCGTGAAGCACACCCGCACCATCGTCGACCAGTATCTCTCGATGGGCATCGACGTGATGGAGTTTGCAGATGATCTCGGCACACAGACGGCATCCGTCCTCAGCCCTGAGATGTTCCACAAGTGGATTACGCCAGCGTACAAGGAAGTGATGCAGCCCTGTCGCGAAGCCGGTTGCCAGGTGGGCCTCCACAGCGACGGCCATACGCTTGAATTAACGGACGAGTTCATCGAGGCGGGAGTCACCATCACCAACCCGCAGGACCTGGTCAACGGCATCGACAACCTGGCTCGCGAGGTAAAGGGGCGAATGTGCATCCGCCTGGACATCGACCGCCAATCCATCATCCCCTACGGCACCGGGAAAGAGATACACGACCTGATCGAAGAGGAAGTCCGAAAGCTCGGCTCTCCGGATGGGGGCATGGAGCTCATTGCCGGCATCTACCCTCCCACGCCTCCTGAGAATATAGATGCGCTTTGTTCCGCGGTCGAGGATCTCCGAAGCTGGTGGTGGGATGGCCGCGGTGGGTGAAGTGGTGAGCTCATATTAATCTAACTCGGCTCGCAGGCTGGCAGCCCGCGGCCACAGGATGTATGCGCATGATTGATCAAGGCGATCAGAACTGGCAGAGTGTCGATGAATCGAGTTTCTCAGAGCCTGAGAGTGACGGCAGACAAGCTGGCGACAGGAAGCCTGACGTCACCAGGCACGTCCTGAGATGTTTGTGAGAAATTCTGACCAACGGAGGACAATCGACATGCGCTGGAATCTGGTGATTTGCGGAATGGCAGTGTTTGCGGGGCCGTCCCAGGCCGGGGTCACGATCATCAAGGACGGCGAGCCACGCGCCACGATCTATGCGGCACCGGCCGTCATGTCAGAAAAGCCGGGCAAGGCCATCTCCGTGCAGGAGCGGGAGGCTGAGAAGGCACGGGTGCGATTGCGGGAATCTGTGAAGGATCTGGCCGCTGTCCTGAAACGAATCTCCGGCGCGGCCATTCCCATTGTCACCGAGCCCGTTCCCCGCAGAAGCAAGACGATTCCCATCGTGATCGGGGCGCCGGCAATCGAACGGTTCGGCAAGCCGAAGAAACATTCACCGTTCAACCAGGCATGGCGGATAAAAGTCTCCCGAAAGGGTGTCGGTCTCATCGGGGAATCGCGCGAAGCTGCCAGCTACGCTGTTTACGAATTGCTCGACCGGCTCGGATGCCGCTGGTACATGCCCGGCCCAATGGGAGAAGTCCTGCCCTCTCTGAAGACCATCAGCCTGAAAAAAATGGATGTTTCCGGTACGCCCGGCACCATCCTGCGTGACACATGGTTTCGACCGCAAACCTTTGCCCGCAGGAACCGGCTGGGGGGAATCCAGCCAATCGGAAGTGGCCACGGCCTCGAGTCCTATTACTTGTGTAATGAGGACAACATACACCTGCTCAAAGAGAACCCGGACTGGAACGCGGAAGTCAAAGGCGAAAGGAAAGTTTGCGGGCGCATCTGCTGGGCCAGCGACGGTGCTGCCAATGCAACCGGCGACATCATCATCAAACAGTTGAAAGAGAAGTACCAGAGCCACAAGGGCCTGGCGCCCGCGGACACCGTCTGGTTCTGCGAATGCGACAAGTGCAAGGCCCTGGACGCGGGCGATTTCGATCCCGCATATGGCCAGATGTCAATCACGGACCGATACATCAATTTCGTCAATAAGATCGTCAAACGGGTGCATACGAAGTTCCCGGAAATGTTTTTCGGCGCGATCGCCTATGAGCAGTACACCCGCCCGCCCCTTCGCGAAAAACCCGATCCGAGCATCTACTGGAGCTTCGCTCCGATTCTGTACTGCCGGGCGCACTCGTTCATGAACACCAACTGTAAGTCGAGGTCGCCTCTTCGGGAGATTGTGCAGGGCTGGGGCAAGGCAACCGACAAGCTGATGTTCAGGGATTACGGGTTCCACCTGGCGGAAGTGAGCGCACCGTTCCCGTTGATCACAAAGTGGAGCGAAGAACTGCCCATTGTTTACGAGGCCGGGTGGAAGATGTGGCGGCCCGAAACAATGCCCTCTTACGAAGCCAGTATGCCCGGGCTCTATCTCGGCATCCGCCTGTCCTGGTACACCACTGCCGACCCGAAGGAAATCATTGATGAGATGTTTACGCGCTTCTACGGCAGCGCGGCAGACCCCATGAGAGATTACTGGATGACCTTCGACCGGGCGTGGACCGATTGCAGTGAGCATGCGGGAGGCATCTTCGGTTATCTCGAACGCTTCACTCCCGAGGTGATGCGCAACGCCCGCGCCGCGATGGACGAGGCCCTCAAAGCCGGCAAGACCGACATGGAGAAGAAGCGGGTTCAGTTTGTGAACGAATCGCTTAAGGAGTTTGAGCTGTTCATGAAGATGTACCGGGACCTGTATGAAGGACGGTTGGCGGACCTCGGCAGCGACAAAGATCGCTGGATGGAGACGTGGACCGCCCTCAGGAAAAAGTACAAGACTGAATTTGCCTTTGCTTTCTTTATGCATCGATACATGCCCGCGTTCATGGGACACACCTATGATGACGCTTCTCGGATCGCGAAAAATTTCCGCATCCTGACACCCAGGCCGATCCTGCAGTGGCGTTATAAGGTGGATAAGGAGGGCGCCGGCAAGAAGGAAGCCTGGTTCAAAATGGGTCTCGACGACAAAGCCTGGAAGACGCGCGATATCACGGTCGACACCCGGTCAGACCTCGGCCTGTGGACTTACTACGGAACGGTGTGGAACCGTGCCACGGTCAAGCTTCCAAAAGCTCCGGCGGGAAAGAAGGTGTACCTGTGGATCAGCCGCACCGACGGCGGGGCCATCGTTTACGTGAACGGCAAACACATCCCGTACGTCAACCCGGACAAGAAACTGAATCCCTACCTGGAAGAGGGCAAGGAGGTGGAAGAATTCATCAACTACTGTAAGCCCGGTTCCTTTGACATCACCTCGGCAGTCAAGCCGGGGGACAACCAAGTCACGATCGCCGGGCGCCGCATCAGGCTTTACGAACTGGGCACCGGCGGATTGGCCGGTCCGGTTTACATCTATCAGGAGAAATGAAGGTGAACGGTAAAGAAAGAACACTCCGTGCGCTGAACTTTGAAGGTCCGGACAGGGCGCCCATCATGGGCGGCATGCTGTGCCATGGCTCGTTCATTGAGGCGGCCGGTGGCATCAGGCCGTGGTGGAGCGATTCGGAAAAGTGCATACGGCGCGTCTATCGGAATCTTGGCGTCGATGTCGTTGGCTGTTCCACGCTCCCGAGGCGGCCGGAGGATTCGGCCAAGCTCGGCGATGGCAGCGTCAGCAATTTCGGACTCATGAGCGGGGAACCTTCACCCTTTCAATCACCGGAGGATGTGTTGGCATTCGTCCGTGAGCAACCGCCGGTGGAGGAAAAGGTCAGCCAATTCGATGCGCAGAAAGCTTACGACGAAATCATGGCAAAATACGAGGCGGGTTTGGCGCAGGCCGGCGACGACCGGCTCTGGCTGCCCTGGAGTCTACACCGGGAGGTCGGCTTTCACGGCCGGCTCAGCAGCTTTGGCTATGAGAACTTTCTGTGTGCCCTCGCCCTCTATGAAAGCGAAATGGAGAAGCTGTTTGCCGATGATGGCGTGATGGCCAGGCTCTGGAATGAGGCGCTGGTGAAGGTATTCGAGGACAACGCCTATCCCAAAGTCGTCTGGTACGGCGAGGACATCTGCGGCAATCGCGGGCCGATGACTTCGCCGGCGCTTCTCCACCGCATCTTTATGCCGCACTTGAAACATGCTTTCGAGCCTCTGGTCGAATCCGGATTCCGAATCGTCTGGCACTCGGACGGCAACATCAAGCCCATCCGCGAAGACCTGCTCGATTGCGGCGTCGGCGGGTTCCAGGGCATGCAGGAATTCATGGACGACCCCGCGCACAACAACCCGCTCGAAGAGCTTGCACAGATGACGGACCGCAAGGGACGCCCGCTCCTCATCATCGGCAGCATCTCGTGTCGGAAGACATTACCGTTCGGCAGGCCGGATGACGTTCGTGCCGCGGCTCAGCGATGCCTGGACCTGAGTGAAGAACGCAACGGAGGTCTCATCATCCTGACGGACAACACCGTCGGCCCGGAAGTACCCCACGACAACCTTTTCGCCCTCTACGAGTACGTCACCGGGGTGAAGGCGAAGCGCTATCCGGACGGGGAATCCGAATGAAACTCCATCTGCTACGAATGATCACACGCGGCCTGGTCGCATTGGTCTGCACTGAATCTCTACGCCATCGCCGGGCAACTCTTTTCTCTTATCGGATCCGAAAGAATGAAAATGGATCCGCTCTTCCGTTTTACCGCGCTGTAAGCTGAGAGATAGTTCATCACCTTTTATGACGCCGGTCACCGGCGCCGGCTTCTGGCCGTCTGGAATTTGAATGACAAGTGCAGAGAGGAACTGCCGGGCCGGCATCTTCAACGAAAGTGCAAGAGCGTACTGCGGCCAGGCGCTGTCCATGCACTCATTCACCTGCCATCCCCACGAGTCAGACGCGAAGAAGTTCATGAAAGCCCGGCGGCCGGCCGCGTCAAAACGGTAACCGCCTCTCACTCGCCTGGGCGGCCCGGCGCACTGGACATACGATTCAAACCGGCGCTCTTCGGCCGAATGGGCATCATCAATGACAACGATGGTGTGCGGCCTGAGATAAAAAAAGTGACGTTGATACAGTTGCAGGAGGCCGCGGTAATTCATCGTCAAGTCGGCAACAAAATGATCGTGATGGGATGTTGAATCAACCAGGCGAAGGCAGCCGGCCGGGCTGACCTGGAAATGCTCGGCATCCCAGTCGAACTGCTCCTGTCCATCGACGACGAGCAGACTATGCCATCGGGCCGAATGAAGGGGGCTGTGAAGGATGTAGCCGGGATCGGTCATGATGAACTCGCCCTTCGCAGCAACGACGTAATGCCCCTGCATGCCGTGGCAATGGCCGACCGTCTTCCAGCCTTGAATGGCGACCACCAGGTCATCGTCATCAAATCCCTGGCGCATCACTCCCCAACCACAGCCCTGGTAGTGGCGGGTGAGCTTGCCTGATGGCTTTTGGGGCACGAGACCGGGGTCGCGCCAGAGGTCGGCCCAGATGGCAAAATCGGCTTTGGGCTCGGCCTGATTCTTTTCCGATGAATCGCGATCCTCTTTCCACCACTCCAGACTGGCTTCCGCCTGCTGGTCAGCGGCGAACTGTGCGCCCCCGTGCTGAAAACGACGGGCCATCAAATAAAGAAACGTGGCCTGATGAACACCGAGGCAACCACCACGCCCGGACGAATCACCAAAGGGAATCATCTGCTTACCGGACAACGAACAGAAGGTGATCCAATCGAGGTTCTTTCTGAGCCAGCCGTTGTAATTGAACAGGTCTTCTCCGGTCGTTCGTCTGAGCGCTTCCAGGAAGGTCACAAAGGAAGGCATGAAGGCGTAATAGTAGGTCGAGCCTTCAAAATACTCGCCGTCTTTTCCGACCTCTTCCTCAAAATACTCGAGGAAGCCGATGGCTGTGCGGCGGGCGAGCTCAATCCATGCAGGCGCATCCGGGATTTCACCGAGATAAGCCAGTCCGGCCAGCCCGAAAGGTACGACCTCCATCCACGAGATGGGATTAGGGCAGTGCCGCTTCATGCCCGTGCCCATGAGTCCTCGTGGATGATGACCCGCTGCCGAGACGTAGGTCCGGTAAGCGTCCCGCAGACCGGGCAGATCCGTTTCACGAATCTTCTGCCGCTGGCCCGCGGTAAGGTCCGAGTGCAGCCAGTCGTAGAGAATGGCGCGGGGCATCGGCCCATCAGCCGGGCGTTCTGCCTGGTTCAGGAGACCGGATTTTGCCGCGTGGAGGAATCTCTTCTCGCCGGTGAGAAGCCAGGCATAGGCGAGGTGGAGCAGTGAACACTGTGATGGGGTGTGACTCGGCATGTCGAGGGTCAGGATACGATCCGCCACATTCAGTGCGTGGTCGCGCAGGGCCTGAGGGATTGCGTGGTCACGAGGCCGGCGAAGCTCGTGCTGTTCCTGGCTGTTGAACAGCAGGCGGGGATGTCCGGGAGCTTTCAGCGAACGGATCTTCTTCAGAAATCGGCCAGCGGCAGGAAGGGACCGTGCAATTTGCATCGACGAAGCTTCACGCCGATTCAGAAACTTCCGCGTGGAACCCTCGGGAACTACATCGGCCGGATCGTGACAGCCTTGAAGTGCCTCAACACTGAAGCGAAAAGTGAGCGACCTGTTCGGTGAAACGCAGCGGATGAAAGTGTCCAGGTCGATCGAAAACCCAGACCCGCGCGCATAGGCCGAGTAAGCTTTGACCTGCCGAAAGTCAGCGTCGATGCGGATGCCCCGCCCGCTAATCGGGCCAAAGGCGGCGCACCAGCCACCAGAGAGGTTTTCCTCCCGGAACAGCATCCATCCTCCCCCGGCCTTCTTGGTCTGCACGCCATCCGGGGTCGGATAAGCGATCTCCATTTCTTCGCCCCAGGGCTGAACGAAATTGCAGATGTTCAGATCGAGAGCAAGTTTGCGGCGAGTTCGATTGCTCAATTCGTAAGTCACCTCCAGCCGCGTTGACCGATTCCTCAGCTTCACCCGTTTGGTCAGTCTCACATCCAAGGGCACAGTCTTGTAGCGCCGCTCGATGGTCGTCATCACCAGTTCCACGCCTCCGGGCACCTGCCGGCACTGGTGCTCGACTAGGGCCAGCCGGAACGGCGCGGGATAGAGTCCGTTTCCGTTGAAATCATCGAGCAGACCGATTCCCGTTTCCTGCCAACGATTATTGGCGACAGAATCGATGGCGCACCGCTTGTCGAGGAGGGTCATGCATCGCCCGCCACGGGTCACGTCAAAGGCGGCAAGGAGAATATCGTTTTCGAGCACGACGACCGGATCATCACGGTAGTCCAGGTCGGATTCGTAGATTCGGGCATTCAAGGAAAGACCAATTCAGGTAGAGTCAGGGCCCCGAACGCGACAATTGAATCACATCGTAACCCAGCGGTGGGTGGTGTCTACGTAGCGCATCTGCAGGCTTTCGGAAGGGACTTCCACTTCGACTGTGCCCGGCCCTATTTTGCGAATGATGACGCCTTCGTAATTCTGTCCCTGGAATCGGCGAAAACGCTTGCCGCTGTGCAGGTCGTGAAGGATGACCAGTGCCGGGGCCTTCTCTTTTGCCTTGACGATGCCTTCCAGACGAAAGGGCAGTGTGTAAGGATCGTCGGCAACCGGCGGGTCGACGGTTGCGAATTGCACTGCGAATTCGGTGACAGGTGGAATGGGTGTGGTCGTGGGGCTCAGGATGATCGGCTCAGAAACTGAAGAGCTCAAATGTTGTTGACTCTCGGGGCGGGTCGGAATGGCCCGAGATGCTTTCTGTAACTGGTCGAGAAAGTCTTTGCGCACACTGCTTGCACCGAAGCGCTCTTGGTTTTGGCCGGTCTGAGTATCTTCTCCTGCCGTTTTCCCGGTCTTTCCATGGAGGGGCTTACGTGGATTGGGCCGGGGCAGACTTCTGCGACCGGCAATCTTGATCGTCTCGATTCTCTGAGTGTAATCCGGATGCAATCGAAAGGTATCTCTGCTGTTGTCTGCCCAGTGCGGCCCGACTTGCAGGAACTCTTCGATGGAAACGTTAGATGCGAGCAGCGCCTGTTTCTGCACAAGCTGTGTGGTCGGTACCTGGAACTCCGGATAGGGCTGGGCCGTTCGGTAGCAGACGAAGATGAGTAAGCCCGCGCATACTGTGCAGAACATCTGGTATTTGTTAAGGCCGCAGAAGGTTTTGAGTGGGCCGTTCATGATTACCTCTGGAAGAATGAAAGTATATGGACGGGGGAAGAGAGGATGGGGAAAAGGGCTTCCAACGAATTCAAGGAAACAACGAATGAAGAAAGAGAGAAAGAACTGACTTTTACGTGGGGACCTTCTCGCTCATGAAAGATCTTAAACCTGTTTCCTCATTCGTAGTTTCCCTGGATTCGTCGGGAGCTTTTTCTCTTCCTCATCGATAACGGACTTTACCATTCAGGATGTCTCGACAATGTGTCTTTACATACAGGACACAAGAAGTTGATTTGGGTTACATGCACAAAAAAAGCCCCAGCGGGGAAGCTGGGGCTTTTGGTTGTTTGATCGGTGAAGCGGCTTACATCGGGAGCCACTTGTGCATGGTGTCCACGTAGCGGAATTGGAGGTCTTCATCGGGAACTTCCACTTCCACGGTGCCAGGGCCGATTTTTTTTATGACAACTCCATTGAATTTCTGGCCCTGATAGCGGCGGACCCGCTTGCCGCTCTCTTTATCTTTCAGGATGACCAGGGGGCCTTTCTCCTGGTTGGCGCGAATGATGCCCTGCAACTGGAAGGGCAGCTCATAGGGCTCGACGGGTTCGACTTCGGGCTCGGGCTCCGGGGTAAGAGTTTCGCGGCCGATGCCTTCTTTGGGCTTCGTGGGCACGACACCTGGCTTGGGTTTGGGTTTTGTTTTGGGTTTGATCTTGATCTTGGGTGGCTCAGGCCGGGTGACGGTGACCGGGTTTACCATGGAGAGTTGATCCATGGGGAAGATTCGCTCCGGCTTTGGTTCTACCGGCGGGCGATCGATAATCTCGTTTTCCGCCAGTTCCGGGACTTCTCTCAAAGGAGGGGTGGGGTCATCTTCCACTTCAATCGGGGGCGGCGGTATGACTGGTTCGTCTACCTCTTTGGGTTTGGGCGGGGCGATGATCTTTGTACTGAAATCGGGATGCACGCGAAAGGTATCACGGCTGTCTTCAAGCCAGTGCGGGCCGACTTCGAGGAGTGCGGCGACGGAGACGGACGTCTGCTGGAGAGGCTCATCCTCGACCACCTGCGTCTGCGGCATAATGAACTCCGGGAATGGAGCATAGGTCCGAACGCAGACAAAGAAAAGAAAGACAGCGCTTGTAACAAACACCGTTTGGAATTTGTTTACGCCGAGGATGGTTTTGAGTGATCCTCCCATAGAGCGTTACCTCACCATTTGTAGTTGTAACCGGATTCTTTGCCCTTCTTGTTCCCCTTCTTCCTCGAAGAAGAACCAGAGCCTTTGACAGTTTCACCTTCGGTAAATCTAACGGCTGCCAGTTTAATATCCACTTTCAGCATGTCGGCCTGGGCATCGATCGGATTCTGGGTGATTGGGGCCATCTTCATGGTTCGCAGGACATAAAAGTGATTCCAGACGCGATCGCCGGTCTGGGGCTCGAGCTTTTTGAAGCCGTCGTTGAACTCATGTAACGACAACTGTGCCTTTTCAGGTTGTATGGCCTCGACAGATGCAGTGGCAACGAACTCTTTACCGCGGGTGATGATGAGCCGTTCTCCGTCGCGAAGCCCGTGCTTGCTGCCCCGATCGACGAACAACAGTCTCGATGTGGTGTCGATCACGAGCTTTCCATGCACGCCATCCAGAGAATTCAAGAATTTCTTGATGGAAGGAAAGTCGCCATTCATCGCGAAACCGGTGGGGTATTCCTCAAAGAAAATCTCGCCTTTGCTGCCGCGCTTGTCCATTTTCTGTGCTGGTAAAATTCTGTTAACCCGCATGATGCCGCATCGAAACGCGAGCTCGATGACGTCACGAATGATGCCCATCTGAATCAGCAGGAAAGTGGCTTTTGCCCTTGTTGGCGGGTTCACAAAGTTGTAGCCGAGCCTTAGATCGTACGAATATGCAATTGTTCCTCTGTGTGGATTGGTCTTCTCCAACTCCTTGACGATCTTGTTGAGTTCCGCCTGCACTTGCTGCTTCAACTGCATGAAATAAAAGCCAGCTTCAGCCAGTTCCCACTTTGGAGTTCGGTATGGCTGGTAGGTGACATGAGAGAGGGTCTCCTGGAGCTTGTCATACCGGTTGCCCAGTTCGGTTTCGTAGTCGTTTACATCCTTCAGAAAATCCCTCAGAGGAACGGTGCCATCTTCCGGCTTGGCGTTGGGAGCTGGGTCTTTGCGACTGACAGGCATGCCAACAATCTCGCCAATCTCGTACATGGCTTCGGATGTGGGCGAGTGCCACACGGGATCGAGCTCTTCGTCAGGATAGTAGGCTTTGAGTGCGCCCACCAGACCCAACACTTTTCGCTCGGTGATGGCGGCCGGTTTGCCCCAGGGCCAGGCCAGAACCCGCCGATAGTTTGGTGCCGTCTTATTGCCGAAAGGCCACGGGAACAGGGACCAATAGAGGAACAGCAGGAGTGTGAATAGAGACACCCCGGCAAAAACGATCAGCTTCTTGTTCTCTTCCCAGAATCGCATTATTTGGCTTCCTCTTCAGTGCCTTTCCGGGCGAGTTTGGCGAACAAGCGGCGCGCTTCGACGGTCTTGGGGGCGAGGTCGATACCGATGCTGAATTGAAGCGCATCCCCGGCTTCTTCCCTGGCTGGGGATGCGTTGGCCGAGCGCACGTATGCCCGGTAAATCACATCCTTTTTCTGCATCAGGTTATCGTTCAATTTTTCAATGATCCGCAACCCTTCGGCGTAGTTTTCCATTGGTGGATCGGGCCGCTGCCTTTTCTCGATCTGTTCCTGGGTCACGGGGGGAGGTATCACGGTTCTGACCAGCCCGCTGACCATCACCAGCCTTTCGGAGGGCAGCTCAATAGGTTCTTTACTCTGGGCCTTTTTCTGTTGGACATGGATGGGATCCAGATCGCCAAACGCGATCTCAGTAATGTTTATCTGTTTGGGCACAATTGCCGGATCGGACAGAAGTGTGAGGAGGCTGAACGTTTCTGATGAGCTGTTCGCCCTCAGGTGCATGGCGTCCACTTTGTCCATACGCTTGGTCAGTTCATCCAGCTTTGTTTCGGTGGTTTTGGCCTTTTCCTTTGCTCCCTCCAGCGCGGTATGGAGCTGCTTTTCTTTGTTGCCCAGGTCATTCCCCATCTTGAGCGAAGCATACATGGAGAGGCCAAGCGCAGCGGCTACACAGGCGGCCCCGTAATAGAGGTATTTGTCGGTGAGATGGAAATTTCGGCGATTCTTTTCTTTCTCCGGCAACAGGCTGATGGTGATATCCTCATGGCGCCTCAGGCCTGTGAGCGCAAGGCCGATAGCCGTGGCGAACCGTCCGGCCCCTTCGGCCATCGCCTTTTCCTGGATGCCATACAGTTTGTGCGTCTGCATGGAGCCGTGGAGATCGAAGTATTCGACGTCATAGCGCAACCGCGCACCGAGGTATTCATCGAGGCCATCGACCATGGAACCGCCGCCGCAGAGGATGATTTTGTCCACCTTGAGGGCTGGCAGCTTCAGTTGGGTTCGGCAGAACATCAGCGATGCCTGAACCGCATTGGCCAGGTCATCGGCTACGTGGGAAAGTGCATCGGATATGCGCACGTTATAATCGCGTGCGGCGCCCTCCTCCTCTTCGTCATCATCGTCCATATCGAATGGCAGGATCTTGCCGCGTTCGATCTTGAGGCTCTCTGCCTCGCGGAAGGGCAGCTCGAACTCCTGCTGCAGCGCATCGGTGAAGGCGTTTCCTGCGTTGCTCAGCGTTCGAGTGAAGAAGAAACGGCCGAAGCTCTGGATGATCATGTCAATACTGTCGGCGCCGATATCGAGGATGACGGAAGTTTCCTCCACTTCGCCTTCAGCAGTATTGCGCCAGGCATTGAACAGGGAGGTCGCTCCGGGAAAGATATCCTGAACGCGGACGCTGGCCTCGCTCATCGCATCGATCACATGGTCCGTCACCTCGCCCTTTGCCATGGCGACCATAACCGTGAATTCCGCTGCCTTGGTGGGCAGATCCAGCAGCCTGTAATCGTAGGAGACATCCCCGGAGGAGGTATCATCACTCTCTTCTTCGATCTCGTATTGCATGAGAGCCTTGAGCTTCCACGCAGGGACGGGCGGCACATGGACGTAACGATAGAAGAGTCTTTTTCCCGGCACGGACGTCACGGCAAATTTGCTGCGGACGCCGGATTCATTCATGAGGTCACGCAACAGAAGCCCGATCTTTGCATCTTTGCGTTTGCCATCGGGGGCATTCGAGAGGTCTTCCAGGGGAACGCTGCCGACGCCGGTAAGCATGATGCCTTTACCGGTCTGCCGGATCTGGGCGACCTTTATGGAATGAGTGCCGATGTCGATTCCAGTTACGACTTGAGACATGGAAGACCTTTAAGTGAGGTGATTCTGAGGACCGTTATCTGGTCTTGCTGTTAAGTATCCGGATTGGCGGAGTCGAACCAAGCGTTTCGGGCTGGTTTTTTTTGAGCAGGGACGACTGCTCGAACGGGTTCACTTCATCTTCACCCAGCTCGTCCGAGTAATTGCGGCCGTAGCCATCGACAAGGGTGGCTTTCACGAAGATGAGCAGGTTCTTTCTCGTTTCGCCGACGCTCTCCGATCGGAACAGCCCGCCGAAGAATGGCAGGTCGCCTAGAATGGGGATCTTGCTGAACCGTTTCTGGAGCTTGGAGCTCATCAGCCCTGCGAGCACCAGGATGGAGCCGTCTTCAATCGTGGCCTTGGTGGTCATGCGGCGGGTACTGATGATGGGGCGTTCGATGGGCGCGTCGCCCTCGAAACCGGGAATGACGAGGTTGAAGGTCAGAACGTCTACCTGCTCTGTGACTTCAGGCTCGAGGACGAGAGTAATGTTGCGGTGATCTTCGCCCACACTCGGCGTCACCCGAAGCGTGAAGCCAATTTCATCACCATCTGCGAACTGCGGGATGATGATGGGCTCACTGGTGAGACCAGTGGTGGTCCCAACAACATTCGGGTCGACGGCACCGACTGTGGAGCCAGAGATGTCCGCCCGGTCCACTTCATAGTTTTCGATGTACATGAGGTCCTGGAGGACTTCGATCTCCGCGGTGTAGTTGTTCATGGCGAGCACCCTCGGCGCAGAGAGCGTTTTGGCCTTATTCGTTTCCTGCAGCGCGGTCATTACCAACTGGAATTGCGGGTCGGTCAGGATACCGGAAAGGGTAAGCGAGACGCCGTCCTGTAGGCGACCATCGGGGCGGGTGAGCCCGGTGAACTGGGTGCCCGTGCCCGCATCTACCTGCACCTTATTCGCTCCGTTCTTAGCGAGGACGCCGAAATCGGAGGTCAGATTCCAATCGACGTCGATGTCTCTGAAATCGTCGCTGGAGAGCTCGATGAAATAAGCTTCAATCAGCACCTGGAGCGGCGGCTTGTCCAGTTCATCAATCAGTAGGTTTGCCTTCTCGAGCGCTTCCGGCGTGCTGCGCAAAAAGAGGATGTTTTTCTTGCGGTCGAGATAAAAGGTGCTGCCGTCCGGCCATTCAATGAGCTCGGGCAATCTCTCGAGCAGTTTTTCGACATCGGAGGTGGAGCTTTCTGTCTGCTCGATGACATCCGTCAGACCTGCGCCGAGATGCCGGATCTGTGTTTCCAGGAAAGGCTGGTCGGGTGTGGTGACCCATACGGCCGAATCGGACGCGCTGAAGAGAATGCCGTAGGTGCGGCTGATAAAGCTCAAAAGCTCCCTGAGCGGCATCTGCTCTACGTGTATCGTGATCTGCTGATCCGCGAGCGTCTCCGGGTTGGCGACAATGTTGACGCCTGTCGCACGGAACAGAAGGTCGAGCACGTAGCTGAGGTCTGCTTCGACCAGGTTGACGGAGACCTTTTGCTGCAGCTTCTCCTTGATGGTGTCCAGATCGAATTTTGTTTTGTGGACGATGAGCTCCGGTCGCGCCACGGGAGATGGCTTTTCGGGTGGAATGCCTGCCTCATCGACTTCGCGCAGGGCCCGGTGATCTGAGAGCTTACTTTGTAGCTCTAAGCGACGTTCTTTGTCTCTCTCAACCATGTGAAGTGCCATGGCCTGGATGGTCTCGACCTCCGGCCAATGCGGGCGAACTTTAAGGAGCTCCTCGGTCTTGCGGGCGATCTGGTCATACTCCTGCAGGGACGCCAGTTTGCGCAGCTCTGACAACTGGCGGGATTCCTCGGTGGAACGGGCCAGGTCGGCCATCTGCCGTTCGCGTTTTCTCTCTATGGATTTTTCCTTGGCCTGCGACAGGTCAATTCTCTGGAGCAGCTTTCTTGCTTCCTGATCATCGGGGTTTTCGAGAATGAGATGCACGAGAAGATCGCGGGCATAGCCGTATTCCTCTTTTCTGATGGCTGCGCTTGCGCGGGTCAGAAGGGCCTTACGGCTGGAGTCCTCAGTCTTTTCTTCTGTTTTGCCGCTCATGGACCGGCTGATGACGTTAACCATCGCTGAAGCAAGCCGGTTGGCTGGATCGCGGGAAAGCACCTCCAGGTAAACGGTTTTCGCCTCGGCGAGTTTGCCTTCGCGATAGAGGCCGTCTGCCTCTCTTTCCAGCATGGATGTGGATACCTTTGCGGTCGCGTTTGTACCCGGGATTCGGCCCCGTGCGGCGTCCTTATCCTGGAGCTCAGCCAGACGGCGTTTGGCTTCGCGATTGGTTGGATCGAGCTCCAAGGCCTGCTTCACGAGGGGGATGGCTTCCGCTATCTTGTCCGCGCTGTCGAGTGCATAGGCCGCATCGAGTAACCGGCCGACCTGTTCTTTGGTGCTGGAGGCAACTGCCGTCTTGACTTTGGGGGGCCCTTCCTTCGGCTCCACCTTCACTACGACCACTGGTTTGCTTTTGCCGGCCTCTACACCTTCATTCGACTCATCAAAATACTTTTCGGCATCGGAATAGCCCGGGTCGAGCTCCATGATGGCGAGGAAGCGCTCACGGGACTCTGCGAAATGTTCCTTCTTAAAGAGCTGTACGCCCTCCCGGTACCAGCCCCTGAGCTTCGAGCTGTTGTTAATTGTCTTGCCGCTCTTCCTGGTCTCGATTTCTCGTTCAATCGCGGTGAGGTAGTAGGCGATGTTCTTGTAACCAGGCTTCACATCCTTAATGGACTGAAACAGGGAGCGTGCCCCGTAGAACTTGTTCTGTGAATAAAACTCGCGGGCCGTGTCGTAAAGGATCTGCAGTTCCTTGTCTTTGGCGGGGTTGGCTTCGGCCTCTAATTTGGCCGGCAGCAACAGCACGCAAACAGATGTCAGGGTCAGTAGCAGGAATTTCAAAATCAGACTCCGCTGTGTTGTTTGGATCAAATAGCTGGTGTTCTCAACTTTACTCGGCATCACCATATTCCCGTTCCCATCGCGGTTGAAGGCGCAGAACGGCCCAACTGTAATTGAGATTAAGGGTGACGTCTTTGTCATCGATGGTCGACCATTCGCAGTGCCAGAAGCAGCGCACGATGGGCACGAAACCGTGGTATGAAGGGACATCATAGTCCTTATATCCGCGCACTTGGACCATCTTGGCTTCGTACCACGAGACCTCTTCAGGGTCGGAGCGAAGCCGGTTATAGGAAGGATCTTCTATATAGCCAGTGTCTCCATTCAACCACTCACATTCTTCGCCGTTCATCTCGAACAGATAACTGCAATCGACCCCGCCGTTTGTGGAATTTGTTTCTGCGCCGGTGACGTCGATGCCGGTGCGGTCCCCTACTCCGGTGTCGACGTCGGCATTTTCGAATTGTTGAATCACCGCATAGGAATCCGGATCCAGCAAGTCATCAGGCCGCCCGCCTTGAATACCCATGCTGTGATCGTTGGGGCATATATAAATATCGGTGTCAGGCAAGTATGGATTTGCTGGCGTAGGGGTCGTGGAAAGAAGGGTCAGCCAGGGCGGAAAAAGGTCTTTACGATCGTTGTTTACATATTGGGTCAGCGCGAGCCCCATCTGGCGAAGATTGCTCATGCAGTTCGCTATCTTGGCACGCTGCCGTACGTTGCTCAGTGTTGGGAGAAGGATAGCGGCGAGTACGGAAATGATCGCGATGACCACGAGCATCTCAACAAGCGTAAACCCGCGCGGTTGCTTCAGAGGAGCGGCATGCTTTTTCATTACGTTCGTCCTTGAATGTCAGCGATATGCAGGAACCCCCGTCTATCTGCCCTGATTCGGATAAATCATGAACTTTCCGACGGGTTTTCGCATCTGCTGCACAAGTTTTTGAGATTAGAGAAATTCGATAGTTACGTCAAGGGGAAGGCTATGAATGATGGGGAATGAAATGATGGAGTGTTGGTGAATGATGGAATGATGGTGAATCCTGAATCTAGAATCCAGCTTCCAGATTCTGATCCCAGATTCCCGATGAATCATTTCTTCAGTTCCTGTTCGGCCAGTTGTCGGGGCCAGTCGAAGCCCTGCGAAAGCTCGATACATTGTTTGTGGGCCTCTGCTGCGACATCGCCATTTCCTGCCATCGATTCTCTGACGGCAATAAAGTAGGCAACGTCATTGGCAAAAGGATCCTCCGGCTCTTGTGAAAATATGGCGGGTTCGCCTGTCGCCAGCATTTTTGCGATCCGCTCCGGCAGTGTTTCTTCCTCTATCATTTCCGACCAGGTCTTTTTTGCGTTTTCCAGATCCTTCATGACCCGGTAGGTATCCCCGAGCCAGAGCTGTGACCAGAGCCTGGGCTGTACCTGCCTGGCAAAACGCTCGTCCTGAAGCGCTGCGTAGGCTTTGCGGGCATCTTCGGGCTGGTTGAGGAGGCGGAAGGTCTCCGCAATGCGGATGTAATTCCAGGCGAGGACCGCGGTCTCCTTATCGAATTGCGTCTCCACCTCTTTATAAGTTTTCAAGGCGTCGCGGAACCTGCCCTGCCGGCGAAACAGGTCTCCGATGAAGGAAAGCGCGAATCCTGCGCGTTCGTGCTGCTTGAGAAATTTACTCACCTGCACCGCTCGACGGTAAATCTGGATTGCCTGTTCCGGCGCGTCGTTCTGAATGGTTTCCGCGCGAGTGTAGAAATGATCGCAGATGTTTTTCTGAATCTCTTCGGGCAGTTGCGAAAGGAATTCATCCAGGTTGATCAGTTGCCCTGCCGGGCTGCCCAGTTTAGCGAGGGCCGCATCAAAGCTTTTCAGATCTTCCTTCTTGAGTCGCAGCGCTTTCTGGTAAGCGCGCAGGGCATCGTCTTTTTTCTGCAATCGCTCGTAGCAGAGACCGATGCGCAGGAAAGCTCGGGATTCCAGTTCCTCATCACCGGCCTGCCCCGCGGATTCAGCCACCTGGTTGTAGAGTTTGATGGCGGAATTCAGATTCCTCTGCGCATTCTCCGCATACCATGCCTGGTTGAATGTCTTCAGGTATGCGGTTTCACCAAAGCAGGAGACAGCCAATATGGAGGTTAGAAAAAGCATTCGAATGTCTGTAATCCGAAGAGATCAGGGGCTGTGCAGACCATACGAATTCCGCTCTGATGCTTGTCAATGCCCAGTAACAGGTGGGTAATTTCTTGTAAGTCAAAATCCAATAAAAAAGGGCAGACCCGAGGGCTGCCCTTCTTCGAAAATGACTCTCCGTCAGTCGCTCTTTTTCCGGGTCTGTTTCTCGCGCAGACGGACGGCTTTTCCTACTCTGTCACGCAGGAAATAGAGCTTGGCGCGACGCACAGAGCCGTGGCGAATCACTGTAATAGTGTCGACTCTTGGCGAATGGAGCGGAAAGACGCATTCCACGCCTTCGCCCGCGACAATGCGGCGAACGGTGATGCTGCGGGTGATGCCCGATCCGTTCATGGCGATCAGAGTGCCGGCGAATTTCTGCACACGTTCGCGTTCGCCCTCGACGATCTTGATGCCTACCTCGATGGTATCGCCGACAGCCAAGTCGGGGAGATCTGTCTTCTGCTGGGCTTTTGTGAATTCCTGGACTACGCGGTTCATGTTGGCTCTCCTTCGTTGTTCAGCAGGTCTGCTCGTTTCTGCCTGGTTCTCTTGATGGCCTGTTCGCTGCGCCACCGGGAAATCTCCTGGTGGTTGCCGGAAAGCAGGACGTCCGGCACTTTTAGCCCCCGGTATTCCGGCGGGCGGGTGTATTGAGGAAAATCCAAAAGATCATCTTGAAAAGAATCGTTCGATACTGAATCAGGATCGCCCAGCACGCCGGGCAACAATCGGGCAACTGCATCGATAACGGCCATGGCCGGAATCTCTCCACCGGTCAGCACATAGTCACCGACGGAAATCTCTCTGGGCTTCAGTGCCAGCAGGATTCTTTCGTCAAAACCTTCATAGCGACCGCACACTAAAATCAGTCGCTTCATGCCGGCCAATTCGCCGGCAACTTTCTGATTGAATCTAACTCCTTGAGGTGACAGGAAGATTAATTCCGCTTCTTCATCATCACCTCGGACAGCTTCGACTGTGTCGACCACGGGCTGCGGTGTCATCAGCATCCCGGGGCCACCGCCGTAAGGTTTATCATCGACCTTGCGGTGTTTGTTTTCGGTATAGTCGCGAATGTTATGCAGCCTGACCTCGATAGCGCCCTTTTCACGGGCGATCTTCAGGATGCTCTCCGACAGCACTCCCTCGAACATTCCCGGGAAGAGCGTCAGAACATCAACAATCATTTTTGGCTCAGCTCTTCCCTCTGCGGCCGGGCGTGGGGTCGATGCCGTGTTTTCTGAGGATGCTGCCCACGGTGTCAGTGGGCTGAGCGCCGACATCCAGCCAGTGGATGATACGTTCTCTGTTCAGAGAAATCTGGCGCGATTCATCGGGCATAAGCGGGTCATAGCGACCGAGCTCTTCGATGGGTTTACCATCACGCCGTGTACGTTGATCGAATGCGCAGATGCGATAACAGGCTCGATTCTTCCGCCCAACTCTCTTCAGACGAAGGCGTACCATTAATAACCTCTCAATATAAGTGGAAATTCCGTGTCGCGGGTGAGGCCCGGTTATGGCAAAGCTTTTGAC
Organism: Planctomycetota bacterium; assembly: GCA_030740295.1. Next base: position 33,957 of record JASLXP010000785.1, read on the forward strand.
TGAAAAGCGTTGCAACAACAGGGCTTGCGTTCCCGATTAAAGGCCGGGCATTTAAGCAGAATTCCAGGACCAGGCAACCGGATGGCAATGACGAATGAAGAACTACCCGTGGGGGAATAGAGAATGACGAAGCGCGAAAGACGAGCGCGCGTCGTGGCTCTGATTCGGTCTCAAAGCTTCAGTCATGAAATGTGACATCCACCACGCTGCCGTCGGGACGCAGCACGACATAGCGATCGGCAGCCAGCCCTGAGTAGAGCTCTGTTTCTTTTGTTGTGGGGAAGATGACTTCAACATCTACTTTTTCGTTCCTGCCGAGGCCAAAGTGCAGGCGTGGGTAGTTGCCTTCGGTGTCGGTATAAAGCATGCGTTTCCCAATGATGGTTTTCGTCCCAGCCTCAAAGACAGTAACAACCGCGCCGATACACATCGTGTTGCCGCCTTGCTGGCGGAGCTGAAGTTTGAGCCAATGGGCCTGGGTCTTGGTGGTGTTCCGGAAGACACGAATCGACTTCAGACGATCTTTCCATTTCGCTCCGGTGGCGGCTGTTACAATGTCCAGACGGCCATCCATGTCGAAATCATCGAAACGCAGATGAGAGCTGGATGTCCATGCGCCGGTCACGGCCTTCGGCAGCACAGAGAAGGTGCCATCTCCGTTGTTCCTCCAGCAGTAGGTTCCGTAGTTGCCTTGATTGATGATGTCCAGGTGCGTGTCGTTATCGATGTCAGCGACGTAAACATGACTGTACCCGGGCTTCTGTTTAGACCCGGCGATGCCTGCCTTTTCTGAAACGTCTCGAAAACCGAGGTTGCCGTCACCGAGAAAGAGTCTCATCGAGTAACTGATTCTCTTTGATTTGTCTTTCTCCTTGTTGGTGCTTCCAAAGACGTAAAGGTCGAAATGCCCGTCATTGTTGAAATCGGCGGCTTTGGGAATGCCGCCGACATAGCCGCCGAGGAGATTGCTTTCGGTTGAGACTTCTTCCAGCCTCCCGTTGTTATTCCTGTAGAGCTGTCTGGGGCCGGTCCAGCGTGCGCGCCTGCTCTGAACTCCAGCAGCGAAAAGGTCTGGCCAGCCATCGTTGTTAAAGTCGGCGACTGTCCAGTTCCCAAACTGAATCCCGCTTTGCACTGGCTTCTCTTTCAAGCCTTTGAGAATCAGACCGGGTCGCACGAGCGTTTCCAGTCTGCCGTCCGCATCGAAATCAATGAAAGAGACGAGGTGAGAAGAACTGTGGATGTGGATTTGATGGAAGGACGGCTTCTCCGCGCCGGCCGCGGATGTATTGATGTTTACGATCACGCCGCCTTCGTTGCCGGTGCAGATCAGATCGGTCTTTCCATCGCCATTGTGGTCCACTTCGCCAAGATGGAATCCGGCGATAGGCAGCCACTCTCTGGGCATGTTCTGCCAAAACTTGAATCTGTAATCAGCAGTACCCAGCCAAATGGGCGAAGCCTTGGATTGATGGTGGTTGTTAACGACGATGTCGAGGTAGTTATCGTCATTGATGTCGACGAATGCATAGTCGAAGACGATCCCGTTGCCCGGCGGGTTCACGTCGACGACCTTCTCAGTGACATCGACAAATCGCCAATCGGCCACTGGGTGAGCTGGTTCTGCAGCGAGTGCGGGGCTGATGAAGGTGAGGAGCAGTACGGCTCGGAGGACGGGGGAGGCCCGGGACATGATGCGCAAAGATGGGTGCAATTGATTTGGGAGATCGAATGCAGATGAACAGGATTATACTTCCCTCTGGATGCCCAGATCAAAAGCGAGTGTGATGCGCCTGAGTTTTGGAATTCTGGTGGAGAGAGCATTACACTGCCCCGAGATGAGAAAAGAAGGAGGATCAATGGGACATCACTGCCGGGGAGCTGTCGCTCACCTTGCGATGATGATACGTACCGGATTACTGGCGGTGTGTGCGCTGACGGGCCTCTTTGCCGAGGACAAGACAACAGCTCGCCCAAACGTTGTCTTTATCCTGGCGGACGATCTTGGGTTCTCTGACCTCGGTTGCTATGGAGGCGAGATTGCCACTCCGAATCTGGATGCACTGGCGGCCGGCGGGCTTCAGTTCACCCAGTGCTATAACACCGCTCGATGCTGGCCGACCCGCGCAGCACTCTTGACGGGTTACTATGCTCAGCAGGTGCATCGAGACGGGCTGCCGGGGCTGAGGCTCGGTGCCCGGCAGAAATGGGCGCGGCTCCTGCCAGATTTCCTCAGGCCTCACGGCTATCGAAACTATCACAGTGGCAAGTGGCACATCGACGGCAAGGTGCTCGACGCCGGCTTCGACCGTTCGCTGAACGTAAAGAACCAAGGCAACTTCTTCACCGCTGCGAGAAATCTGATTGACGATGTCCGTGTCACTCCCGCGGCTGATGAGTCAGACTATTACGCCACGACAGCCACCGTCGATCATGCGATAGATTGTTTGAAGGAACATGAAAGGAAGTTTTCAGATCGTCCCTTCTTTCATTACCTCGCCTTCATCGCGCCTCACTTTCCGCTCCACGCGCTGCCGGAGGACATCGCCCGATACCGGGACAAATATCTGGACGGTTGGGACAAGATGCGCGAACGGCGTTATGCACGCCAGCAAAGGATGGGGTTGCTCAAAACCACGCTGTCGGATCTCGAGCCGGATGTTGGACCGCCGTATCACTTTCCAGCGGCGTTCAAAGTGCTGGGGTCGGGCGAGATCAATCGCCCGTTGCCGTGGGTTAAGCTGACCGATGAGCAACGACGGTTTCAGGCCACCAAGATGGCGATCCATGCGGCCATGGTCGACCGGATGGATCGAGAGATTGGTCGCGTGATCGAACAGCTCAAGGCCATGGGTGTCTATGAAAACACACTGATCTTTTTCGCATCGGACAATGGCGCCAGTGCCGAAATCATGGTCCGCCACGGTGGCCACGATCCCAAAGCCGCTCCCGGAAGCGCGGCAAGTTATCTTTGTCTGGGTCCGGGATTTTCCAGCGCGTCTAACACGCCCTTTCGCCGTCACAAGACCTGGGTCCACGAAGGAGGCACCAGCACTCCGCTCGTGGTCCATTGGCCTTCCGGCATTCAGGCCCGTGGTGAATTGCGGCATACGCCGGCTCACGTGATCGACATCGTTCCGACAATCCTGGAAGTGGCAGGCATCGATAAGCCCACCGAGTGGGACGGTGAAACAATCCCGCCTGCGCCCGGCAAGAGCCTCGTGCCCTCGCTAGAGCGGGACGTGAATATCGACCGGGATTCTCTGTGGTGGATGCATGAAGGGCACCGAGCCATTCGCGTCGGTGACTGGAAACTGGTATCCGCCAGAGGCGATGCCTGGGAGCTCTACGATCTTCGTACCGACCGCGCCGAATCCAGGAACATGGCTGACAAGATGCCGGAAAAAGTGCAGGAGCTCGAAGCCTTGTGGAAACGCCAACTGAATTCGATGATCCGTCTGGCAGCTAAAACCGCTAAGCAGACGACTAAGAAAAAGAAGAAGTCCAGAAAACCCAAGACCGATAGACAATAATCGAGGACCGTTACATGGAACTATCAACAGTGAATTCAAAGTGGAATGCGCTGGTTTGTCTGATCATTTTCTGTGCACCCATCGCTGGGGAGGACTCAGCCCATCGTCTGGAAATGCAATCGAAAAAGGTCGCTAACGGCCCTGTCCTTGATGGCTCGTCTCAAGATGAAACCTGGGGTACCGCCTCGACTCTCGTGGTGCAGATGGAAAAACTCGGCGAGGACGCGGGCAGGGAAAGCCAGGCGGCCATCACAAGTGTGCATACTAACGAGGAAATCTTCTTACTGGTCCAGTGGCTGGACGGAACCAGAAACGATTCCCACAAGCCTTGGGTGTGGAAGAAAGCGAAGGGCGCTTACGAACAGGGCAAGGACATCGAGGATGTTTTTTCCATCGGCTTCCCTCTTAAAGGCCGTTTTACGGGCAACATGGCCTCGCCCGTCGAAACAGAATGGGATGTGTGGCACTGGAAAGCCGCTCGCACCAACCCGGCCGGCTACGCCATGGACAAGCGCCACATCCATACATTCAGGAAGCCCAGGGGAAAGGCGAAAAGCTTCAAAACGCGCTCGGGCAAATTGATCTGGATTGCCCGTCCCGAAGACAAGGGAGATTCGCCGCAGAAAAAGCAGAAGGTGCCGGGCAAGTTCCAGGGAGATCGAGTTCCTCAGTACATTCCCGGAAAGCCAACAGGCAGTGCAGCAGACATCAAGGCCAAAGGCGAATGGAAAAATGGCCTCTGGACGGTTGAGCTCGCCAGGAAGCTGAACACAAGCCACGGGGATGACGCAGTGCTCAAGATCGGGGGGACAATCGAAATGGCTATCGCTCTCTTCGATCATTCCGAACACGAAGAGCACAGCGTCTCAAAAGTGATTGTTCTGAAGTTGGCGCAGTGACCCGCGCAACCACATCTGTAATGTTCCGGAGCCAAGGTCTTCCCCCTCACGGCTTCTGAGCGGCCACTGAACTACGCTGCAAGCCGGGCTTGCCAGCGAGGAGAATGACTTGAATGCGCCCAATGCTGAAAAGCTCGAAGTAGCCGTAGATGGTCTGCATTGGTTCAAGATGCTGATCGGGTTGTTGGTCGGTCTGTTCGGGCTCATGTTTCTCGCAGGCCCGATAATGGTCGGCCTGACCCAGAATCCAGCGGCCTTCGTCGGAATCATATGTTCCGGTCCCGCCGGGCTGGTTTTCATAGGCATTGGTTGCTGGATCGGCCTTGGCACAAGCGGAGTAACCCTGGATAAGGACACGGGCACTATTACAGAGTGGTCGGGCCTGTCCCGCTGGAAAAAGAAAGAAGAGCACTGCCTTGAAGATTATGGCCGTGTCACACTGAAACAGTACGAACGGACCCGGGGCAGGGATTCGATTTCGGGGACGGTCGAGCGCGCGGCCACCCATTCCGCTTTCACAGCAGCGATCGAAGGCACAGGAAAAAAGATCGTGCTCTTGGACTGGGTTCAAAAAGACCAGGTAAGTGAGAGAGCCAGAACTGTGGCAAAGTTTCTTCAGTTTCCGCTTATCGACATGTCAGAAAGACGAGAGAATGTCATTCAACCGGAAGATCTTTAGAGTCTGTGGGTGTGACTTCTCCGCGCAGCGCGGAGATAATTACCACGGATGGCAAAGCCATCCCACGGATGAAGACAGAATAAAAACTTCTTCATCCGTGGGATGGCTTTGCCATCCGTGGTAATTCTATCGTAGCTGCGGTTGCGGCCGAAGGCAGCCTTAGGTTACAGCCCGGAATCTCTCTCGTTTGTTTCGAGTTGCCGGCGCCAATCAGCCTGCTTTGGCGGTAAATGGTCATTATCACAACTTACCGCAACGCATTACGAGATTTCGTTGCGGTATATGCTAAATGGGAAGGCTTTCCGCCAGGATTCTGTGGGGATTCACGGCTCACGGTCCGCCTGAGACCAGTCGAATATCGTGCCGAGAAGTTCTTCGTCTCGATTGCCAAGCATCTCATAAATACGCGACGCTTCGTCGATGGAGACGCAATGCGAGACCATCGGCTCAATCTTCACGAGCCCCTGTTCATAGAGGAACACAAGAACTCGCAGATCATCCAAACCGAAGTGGCAGGAGGTCTCAATCTTTGCCTCCGTGCCGTGCAGGATTCTCCACGGATAGGTGACGTTCTCGCGTACGGCCACCATGCCGATGGTTCCGCCGTGGGCGAGAAGGCCGTGCGCCTGAATATCGAATAGCAGAGATTCAGCACTACAGCAGTCGTAGATGAAATTGTATGGCCCTCCTTCCTCGAGAGTCGTGAAGAAGGTGGCGTCCGCAGCATCCAGCACGGCATGGGCCCCGCATTGCCTGGCCGCTTCCAATCGCTTTTCGAGCACGTCGGCTACAGTTACTTTCGCTCCTGAAGCTCGTGCCGTCTGGCCCACGAAATGGCCAATGGGTCCCTGCCCGAACACCAGAACATTATCGCCCTGGCCGACGCCCATTCTCCGGACGCTGCGAAGAGCGACGCCGGCAACACCAAAGAGGGCGCAGTAACGACGTTCGATACTCTTTGGCAGCTTGAACAGCAGACTGCCCTGGTCCGCCAGGTTCCAGCCGTTGTGTCCCACGTATTGACCATAGAACACCCAATCCCCGGACCGGAAAGCCGTAACGTCTGTGCCAACGGCGATGATTTCTCCGACCTGCTGATACCCGTGCCGGCACGGAAAATTTCCGCCGTAACCGAATTCGGACATGAAAGCATGACGCTCCGTGCCATTGGTGACACCGGTGTACTTCGTTTCAATCAAGACATGCGAAGGGCCCGGCTCAGGCGGATCGCCAAGGTCGTAGATTCCGAGCTTTCCCCGTTCAACAAATTCGAGTGCTGTGGTGCGCATGTTCAGTCGATCCTGATGTTCTGATTCATCGTAGCTAGACAGTTTGCTTCCAGATGGATTCTCGATCGACAGGTCTCGATGAGCGTGCGCCTTTTCATGGGAGTCTGCTTTTGAGATATTGATGGCATGCAGGCACGTCGGACTCATCGAGGCTGTGAAGGATCAGCCCTCCCGTAAATCCAATCGATTGGAGCAGGGAGATGTATCTGTCGTAATCGAGGATCCCCTTGCCCGCCGCGGAGAATCCTTCCGCGCTCAGGTCCTTTGCATGTGCCAGCGCGATGTCTTTTCCGATTAAGTCAAACGCTTCATCAAGGATCTCGTGCATTCGATCCTTTTCACTGACATGGAAAAGGTTGGCACCGTCGATGACGACCTTGAGATGAGACGAACGAATTTCATCCAGCATCCGGCGCGCTTTTTTTGCCGAGCTCACCACATTGGACAGTTCCGGTTCGAAGACGAGAGTCACGCCTGCCTGTTCGGCAATTTCAGTGGCTTCGGCAATCGAAACGATCATGTCTCGCCATGCATCCTCCGAAACATTCTCCGCATGCCCCGCCCACATGTAATCCGCGTTGCGTGTGCCCGTGCTGATGGTAATGAGCGACGTGCCAAGGCTCTCGCATGCGTTCGCCAGCACTCGAAGGCTTTTCATGCCGGATTGCTGTTCTTCGGCATTCGGGTGGATTATGTTGAACGTTCCGGAAAGTGCGGACACTTCGATCTCCCTTGCCCCCATTGCCAGGCGAATCCGGTCGCAAAGATCACTATCGAGAGATTCAGGCATCGTGGGCAATCCAACCGTTTGCAGATTGAACTGAACACAGCCAAAGCCGGCTGCCCGGATGGCGTCCAGCGACTCATCGAGCGTAGGCCTTGAAAAAGTTTTTGAGAAGATTCCGACCTGCATGGATTCCTTTCGGGCAGTGGGGCCGCTGCCAAAGCATGTCTGCACGAAGAACTATGTCCTCAAAGCTTCGACAGGATTGAGCCTGGCGGCCAGCCAGGCTGGGTAGATGCCGAAGAGGATACCGATGGCCATGGAGATGGCGACGGAGATCATCATGATGAGGTCGTTGAAACTGACGGGGAATCCGAATATCCGCTCGATGGTTCGGCCGGCGAAGATGCCGAGGCCCAGGCCAAGCACACCTCCCAGAATCGAAATCAGCATCGCTTCGGTGAGGAACTGTTTCATGATGTCGCGGCGCGAGCCGCCGACCGCACGGCGGATGCCGATCTCGCGGGTGCGCTCGGATACGTTGGCGATCATGATGTTCATAATGCCGATGCCGCCGACGATCAGTGAGATGGCCGCAATGACGATGATGATCACGTTAAAGATCTCTTTGGTCGTCTGTGCCTGGCGCAGCTTTTCCAGAGGCACGGAGACTTCAAAATCGTTCGCTTCGTTGTGCAGGTTCGAGACGATGCGGTGGATGGCTTTCGATTGGCCGATGAGCTTGCCGTCGGACTCCATACGGAGCGAAAGGACGTCCAGGTGGCTGTCCCGCGGCGCTTTTCGGAAGTAGGTGCGCAAGCTGGCGAAGGGGATGTAGACGTCGAGGTTGCGGTTGACGATGCTGACGTCAGTGATCTCGCTTTTTGTATATTCCTTTCGGCCCATTACGCCGACGACGGTGAACGGCTCGTCGCCGAGGATGAGCACTTCGCCAATGGGCTCTGCGGGCAGTTTCAGTTTTCGCACGACTTCGGTGCCGAGCACGCAGACCCGGCGAAATTGTTTCTCGTCCTGGCCGTTGAGAAACCTTCCGTTGCCTACATAAAAATTAACGACGGACTGAAAATCGCCGGTAATTCCGAGCGTATTGGCATCATCCACAACCTGGTCCTGGTATCGGATCTCGGCTTTAATTTCCTTCCAGGCGGTCATGGCCCCGACGCCCTGGATGTGCTCGTCGATTTCCTGCATGTCGGAAAGACTGAGGCCGTACGGGCTGATGCGGCGGACCCGCAGCAGACGTGCGCCTTCGAGCCCCAGGTCGCGGACCTGGATGTTGTTCATTCCGATCTGGCGAATCTGGTCGAGCTGCTGCTGTTTGCCGCCTTCGGTGATCGCGGTCATGGCGATAACTGCGGCGATGCCGAAGACGATTCCCATCATGGTCAGGAAACTGCGCAGCTTGTGGGCGGCGATGCCCTCCCGGAAGGACATTCTGAGGGTGTCACTGGCGCGAACGCGTCTGCTGCGGCTCTTTTTGAATTGTGGCCTTTCGGCGTCGCTTTCAGGGCCGGGAGCCTCGGTCTTGACCTTCCCGTTGGTTTCGTCGCTGACGATCAGGCCGTCGGCCACGGAGATGATCCTCTCGGCCTGCTTTGCGACGTTGGGGTCGTGCGTCACCACGACGATGGTGTGCCCTTCGTCATTGAGCTGGCGGAGGACGTTGAGAATTTCCTGACCTGTCTTCGAGTCGAGATTGCCAGTGGGCTCGTCGGCAAGGATGAGCTGCGGGCGCCCGGCCAGGGCGCGGCTGATGGCGACCCGCTGCATCTGTCCGCCGGAGAGCTCAGCCGGCCGGTGCCGGAGGCGATCGCCAAGCCCCAGTTGCCCGGCAAGCTTTCTGCTGGCTTTCCGCCGCTTCGATTTGGCGACCCCCCCATACACCAGGCCCAGGCCGATGTTATCGACGACGTTGAGATCTGTGAGCAAGTTGTACTGTTGGAACACGTACCCAATCTCGCTGTTGCGGACGCGGGACAGACGCTGATCGGAAAGCTTCGAGACTTCCTGTCCGTTGAGGGAGTAGTTGCCACTCGTCGGTTTGTCCAGGCAGCCGAGTAGATACATGAGTGTCGACTTGCCGCTGCCCGAAGGCCCCATTATGGCCACGAACTCTCCTTCACTGATGGCCAGGTCGACGCCGCGCAAAGCCTCGACGGTCACCTGTCCCATTTGGAAATGGCGGGTGAGGTTCCGGGCTTCGATTAGCAGCGGCATGGTGGAATGATGGAGTGGTGGAGTGGTGCTGCTGGATACTCGGACGATGGCTGGAAAAAAGCCTCCAACGAATTCAAGGAAACAACGAATGAAGAAATTTGGGAAATGTCAGACCCGGGTGCTGGAATGGTGATGAGCTTTCACTCGTTCCGGCGGCGTTTGGTGAGAACGGTTTCGCCCTCCGCCAGGCCCTTGTCGATGACAAACCAGTCGTCGCCGAAGAAGGCGCCGGAGATTTTTCGCTTCTGCAGATTTTCTGGTGAGCCAACGAGAACTGCAAAGGCTTTTCCTTCCTGACTCACGACGCCAGCGGGCAGCCAGGTGACGTCGTCGCGTTCTTCGAGGGCGATTTTAACCATGACCGTCATGCCCTGTCGGAATTCGGTATAGGTCTTGTCGAGGGACACGCGGATATCAAACTGCGTCACATCGGCGAAGGACGTTTTCCACCACTTGGAGTAATCCGCGAATTTATCCTTTCCGACCCCTGCGATGGAATGGACCGCCCCGGAACATTCGATGTTTAGCGCCGGGACAGTGACGATAACTTTCATGCCCTTTTCGATGTGCTGGAGGTTCACCTCGTTGACCTTGGCCATGACCTCCATGTTCTGTGGTGGGTACACCATGGCATTGGCGTCTTGTTCATCCACCTGGTCGCCGGCCTGAATGGGGCGTCCTCTATATTCCCGGAGCTCCACGATGCCGCTGACCGGGGTACGGGCAACGTTCGGAGGATTCTCCTTCGCTGTTTCAAGCCGTGACTCCAGACGCTTGATTTCATCTTCGATGGCCTTGCGTCGCTCTGTTTCGTCTTCCTCCAGGAGTGCAAGCTCTTTTCGTGCGAAGTCCATATTGGACTCGATGAGGGCCGGGAAATCTGCGGATCTGTGTTCGATGTCTGATTCGAGCTTTTCAACTCTGGCCTCGAGCAGAGCGATCTCGGTGTCGAGGATTTTCAAGGCCCGGTCGTGAACCTTCTTCGCACTCTCCGCGCTGGCCTTTGCCCGCTGCAGTTTCATCTTTGCTTCGGCGAGGACTTCCGGCTCGGGCGGGCGCTCGGCGATCTTTATTTTCTGCTCAACAATCTTCAGCTTGCTCTCTTCGCCTTTCATTTTGGCTTCCAGGCCTTCGAGGGCAGCACGGCTCATCGCTCCGGACTCGAAGGCCTTCTTGCCGTTCTCATATTTTCGCCGCGCTTCGGCGAGATTGAGCCTGGCAATCTCCTCGTCGTATTTGAGCTTCTCGAGCTCGACGCCCCGCTTCTCGATCTCCAATCGGATGAAGAGCTCCTTTTCTTTCTGCTCCCTCTCACGGAGGATCTTGAGACTCTTGTCGCGGGAGGGCCAGGTATCGTCCCGCATGGCTTTTGTTTCGCGCGCTCGCTGTGTGAACTCAGGCAACTTCGATCGCAGCGATTCCAGCTCCTTTTCTGATTCGGCGAGTTTCTCCATGTTCTGCCGATATTTTTTCAGCTCGTCCTGCTGAAGTTTTTCCGGGTCCTTTTCTTTGTCGACCGCGAACTCATCGATCTTCGCCTGGACCTGGAGGATACGATCACGCTGTCCCTGCCACGCATCCAGGGCATCGAGGTATTTATCCTGCGCCTTCTGGTAGTTGAATTGTGCATCTTCATATTCATCGCGGATCTGGCGCGTTGCCTTCTCCAGTGGCACGAGGGCTTCATGAATCCGAATCAGCTCGCCCCCTCCCTTGGGTGTGGTGTTGAGGATGCGATGTCGAATGGATTCCAGATCGTAAGCACGCAGCGCGGCCGCCAGCTTCCTACGCTCCACTTCCGACGCATGGGAGCGTTTCATCCGGGCGAGTTTCAGCTCCTGACGGGCATTGAGCAGCCTGGTGCGCAGCTCGGTCACCCGCTTCAACTCCTCATCGTCGCTGAGGATGTAGATCACTTCGCCTTTCTCTACCCACGATCCTTCCTCAATGACCCACTTGATGTTTCCCTCGTGATTGGATTTGAGGACCACAGGCTCCTTGGGAAAGAGCATCCCCGTTTCGCGCAAGACATGCTCGAGATCGCCCCGGCGGACGGTTTGGGACACGTAGTAGAATTCCTGCGGTGCTTCGGCCGGCTGATATTCAGTGATCAGCACGTAAGCTCCGGCGGCCAGAATGACAAGGAAGAATAAGTAACGCATTGTTATCTGACGGATCAGATGGATCGAAGGAGAACTGCCAATTCACTCAACATGAAGCCTCCCTTTGGTCCCCGGCGTCAACATCTTCTGCATATCTTCCGGAGGGCTAAAATTGAGGCTAACTTCAAACACGCGATTGCTGGAGATTGCCTGTTGGCCGAAATCCTCCTGGAGCGCGTCCTCTGGCACGAAAAACCGTCTGCCTCTTTCGGTAACCGTGCCCGCGACCTTGCGGTGGTTGAATTGCTCGAACTCGATGGCGAGTTTCTTTCCAGGCTCGATCTGATGGTACAGCTCTTCCGGCAGCTCGGCCTTGAACGACAGCTTCGCCATGTCGAGGACTTCGGCGATGGGCAGACCGCCCCAGACCTGAAAGTCCTTTTGAATGACGGTGACCTTGTTTGTGTGGTCGTTCCATCCTTTGAGATAGAAAAGGCGGCCGGATGAGCGGGCACGGAGGTCTTTGACCTTATCGAACCGCTGCTCCCAGCCATCGCCTCTGAGCGCGTGCTCGAGCTTGAGCCTGGCCTTCATGCGGGCCACGTGCTCTTCGAGCCGAGCGAGCTTCATTGCACCTTCGCGCAGGCCGAGGCCCTCAACTGCATCCATCCATTCGGCCCTGGCCTCGATCAGCGCTACCCAGTCGCGGCTTCGGAGAGCCGTGACGTATTCCAGATACTTTTTCTGCCTTTGGGCCTGCGAAAGGGCGGACCCGTGACTGGCCGGAGCTATTTTGACTTTCCAATCCATTCCAAGTTTCTGCAGCAATTGAAATCGATCCACTTTGTAGCTCGCCTGTAGTTTCGAGGTCTTATACTCGTTTTCCTTCCTGGCGAGTTCCAGGGGCTGAATTTCGATGGCGGCCCGCACCTTGTTGCGCGCCAACTTTTCTGTCACGGATTTCTCCCGGTGTTCGAGGCTGGCCTGGACTCCCTTGACTCGCCGCTCCTCCGCAGCATCCATGAACTCCTGGTTGGCTTTGATGTGCTCCTGCTCGAGCTCCTCTTTTCTCGTTTCCAGCCACTTGTTGGAGAGCCGGACGACAATCTGATCTTCCTCGACGTTTGAGCCGTCCGGCACCAGCTCTTTGATGCGGCCCCAACCCCAGCCGTCCATAGTGACAGAAGTCCTTTCGCCTGGAATCACCTCGCCGAAGAAAATGCTGTTCTCGCCGTTATCCTTCCTGGCGATACGCTGGTGCGGCAAGAGGCGCTGTCCGCTGTGCAGGCCCGATACGGCAACGAAATCGGCACCGACTCGAAACCCGATGATTTCCTTGCGACCGCCGGCTTTCGCCTTCACATAAAAGCGGTCATCCTTGGCCTCGAGCAGGTGTACTGGGATGGCAAACGTGCCTGCGGGAAGTGTTAACTCGCACCGGCCGCGCAGCATCTCATTCAGGCGAAGTCTCTCGGCGTCCTCCGGGGCAGGCTTCAGGATGACTTCGCGGGCGATTCGGTCTTTGGCGTGGTCCTCTTTGCGCTCCCACCAGCTCACCAGCCCCTGGAAGAGAGTTACCGGCTGCTTGCCGATCTTCACAACCTTCGTGCTGATGACCTCGCCGTTGGGGCGCGTGAACCGGACTTCGCTGGTAGCCAGTTCGGCCCGTACCCTGGCGATGATTGCCGCGGAATTCGTGGGCCTCTCATGTTTTGGCTCTGAAGGAGGAGACTCGTTCGATTCTTTCGGCGCGACCGCGGGCGCCTGTCTCAACAGATCTGACCACGCCTGGTGAACTCGCGCTTTAATCGTGAATTTCTTCGCGCTTGACTCGAATCCCATCGGCCATTCCGTCCAATTGATTCCACGACCAATCTTCAGCCATTCGTTCATCGACACGACTCCGTCCTGGGTGGCCCGCAGCGCTTTGGTCTCATCCGATCCAAAAGTCAGCCGCAACAGTCCGTCCGTGACCGCGCTCTCGGTTTCAACGATCTTCTGTTCGTTTTCTTTCAGCCTTCGCTGATGGAATAGCGCCTGCGTGTCATCACGGACCAGCGCTCCGTCCCAGTCGTGCACATCGCCGATCCCGATACGGATTCGGTAACGTCCGTTCGCAAGCTTGTGCTGCCAGACCGCTCTGCCACTGATAACAGCGAGTGGGGGTGCTGGCTTTCCGTTTCTGTTTTTTCGAGTGAACATCATTTCGGACGCGGGCCGATCCCAACCGTAACCTCGATCGTTGGTATAGACTTCTCCGTGATCGGATTCGTGGCCGGAAACGGCTGGTGAGTTTTTGGGATGGAAGTGAACTTTGCGCGCGAGATTGCCAACCGAATCAAGAATTTCGATCCAGCGGATGGGCGTATGGTCCGCACTGTCGCGAAGGGTCTTGTGATAATCGCGTTCTGCCCGATTCCGTTCGTCAATGAGGCCCTTTCTCTTACTGCGAATTTTTGCCTCGAGGGCCTGGATACGGGCCTCGATCCCCCGGGCGCCCTGTGCGACGGCCTCGGTATCCTTTCCGAGCTTCATTTGCAGTTGGAGCACTTCCAGCCTCAGCTTTTCGATCGCAACGAGATCGATTTGATCGGTCGCCAGTTGCCACTCGATTTTGGGCACGATGGTTTTGGCATTGGCCAGTTCGGCTTCTCTTCGGGCCTCTATCAATCGGTCCCGAGATATTTCTCCCAGCTCATGGAGCTCCTGCTGGTTGCGGTATTGTGCCTGCTTGAGCTCGGCGTCCCGTTGGGAAAGGACGAATGACTCTTTCTTCAGTGCCTCCTGCTGCCGGTCCTTGAATTTTTCGGAAAGGATGGTGGCCTCTTTGACGGCCAGGTCTGCTTCGAGCTGGCTCTTCTCTTCGCGCAGCTTCTTCATCGCGTCCTGGAGTTGGAGCTCGTGCAGTACCAGCTCCTTCTCGGCCACTTCGAGCTGCATCCGCTTGGCGGGCAACTCCTGCGCGATGAGGTCGGCATTGAAGACCAGGATCGGATCGCCTTTGCGCACCGTTGAGCCATCCGGGATGCGCCCAGTGATTACGATCCTTTTACAGGGCGGGTAAATGGCCTTTACGTCGCCCCGTGAGACCTGCGCTCGCCCGGTGAAGGAAAAGCCGACCTTCTGTTCCCCCTGACCAACGATGAAGGGGCGGTGAATGGGAGCAGGAGGAGTGACTTCTCCCTGAATATGCAGTGAGCAAAGTGCGGCCGCCAAAAGAGACCAGGCGGGTACTAGATAAGAATTCATGCCAGCCGACATCTTACCAGCCTCGGTGACGGGCGGGACGCGCATCCTAAGATGGGGATTAACGTTGCGTTTTGCACTGCTGCCAGACCACACAAGCGTAACAGTTTCAGAGATCCACATAAGCCGTAATCCCGGGCGTACCTTTTTCACTTTCCTCTTCGTTCAGTTGAAATTCGACCACCATCCGGAACACCTTTTCCGAGAGACCCACTGTGCCGCGGACGAAATGTTCTTCTTCTGCTGTCCGGCTGCGGGTAAAACCGGGAGCAATCCTTCTGATGGTGCCCTGGCGGGGTGACTGGCTAAGTGCCGGAGCGGTGAATTCGATCTGCTGGCCGACCTTGAATCGGTTGTAGAAGCGGACCGGGACTTCCAGATCGAACTGACGGCCACGTCCGATGGGCATCGTAAAGAGGATTTCGTCATATATTCTCTCTCCCACTTTTGGCACGCCCTTCCAGCGGTTCTGCCAGAGAAACACTCGCCCTTCTCTTGGTGCGCGAATGACCTCCTGGCCAACAAGAAGCCGCCGCGAGTCCTGTTTATTCAGTTTTTCCTGAAACTCGACGTAGGCTTTGCTCAGCTTCACGCGGTAGGCCTCACGTCCAATGCTGTAAAGGGTGCGCTTCCGGTTGGCCTTCTCCTGCGCGGCCCACATCCTCTCCTGTGCGTCCCAGACAGTCAGCCAGTCTCTCTTCCGCAGGGCCGCAATTCTGGAAAGGATCGCTTTCCGGTTATTGGCTTTCGCTACGGCGAGCTTGAGCTCCAGATCGCGAATCTGATTTTCTGACATGGTCTCCCGAAACTGGGGATCAGTGAGATCTTTTAATTTGGATTCCAGATTCTTCAGGCCGATCTGAGCGTTTCTGAGCTCAATCTCTGCCTTGGTGCTCTCGACTTCGTAGCTTACATATCGCTCGAAAATGTGATTGAGACGTTCCTGCTCCGCGTCCACGATGGCTTTGCGCCACTCGACGTATGCCTTGATTCGCTCAGTTTCGGCGTTGATCTGTTCGATGGTGTACTGGCTGTTTGCGGTAACGGCCGAGGTCTCGATCCTCAACTTCTCATAGTCGGCGTCTCGGTATCGCAGCTCGAGCCGGGCGACGACCTGGTCCTTCTTGACGTCCGTGCCGTCTGGGATCAGATCGGTGATTTCGTAATACCAGTGTTGCTTGATTTTGATGGGGAAGAATTCCGAGGCGGCCACAATCCCCGATATGCGAGCACGAGAGCTCGACGACTCGCGGTGGCTCAAACGCAGGCGGTCCCCAGACTGAATGCCGGACGTAACGACGAAGTCCGGGCCGACGACGAAGCCCTGCACGCTTCGCTCATCGCCATTCGCCATCACCACGCCCGGTTGGCGCAGGTCCGTGATAAGCCACTTGGGAACGACTACAGCCGATTCGGCGAGGGGGATCAGGATATCGCACTCGACGCGCATCCCTGCCTTGAGTCTCTCCTCCGGCTTTTCCAGGCGAACGGTGCAGTTGAATCCTTTGCGTGTCTTGTCGCGCCACGATTCTTGTGGCATCGAAGCGACCGAAAGAACACGCCCTTTGAATGTCTCGCCGCCCAGAGCGGGGATGCGGATTTCCGCCAGGCCTTCATTGGGGTTCTTCGCGGTCGAAGGCTTCACCAGATCGCGCCACTCTTCCCGGAGCTCGATATGCACGACCATCTCGTCACCTTCCAGCACAAAGGCAAAGAACATCGGCCGAAGCTTCACGCCGTGATGCATCCGCTGCTCGCGATTGTTCACGTAACTCAACGTGCCGCTTCCTTTCGCCGGGACGAAGTTCTTCTCCACGACCTCCTCGCGTTCGCGTTGCCACAGGTTGAGCCGGGCGAGTTTCTCGGACTTGATTGTGTCCCGCATCCGTTGGAGCTCTTCCAGGGCAGCCAACTCCCGGAAGACGCCTTCCTGATGTTCATCGTTTCCGAGCTCGACCAGGAGCTTTCGAAGCTGCATCTGATGATATTTGCGCCGAGAATAACCGGTGTCTGCTTCCTCGATTTCCAGCTTCAGTTCAGGCAGCCGAAGGGCCTCTCTCGCCTTGTCGAAAGCGTCCTGCGCTTCCCGTATGGCCTGACGGGTGGTGAAGCCGGAAAGATGGAGGCCGCGAATCCGTTCAAGTGTGTGGGCCAGATTCTCGAGCGATTCTTTCGCTGACTTCACTTCGAGCCTGGCAATATCAAGGGTCTGCTGATCTTTCTTGCGGCTGGCCTGGATGGCAGCGGTGTGGACTTTTTTCTGGGCGAGGAAATCGGCTTTCTTCTGTTTGAGGGCGGTCAGCTCCTGGTCGGTTTTGGACCTCGACAGCGAGAGATCGAGTTCCTCTACGTCAATTCCCTTCTTGAGCTGTTCGATTTCCATTTCCTGCTTCATGGTTTCGAAAACGACGAGCCGCTCGCCCTCTGCGACAGCTTCCCCTTCGGGCCGAAACCACTTGACCGAGAGATCGGCCTGAGGCGGCCGGTGCGTCACGGGCGCTCGATTGTCGATGCGGCCCTGGAGGCGGAGAGGCAGGTATTCTGAGGAAAGGGGCTGGACGGTGTAGAGTTGGGCGAAGGCGCGATCTGATGATTCTTCAGCGGCGGATGGACCACTGATGAGACCGAAGAGGATGCAGGTCAGAAGGAGTATCGGCCACGAGTGCCGGGATCTCCCGACTTCGAGGTTCCGGGTTCTGGGAGTCCAGCGACGGGATTGGGCACTTACAGAATTCATTCAGGCGCTGCCGGGGGAAGAATGGATTCATACTCCGCGATAGCCAGTCGGAGATCGATGCGGGCGTCGAGCAGCCGGATTTCAGCAGCGTCAAGGTCCTGTTTGGCGCGGGTGACTTCCAGGTTGTCCACGTCGCCCTGTTCGTATTTTCTCAATGTTGCCTGGAGTCTCCGCTTCTGAGCTTCGAGCCGGACTTCAGCCAGGCGGATTCGATTCTTCAGGAGTTCCATTCGCCTGGCGAGCGCACGAAGCCTCCGTTCCAGTTCCGTTTCGCTGTCCTTCAGTGACAGATGCCGTTCTTCCTGCTCAGTCTTCAATTGCTCGAGTCTTGCTTTGTCCGCTTTCTTTCCATCGAGAGTCGTCTGGTAAGATAGCTCGACGCCTACCGGATCGGTGGCCGGGTCATTAGAGCCAAATGGAAAATCATCCCGCATGCGGTGCTGAGCCGTCAGCCCCAGTGAAACCTGTGGCTTGAGGAGATCCTTCTGCACGCGGATTTCCTTCTTCGCAAAACCGATCTCCGCTCGCTGATTGGCCAGTTCCTCGTGATAGACGCGGGTTCGTTCCATATCCCGGGCAACATCGTATTGAAAATCCGGGATGCTCGCGACGTCTTCCGGTGTGATGCTGAAGGGGCTTTCGAGCTCGTAACCGAGGATGGAAAGCAGCGAGTCCATGGCGTTTCTCAAATTCGTCTGCTCGTTATCGAGATCCGCTTCGGCCTGATTGAGGTTGATGAGGGCGTTGGCTTCCTCGACAGGTGCAGCGAATCCGAATTTGAGCCTTTCCTTAATGGTCTTGAGAAACTCCTGGGCATCCTTGACGCGATTCTCACGCACCTTCATCCGAACGGAGGCCCTCTGGATATTGTAAAACGCCTGGAACACGGAAAACCGCAGGGTCCGCTGTACCAGGCGCAGGAAGTTTGCGGAAACCAGCAGGTCCTTCGCAGCCCGAGTGATCGGCAACCTCAACCGCACACGCTCTGAAACATTGAAGACCCGGCGGGATACGGTAATCCCCAGCCCGGAGGAATTCGTCGGGTCGCGGGTATCGTCGAACTCTGTTTCAATGAAAGGCTCGAGTTCCAACCCGACTTTTGAAGCATAGGCTACTCCTAATCGGCTCGAAACATTCTTGTCTGCTGAATCGCCGCTGACCGTCAAGCTTGGCACAAAGATTTTCGCTTCGGCGACTCTCTCCTCCAGCCTGGCCCGTTCGAGCTCCCTTCGGGCACGTGCCAGCGAGCGGTTGTTAGTCTCTGAGAGCTGGATTGCCGCGCTGAGGCTTAGTTCCTTCGGCAGCTCATCGGATGGCCGCACCAGCCGCCGGGCCGACTCTCGCTCCTGATGCCGCCTGGCTGCCTTCATTCTGGCAGACAAGTCCGATTCGGAAAAACCGTAGTCTTCCTTCAATTCATAAAAGCATCCCACATTCATGAGTATCAGCGGGATAACTGCGCAGCGTGTTGAAGGTGTCAAAAAGAGGTGCTCCAAGCCCAGGTTTTCGGAGTCGCGATGGTAGGTGAATCATAGCTCGTAATCGACTGGCAGAGGGTGGTGCCCGGTCGCCGAACGTCAGCCGTGAATCTTCCTGCATCAGAGCCTCAGCCTATGTCTTCTTCGCGTGGCGCGGTGAACATTGTGGCACGGGGGTCCCGCCCGTGAATCACGGCCGAGACGGCCATGCCACGATTGGGTTGCGGCCATCAGGCAACCTTAATTCATGTGCCCATTCAAGAATTCCTGCACGTTGACCGGCTGGCCGGTGCGGCTGCTTTGGATAGCGGAGAAGACCAGGGCTGCGGTCTGGAGATTGTCGTGAACGTTGGTTTCCATGGGAGGTCCGCCGTCCAGCCAGTTGACGAACTTCTCGATGAGCCAGGGGTTCATCCATTTTGGGCGGTCGAGGAGCTCGATCTTCTTGCCTTCCCCTTCGCGCATGGAGCCCGCGTTCGGGTCGTAATCGAATCGCTCCAGGTTGCGGTGATCGAGGATAAGGGTGGCGTTCTCGCATTCGGCTCGGATGTATTCGATGCCCCAGCCGTTGAGCTCGACCGCGTTGGTGCACGAGCCTTCGTAGGTGGCCTTCACACCGTTCTCGAAACTCATGCTGACGAGGCCCTGCGCGTCGCCGCCGTATTCACCCCAGCGCGGCGTCCATGTCTGGGCGTAAAGGGTCTCGCATTTGGCCCCGGCCAGGTCGGCGAGGAGATCGAGGTGATGGACGGCGGCCTCGACCATCAGGAAGTCGTCCATCTCGTGGTGGTGGCCTTTGCCGACGCTCCCGAATTCTCGTTTCTGCCAGCCGAACCGCAGCACCAGGTAATCGAGCGGGCCGGCGGATTCGGATCTTAGCTGCTGCCGGAGGGTGGTCTTATCGCAATCGAATCGGTGGCTCATGGTGACGCCCATCTTCTTGCCGGCGGATTTGATCTTGCTGGCGATGCGTATCGCTCCTTCCATGGTGTCGGCGATAGGCTTTTCGGACAGGACGTGCATGTCGTGCTTGAGCGCCATGTCCACCACGCTCTCGTGATGCGCGGGCGGGACCACGACCGTGCTGAAGTCGGCCTCGTTCTCGTCGAACGCTTTGGCGAGATCGGTGTAGCACTGGTCTTCCCGCAGCCCGAGCGGCTCGCGCGATTTCGTGAGCGCTTCCTCATCGACATCGACCAGTGCCACGACCTCGATGAGCCCATCTTTCATGCTTTCCGGGAGAAAGTAATTGCACCAGTAGCTGCCCCAGCCACCGGCGCCGACCTGGATCATTCTGTAGGACATCGGACAACTCCTTTCATTTCAATGCTGCCCATTCGGTTTCTGTTCACTCAACGCATAGAGCATCATGTAGAGAAACGCACTTGGGCCGACGGTCTGCGGGACAGTGAATTCGCTGGATGCTTCGGCGCCTCCGCTCATGTCGCGGTAACGCCGCCATCTTGGCGTCGCACGGGGATACCAGTTGACGTCGTATTGGGAGAGGCCGTAGACGGACATGCCTTTGACGGTCTCGCCGGTGAAGTTTGGTCGGCTGTAGAGGAATGGGCTGATCTGTGGCTGCCTCGGGAAACGGTCACCGATGCTGGTGA
>JASLXP010000786.1 GCA_030740295.1 Planctomycetota bacterium
CTTCCAGAGGGACCTTGAGCAAGCCTATGAGCTTTCCCTCTGCCAAGAGCCGCGAGGTGAAGGGGTAGGTCCCCACTTTCCTTTCCAGCGGGATACGGATCGGCAGGTCCAGGGCCGCGGCCGCGCCGGGTTTGACCTCGATGGCCTTCTCCGGCACATCCGGCCACGTCCCATCCACCGTGCTCTTAACGGTGACCGTGCTGGCTGCATCGAACACGTCCGGCAACGTAATCTGTGCCATCTCTTCGGCCCCTCGCGCGATGGGTGAGAGCCGCAGGCCGCCATCGACAGGCTGGATGTCCATCTTTCTACTATTGGGTTCAAAGAGCTCGACACGCTTGTCGAAGATCAGAGTCAGAGGGTTGTCAGAAATGGTCAGGAGCGATGCACCTCCAGCCGGCGTGATCCGATGATTGCGACCGAAGAGATCCTGTGCGATGAACGGCGTTGTCCCACGGACAACAACGGTCTGCGGCGCAGCGGGTCTCTCCAGCCAGAGCGCGCAGATGGTCTGGTCGCCCCGGTCGAATAGGTAGGCAATCGTGTTCGGAGTGGGGTGAAACGTTGCCCGGTAGTCGGAGAGATCGAAATTCTGCACCAGGTTGTAGTAGGTCATGGCCTGCAGGACCGGCATCATCGTATCGCCCCCGTACTCCCATCCCCATGAGCCGATCGACCACCGGCCCGCACCCGGCGGATTGCGAACCGCCGCCTTGGAGACACGGGGAATGCTCACCCGCTGCATGTACATGAAGCCGGAGGTCTGGGACCCGCCCAGGTCCGTCTGCTCCCTCAGGAACGGTTCCGCCAGGCGATCCCTCTGCTCTTCGTTGCACTGGTTGAAATAGTAGATGTGGTGCATGCCGTGCGCGAACGCATCGAGGTGAGCCAGGATCGTGTCGCGGCTGTGTAACACCTGGTCGGCGCCGCCGACCTTGCAGAACTCGGTGGAGTAGAGCGGGGGCGGTTCTCGCTTGAGTTTCGTCCGGTAGAATTGCTGCAGCCGTTTCCATTCAGTCCAGTCCACGGACGAAGCGTAGACGTGCGTGTCATAGAAGTCAGCGTATTCATGGAGCTTGTTCTCGATGATGATCTCCACGTCCTTGCTCGGGTTCATTGACAGGCCGTAAGGCATGAACCCCACGGGCAGATTGGGCCATTCCGCCTTGATGGCCTTGTAGGCTTTTTTGTGAAGCTCGATGGTGCGCGCATCGATGGGACGCTCCAGGCCGGACGGTACCACCCGCGCGACGGCCTGCCGATGGTGCCGGATATACGCGATGATGTACTCGACATACGGATCGATCTTGAAAGTAAATTTGCCCGGCCGCAGGGGATCGGGAATCACACACTCGGGCGGCACCTGATCGCGAATCCACTTCTCCTGGCTGCGCTCCTGTTCGATGTTGGGGCAAAAGGTGAGGCGCGGCAGCGGGGGACGCTTCTTTCCAAAATTGTACGGGCCCGGATACTTTGGCTGGACCCGCTTCCAACTGTAGTCATAGACTTGGTTCCAGACCGCTCCTGTCTTGGCCGAGATGGACTGCCGCGCGTGCTTTGAATCGACATACTTCAGGCCCTCGGCAAAGTAAGTCAGCACGAACCTGCTCTTTTCGTAGTCTTCGGGTTCCAGCTTTCGCGGGTTCACCACCCCGTAGGTAACCGTGTCAGAGGCGAGGACCTTACCGGCGCTTTCCAACACGATGTTGATGAAGAGCTCTCTTCCAACGGTTTTCGCGCCCTCGTCCTCGACTACCAGGGGCCGCAGCAGGTTGTGTTTGAATCTGCTCTTGTGGCGGCTTTTGTAGAACGCCGGATCAGCCACGGGCCTGGCATTCTCAAAAGGCGCCTCTCCCCTGGCCAGCACCAGATGCTCGAAATCGGTAACCTCGTATTTCAGCTTGCCCTTGATCCCTTTCAGCGCTTTGCCGTCGCTCGAGTAGAGGAGCACTTCCATGCGGATCGGGTCGTCCACGTAAAACAGATTGCCCATCACCGGCGTTGATATCTGCATTTTTAATTCAGTACCGGCTTCGCCCTGGGCCGGCGCCGCGTTGCGGGTTGCGTCGGCAGCTTCCTGGTCAGTCGCTTCCGTGACCATCAGGTCGGTGAGGGCACACTCGCCCCGCAGGAGCGGCTTGGGCCAGTGGAATTTGATCCGAAAGGTTGCCCCTCGCGGCCGGCACAGCGCCTCGTAGTATTTCCACACAAGCCCGTCACGGGTGAGCTTGCCCCAGAGATCGGACTTGCGGCCTTCGTCCCAGGGAATGGATCTCAAGTACCACGTCGTCCCCAGTTCTTTGCCGCCCTTGTCGTAGCTCAACACATCGATTACTGCCGCGTAAGAAAAATCACGCTGCACACGATAATTCTCCGCGGCCCAGAAACTGACCTTTACCGGTCTGCCCGTATTCGTTAACGGCGGTGACAGCCAGTGGCTGTTCTGCTCTTCGTCCTTCCATTGCTTGATGACCAGGCTCTTGGTGCCCTTGCGACGCGACACGTCTGAAACAGATGCCTGCCCTTGCTTGGTCCAGCCCTTGAGGGCCCCGTCCGTTGCGAAGTCCGTCCTGAGCAGTTCTTGCGCCAGCAGCGGACCGCACAGCAACCATGTCATCCAGACGATCTCCCTGGCGATGCGCTGTTCTGATTTCACGTCTTTCATCTGGTTCTCCTCATTTTCAAGCGCCGACATTCACTCCCGCGCAATAAGCTCAATGCCGGACAGAAGCGTCCGACCTTTGACTGGTGTGAGTTCAATCTCCATTCGTCCGCTCGATGATATTCCTTTGAACTCTCTAACCAGCGAACGCATGACGCTGTCGGCCTCGGCAAAAACGTTGAGAGCTTTACATACTTGCCGGCCCTGGAGCGCGACATCGAAGACCGAGTCTCTGTGGCCGGGCTCCACAGCGCAGAAGGTAAGCCGGACGATGTAGTTCGACTTTTTCAGGCCGCCGATGCTGACCTTGCTCAACCCTCTGACGCCGGACGCGGCTACCCACGGCCAGCCGTTGCCGCCTTTGACCCATAAGGAATGCCGATAAAAGTATTCCACGTTCGCCGGTTCGGTTTTCACATCGATGGCAGGCGAAGGGCCTCCCGCGCCGGGCACATCCAGCCAGAGCGTGCCTCTGGCCAAACGATCGCCAGGCGCGCCGAAGTTAATCCCGATACGTTTGATCTCTGTGGGCTCCGATTTCCCCCAGGACGCCCACTGTTCGAAGGTCTGCGGCATGCTGACCAGTGCGAGCGCGGTCGGCAGCGGGTAGCTGCACGTGCAGCCCTCGTAAAAGTAAGGGATGTTCAGAACCCCGTTTGCCGGAATGACGCTGTTGGTGCAGCCGGAGCGGGGCCCGCTGATATTGATCGTGCCGCTTTCCTGTGTTTTGTCATAAAACGCTGCCGTGCCGGACCTCATGGTGAAGAGATTGCCGTAATCGAATCCCCCGTCGCAGCCATAGCTCTTGGGAAACCTGCGGGGCTCTTCCTTGCCGTTGAGTGGATTGACTCGCGTGCCTGGCTGTGGCGCATCCGGCGCCCAATGATCTATCTGCGACGGCGGCCGATACTGAGAAGGCTGTACTTCCTCAAGATCTGGTTTCGGAAGAACCTTGCGAACATCTTCGGTATCCGATTCACCCAATACCGTGCCCGTGTACACGTCCGTATAAATGGCCGGGGTCAGCCGGTAGTCTTTGCCACCTGCTCGTTTGTCAAAATCCTCGATCCATCTTTTCTTATGGGATGCCATGACACCGTTCAAGATTCTTGGTTGAGGCGATCTTTTGAAGAGGCCAACGGTATCATCAAACCAGAGCACCCCGAGCGGCGCTTTGACCAGCGCGTCCCTACTTTTTGCCCAGTCGCCGAGGTAATCTGTCGCACCAGGCAACGCGCCTGCTCTGACGATTGAGACGAACCCGGCCGCGTGCCTCAGTTCTGCCCCGGGCAAATCCCCCAGGTTGATGCCCGGCCGATTCTTCGCAGTGAAACAGAGCCGTCCGCCATAGGGTCGGACGGAACGGAACAGTGTCTTGCACGCTTCCTGATCCGGCGAGCCATCGGTCCAGTAAATGAGCCGAGCGATGTAAGGCGGGAGATTCGAGCCATCCCCGTGAAGCACTGAAATGCGCGTGCCGTAAAGATCCAGGTCATCCAGTTGGCCCCGAATCTTTCCGCACTGTGTTTCATCGGTGTGAAATGCCAGCACATGGAGCTCGGTATGACCGGCAAACGATTCGAGGAAAGGTGAGCTGGGATTACCGACGATGGCTGTGAAGCCGTTCCTGCCGGAGTGATCGAGTGCCTGCTTGAGGCCGTCAGGCAAGGATTCGGGCTTTGAGATTTCATACTTTTTTCGTTCATAGATCGCCGGCTCGGCCGTACTGTCTCCGAAGCAGTGAATGCTCCCATCGAGAGTCACCACAAAGGCCTTCCCATCCGCGGCGAGCATGGAATGGATAGTTCCCTTCACATTCCGAAAGCCGTCCGCGAAGCGAATGGTCTTGTCCTGGATGCGAACACTGTTTCTCGCCCCAGGCGTTCCGGTATTCTTGATCTGCCGATCTTCGTGACGATCCTGATTGACTTCTGAATCCAGTGTCAGCGTGCCGCGCCTGAGATTCTGGCCGTCTTCGGATCGCAAAACCGATGCGAACCACCCACCGGGGTCTCTGCCGGGCGCCGGCAAAGAGAAATCATTCAGACGCCCTGACTTCAGATCGAACGTCGCAGGCAGCGCAGAGCCGCAGGGAACGATCAGGTCGTCGCCATTAATGACCAGGTAGCCCTGTGGAGTAAGCCCGCCGAATGCCTCTGCGTTATGAGGATGCTTGCCGTAAATGTATCCGGCCCGGTCGTTCCGCCAGATAACTTTGCCGGATTCGGCCTCGACACAATAGACAAAGACTCCCTCAAACGACCAGACGCCCGCGGCAAAATACAGACGCCCATCTCGCAGCACAGGCCCACCCCGAATGGGCCACACAGAGATCAGCCGTCCGTTTCCCAGCAGCATTCGTTTGGACGGGACTGCGCGCAAGGTCCAGAGCACCTTCCCGTCTGACGCGTTCACGCAATACACCACGCCATCATCAGAGCCAAACCACACCTTTCCGTCACCAACAACAGGCGCGAATCGAATCGGCCCTCCCGCATACAAGCGCCACAGCACTTTACCTGTCTCCGTATCCATCGCGGTCAGGCTGTCGTTGTGTGAAGACGCCACGAACAGCCTCTTTTCCAGAACGACGGGCTCATAACCCCGATCAAAGTGGAGCCTCGCATTACGATACGCCGGCGTAAGTGCAGGCAGGTCACGACGCCAGAGGAGAGTCAGCGTTTCAGGTAACACCTCATCAGTCACCGCGCTGCGGAGCTCATCCTTCCGCCACATCGGCCAGTCGCCCGCGTCGAGAGTGCGAGATTGAATTGCCAGGAGTGTGAGATAGACAATCATGCGCAGCGGTTCCAGCCGGAGGAGGGAACGGAGTCTACCTGACGGCTCATACATTTCCCTTTGATACACTTCTGAATCGCCTGCCTTTGATTCGCTTGCTTGCCCCTGTGCATCGAACACCGCCAAGTGGGGTTTAAAAACACACATCGAAGTGATCGGGCTTGCGTCCTTTGTGGATTGAACGTGTACCGGCAGGTGGTTGGAATACGACAGTTAGTCCAGACCTCCCTCAGATTCCTCCGCCGATCACGCACAGGCATGCTTGAGACTGTTTCTGGATTGCATAGTCGAGACATGTAGAATCCACTTTTCAGGATCACCAAATATCTGTCATGAGTCAACCCTCTGTTGAACATATCCTGAGCCTCATAGATCAGCTTCCGGAAGCCGATCGAGAGATCCTCCATGCACAGATCGGAGGCGGGAATGATAATGGGAATTCTGCAGAACAGTCCGAGGAGTCATCCATTGAGCAAGCCATCGAGGCGAGCCGGCATCTGATGCAGTTGGAGCAGGATTGGGACGGCGAGGGCAGCCCAGGCTATACCGAAGAGACCTGGAAACGTGCAACAGAATTCATCCAGCGTTACAGTGGCAGTCTCCTGGTTGAGCACGGTTTTCAGATTGCAGTTCCTGAAATTCTCCCTGGACCGGGAGGGAGTATCGATGTCCACTGGGAAAAGGATGCTTTTGAATTACTGGTGAACATTCCTGCTGATGCCGGTGAGCGGGCAGAATTCTACGGCGACGATTACGGCAGCATCTATATCAAGGGAAATCTAGACCTCTCCAAATTAAATAAGGGACTTGTCGAGTGGCTGCAGAGGGAGAACTGAGATCCTGGCAGGTGCTGATCATGTTAAGGCGGTCCTGCAGAATCATTCTACCACTGGCACGAACAGATCTGCTCGAATCATAGTCAGACATCTTACCGCGATGAATGCCATCCCGATGACTCTAGTCCCAGAGCAAGCGCGGTTTTCATTTCTTCGTTTCTTTACGCTGAAAGCGTTAAAGAACGTAGCCCAGGGCAAGCGTAGCGCCGCCCTGGGTCCGCATGCCGACGCGCAACCTATGCCCACAGCGCAAAAGCTCCACATCAGAAAGGCCTCAAACATCCATATATGGATGTCTGAGGCCTTTCTGATGTGGAGCTTTTGCGCTGTGGGCATTCTATCTTTTTGCTGACGTTACCCAGGGCGTCGTTCGCCACCGCTCACTGTGCCCTGGGCTACGTTCTTTAACGCTTTCAGCGTAAAGAGGTCTCACCTGAAATGACCCGCATGCCTGGTCGAACCTGTGCCCGGCAAAAGGGATACAGAAAATCGCGCTTGTTTTGACTCTGGTACTGCAACGACACCAATTCACTTTTCATATATTTTGCAGTCGTACCTTTTCGCACTTCCTTCTCAATACATGCGACACATTTCCCGATTAACACTTCTGTTTTCCTTACTCGTCCAGACCTCCCATGCAGAAGAGAGAAACTGGCCCGGCTGGCGCGGCCCGCGCGGTGACGGCTCTACTTTGAACAAAGGGCTGCCGACAACCTGGAGCAGTACGGAGAATATCGTCTGGAAGGCGCCGGTGGATGGCCTTGGTCACGCCTCACCAATCATCTGGGGTGATCGGCTGTTCACCGTTTCGGCGATTCAGGAAACCAGCGAACGAATCCTGATCTGCCTCGATCGTGAGAACGGTAAAAGGCTCTGGCAGAAAACAGTGCTGAAGTCTCCCTTTGAAAAAATCCATCGGCTGAACAGCCGCGCTTCCAGTACGCCTGTCACTGACGGCGAGCATGTTTACGTTTCATTTCTTGACAAAGACCAAATGTACATCGCGGCCTATGACTTTGACGGCAAGAGATTGTGGGAGAAACGGCCGGGCATCTTTTCGAGTGTCCACGGCTACTGTTCGAGTCCGATTCTGTGGAAGGAAAAGCTCATTATTAACGGGGACCACGACGGCGATGCGTATATCGTCGCGCTGGACAAAACGAACGGGAAAACTCTCTGGAAAACGATGCGACCAAACAAGACGCGCAGCTACTGTACGCCGATTATTCGCAACATTGACGGACGCAACCAGATGGTTCTTTCCGGGAGTAAAAGTGTGGCGAGCTATGACCCGGATACCGGGGAGCAGCATTGGGTGATCGACGGTCCTACCGAGCAGTTTGTCGCCTCACTCGTGTACAACGGCGATTTGCTTTTCATGACGTCCGGCTATCCCGAGCTTCACATGCTTGCGATCGATCCACGGGGCGAAGGCAACGTCACGCAGACGCACGTTAAGTGGCGGACGACGAAGGGCTGTTCGTACGTCCCGAGCCCCATCTCCATCGGGCCGTATTTTCTCGTCGTTTCAGACAAGGGTTTTGCGAGCTGCTTTGATGCGAAGACCGGGAAGCGGCACTGGATGCAACGGATTGGCAAGCGGTTCAGCGCGTCCCTTATCTCATCGAACGGCCTGGTGTATTTCCTCTCCGATTACGGGTACACGACCGTGGTCAAGGCCGGCATAAAATACGAGGCCGTCGCGGTGAACAAACTCGGCGAAAAGACCTACGGCTCGCCGGCCGTCAGCGGCAGCCAGATCTTTATCCGCGGATTTGACCACATTTATTGCATCGGGAATGGCGAGTAACTTGAAACCTCGTTTCTCGTAGTTTCCTCGAGCTCATCATCACACGCTGGCACCCCTGGGAAGCTCTCAAACATCTCCGTGCGATGCAGAGAAGGCATTCCCGCTCAGTGTACGCTGACTGCTAATCAACAAACCCAAACTCGCGCAGCCGGCCGATCCATCTCGATCGCCTTTCGTTTCCGTCCGGATTCGACAACCAGTGCGGATCATACTTGGGGTCATCCGGCCGGCGGTATTGCGCCGTGGTATTGCGACTCGTTCTGGCGCGATTTCGCATCCCTTCCTCCTCGACGGGAGTCTTGGGGTTGATGTAGTAGACGGCTGTGGACATCCGACGCCCGTTCGACCCTCCGCAGCTCGCGTGCCAGCAACGCATGTCAAAAGCGACTACATCACCTGGCTCAGATTCGCAGACAAAGGAAGGAACTTCGTCGATAGCCGGTCTGGTTTCTGCCAGGTTCGTCTTCACTTCGTCGTGATATGGATTTCGATGCGAGCCCGTAACGACCCTGAGCGCGCCCGTTTCCGCGCCAACCGAATCGAGATAGATGGCAAATTTGACGCCCCAGCAATCCTCCGCCGGATCAATCCTGTGGTCGGGGTGCCAGCCGGTGTCGCCAACGTAGCGATTGCCATCGCACACTATCAGAAAACAGTCTTCTCCATAGAGCTGTTCAGCGACTTCATGGAAGCGGGCATCCTCAGGCAAACCCGCGAAGAACGGCGTTTCCGGCCCCATCAGCGGAGTCCACTGTCGCTGTGTGCCATCGAATTGCTCATGCGAATACGCGGCATCCAGCCCAAGCTCGAACTCAGACTCTAAAGTCTCCATTTCCTGTGGCGTGAGATAATCACGCAGGATGACAAAGCCGAACGTCTCGTAGTGTTTTATCTGCTGTTGTGAAAGCACAAAGCGTCTCCTGGACACGAAAGTGATCTGGAATCACGGACAGCCGGAATCATACCTGGCGGCATTTACATCTTCAGCCCGGCTCAATACAGTAACAACCGTCGCCAGTTCTCACGATTCGTCCCACGTCTTTAGATCCACAGCGCCTGCACAAACTCCTTCGCGAGTTCGGCTCATGGCGGAAGCCGGAGGTCGGCCCGTACAACTCTGGCCGCAAGGGGTTCAAAGCCCCCAAAGATTGGTCATCAAGCGAAAAGCTACACATAGCCTTCTGAACATTAATCCACGGACAGTTTATGAAACATCATCTCCTTCTCTCATTCCTGGTTCTCCATTCTCTTGTCCTCACGACCTTCGCGGAAAAGCCCAACATCGTCCTCATCCTTGCCGACGACATGGGCTATGCCGACATCGGAGCGCATGGCTGTAAAGACATCCCCACGCCGAACATCGATCTGATCGGAACGAGTGGCGTGCGGTTTACTGCCGCGTATGCCAACGGCTCGTTCTGCACGCCGACAAGAGCGGCCCTGATGAGCTGCCGTTACCAGCAGCGATCCGGCAATGATGACCTGGATGGTGTCACCGGCCCGCTGCCGCTGGGAATCACGGCGCTGCCGGATCGTTTGCGCGCGGCGGGATACACCACGGGCATGGTCGGCAAGTGGCACCTCGGCGGTGGCAAAGGGTACACGCCGCTGGAGCGCGGCTTTGATGAATTCTTCGGATTCCTCGGCGGCGGGCATTTCTACCTGCCGAATCCAAAGGGCAGAGGAGGCTATTACGCGCCCATCTACAACAACCGCGAGCCGGTGGACGAACAGCGCTATCTCACCGATGCGTTCGGGGAAGAGGCCGCGGCTTTCGTGGAACGCCAGCGCAATGCAACGAAACCGTTCTTCCTCTACCTCGCTTTCAATGCAGTGCATACGCCGCTGCAGGCGACGGAAAAGTACCTGCAACGATTCGAGCAAATCAAGGACAAACGGCGCCGGGTCTACGCCGCGATGCTCAGCGCCATGGATGACGCCATCGGCCGGGTGATGAACAAGCTGAAAGAAACCGGCAAATTGAAAGGAACCCTCGTCATCTTCCACAACGACAACGGCGGACCCACCACTCGCAACGCGGTCAACGGTTCCCGCAACACCCCTCTGCGCGGTTCCAAGTGCGAGACTTTCGAAGGCGGCATCCGCGTGCCGCAGCTCTTCCAATGGCCGGGCGTCATCGAGGCCGGCTCGGTGTATCACGAGCCGGTGATGACCTTCGACCTCAGCGCCACTGCGCTCTCCCTGGCCGGCGCCGACATGTCGGACATCGACGGCGTGGATCTGATTCCCTTTCTGTCCGGCAAGAGGAAGGACTCGCCGCACGAGGCGCTGTTCTGGCGTTCGCGCACACGAAACAACAATTACGGAATGCGCCTGGGCGATTGGAAGTTTGTCCACTCCACCGAAGGCACCGAACGGCCGGGACCGAAACACATCCCCGCGCGGGACATGCTCTTCAACCTCGCCGACGATCTCAGCGAACAGAACGACCTTGCGGCTGACAAACCTGACAAACTCGCCGAACTGAAACACCGCTACGATGCCTGGAGTGCAGAAGTGGACGCCGACTGCCGCAAGCTCGGTATCGAACCCCCGATGCCCGGAAAGACGCGCCGCGCCGCCAAGACCAAGTCACCCGTGGGAGAATTCAAGCCCACGAAATCGTTCCCCGGCTTTGACGAGCTCATTCATGCGGAGATAAAGAAGTCCAAACTGGGATTCGAGGTCGCATCGCCAGGAAACGGTCTAGCGTTGCAGAAACTGGATGAACCGGTCACCGGCCAGGCGACCTTCCGAGCCCGGATTCAGCCGCCCGCGGCTTTCCCCAGCAACGGCTTTCTCGCCTTTGGCAGTGAACCCACCGACGCTGCCACGGTGAAGTGCGGGATGCTCGTCGGCGGCAACAAGTTCTGCGCCTTTAACGGCGCCTATCCTCCAAAGGGTTATTCGCAGTCCGGAGGCAGAATTGAAGGCGGCAAGATCTACGAAGTTGAGGTGCAGATTGACCTGCCGGCCGGCAAGGCAACAATAAAAATCGGCAAGATCAAGATCGAGCATCGACTTCCACCCAGCCTGAAAAAAATCCAGCACATCGGCTACGCGGCTATCCGCACCCGTGCCAACTTCAGCAAGATTGAACAGAAGTGAACGGTGAAAGGTCCTTGTGACATTGAGACCGCGGATGAAGAGGACCACGGATGAAGAGGACCACGGATAAAGAGAGCGCGGGTGTTTCAGTTCTGATATCCGCGGCCTCTTCATCCGCGGTCCTTTCTGTGATCGCGGCCGAAGGCAGGTTTAAGACCTCACAAATACTGTTTGCAGTCTTCTGTGAGTCTTTACATGACTGAGGTGTCAGGCGAGATAGTAAGGAAGAAACCAGGCTGACCGGAGACCAAAATGCCAAATCCAGAGAAAACCATGATGTTTGCTGTCGCCGAGGTGATGCTGTTATCCGTTTGCCTTCAAGCCGAAATCGTTTCGGTCGCAGAGCACACGCTCTTCAGCCTCGAGGGTAAGAAGCCGGCCGAGGGCTGGTGGCTTAACATCTGGGGAAAGAACCCCAAGGGAGAGAAGGGGGCCGGCCGCATTGAAATCGCAACTGGCAGACAGGGCGGCAGCGCACTCCGCCTGGTGACGGAAGAAGCGGGCAGTCACAATTTCGTTTCGCCTGTACTGCCGGACGGGCCGTGGCGAAATTATGAGTATGGCGCGGTCACCGTCTGGTACCGGGGTGATGGAACGAAGCGCAAAGTGCGCCTCCAACTGCACACCAACGAGAGTGGGCGGGACTGCTCTTACACCGGAACGCTTTTCCTGGGCAGCAAGGAATGGCAACGGGCAGTGCTGAAGAGCTTCTGGCGCCGGGACGGCACACCGGATCTCAATCTCGCCAAGTTGTCTCGTGTTTACTTCAACCTTCCTCTGAGTGGTGAAATTACTGTCGGTTCCATTGGCCTGGAATCCAAAGGACGCAGAATCTTTGTCGAAAGGGAACAACGTCCCACTCTGGTCCTGCCCGAGCTGTCGTCTGAACCCAAGCCGGATGGAAGGTTAGACGACCCGGTCTGGAATGAAGCGGCTAAGATCGATGGGCTCCATGTCTTCGGACTGGCCAGGACGCCGGCAAAGTTTCAGACGACGGCCTGGGCGGGTCGCCGGGGCTCGAAGCTCTACCTGGCTGCACGCCTCAAAGGTGAGAAGTCGGATGAGATTCCGGCGAACTGGC
The DNA here is from genome assembly GCA_030740295.1 of Planctomycetota bacterium. The sequence continues at coordinate 12,297 of JASLXP010000786.1, forward strand.
GAGAATTCGATACGACCATCTGGAAAGACTCGTGCCTGGAGTTTTACCTCGACCCCGGCGACAGCAATCGCGAGGGCTTTCAGTTCATCGTCAATTCGGTGGGAGCAAGGCAGGACATTGGGCGCGGCCTAAAGGGCTGGAATGGCGACTGGTCGGCCAAAGCAGCACTCGACGAAAAGGACGGCTGGATGGTAGAGTTAGTCTGCGACACGAAAAGCCTCGGCCTCGAACCGAAGCCCGGCGATGTGTGGGGATTCAATCTCAAACGCCATGTGGTGTCGGCGCAGGGCAAGTATCTCGAAGTCTCAGGTTGGTCACAGGGTACTCCGCAACCGGTGAGTGGGTACGGCACACTGATTTTTGGCCCGCGGTCGCAGGTGAAGGATAAAGTTGAGTCACCTGATTTGCGCGAACTTCTCGACGGCACGCGGCTTTGCCGGCTGGTTGTCCGCTCCGAGCCAAAGGAAACCGAGGACATTCATATTCAGGAGGCCGTCTGGTCGCCCGGCGCCTCAGAGCGGTGGGTGTTTGAGGCAAAGTGCGGGAGGGCTCCCGGCAAGGACTCAGTGGCAAACCTGCCTTTGGTTTTCGATCTCAAGCGAGACGGCCGGCACCTGTTTGCGGTGACGGCACGGGACACGAATGGCCTGGTGATCCATCACTCCGAGCACTCATTCCATCTGAGCAAAGTTACGCCCTACGAAGAATCCGACATCGTTCTGTGGCCTCCTCCCCAGGAATGGAGACTGCACGACGGTTTCTGGAAACTGCCGGAAGCTCCAACCCTCGCGCTCAAGGGCGAAGGAGATCGTTTCCCCGCCGAACATCTCCGAGACAAACTTCACTTGCGCTACGGTGCCCACACACACCGGGTAGCCGGAGATGATGCCGACCTTGTCCTGATTTACGAAAAGCAGGGAACGAAGCCGGAAGGTTTTGAATTGACCGTAACACAAGACGCGGTGCGGCTGCGGGCCCAGGATGGGAGAGGCATGTACTACGGCGTACGCGCTTTCCTCGACCTGATGCAGCAATCGGGCAACGTCGGCTCCGAGCCGCAAGCGAGGTGCGTCGAATGCCGGGACTGGCCGGCCATCCCCAGAAGGGTTTTCTACCACCGCATGGACGATTTCGGTCGGGCGGGAAAAGGCGTGCAGACCTACAAGGACCTGATTTACGACCAGGTGGCAGGCGGGCGTTACAACCTGCTGATCCTCAACATGCGGAGCGGCATGATGTATGACTCGCATCCGGAAATCGCGAATGGGCGTTGGTACTCGAAGAAGGAGATGAAGGAAATCCTCGACTTCGCACGGAGGCACTACCTCGACGTGGCGCCGGGCGGCAATTCGCCGGGCCATGGTAACTGGCTCACTGGGCGTCATCCGGAACTGCAGGAAGATGGCGACAGAAACACCCTGTGCGTCCGTCACCCCAAGGCGTTGCCATTGCTTTACGATCTCTATGGCGAGCTCATCGATCTCTTCCAGCCGACCGAGTATTTCCATCTGGGTGGCGATGAGGTCCGCTGGAAGACGGCCGCCGTCCCGGAGGAGAAGCGCTGCAAGATCTGCAAAGGGCACGACAAGAAGGAACTTCTTCTTAAGCACTGGACACGGCTGGCTGACTTTTGCAGGGAGAGAAAAGTCCGGCCGATTCTCTGGGGCGATATGCTTTCCGAAAAGTGGAACGGCGGGGGCCTGTATCAGACGGCCACCATCCTTCCGCGTCTCCCCAGGAATCTCATCATTTCAGCATGGGGCACTGGCGAGATGGAACTGCCAGGCGCGACCTTGCGTAAGATGGGTTTTACGCCGTGGACGATTACGACCGGATTCGGCGGTTCCAAAATGGAACGACATCTCGGCTGGATAAAGGACCAGGATGCCGCGGGCATCGCGCAGTTCACCCGATGGCCCTGGTCAAACTTCGCCCATCACAACTACCGCAAGCTGCTCAACTACACGGCCCCGGCCATTCACTGCAACGCGGCATGCGCGTGGAAGCCCGAGATATCGACCGTTGGTTGGGACCGGCTCGTCGCCACGCAGGGCAGACACTGGATGAAGGTGATGCAGGTCAGCGAATGGGGCACCCGAAAGATCTCTTTCCAGCCGCTTCCTATCGACAAGGCATGCAATGACTCCACCCGCGACGAAGTCGCCGGCGACGGTCAGGGCTGGCTGGATCTCGGACCGGACCGTGATCTGAGCAGCATGCGCGATGAGGCGCTCGCCGCAGGCGCAACGCCGTTCAGCCGCCCGAAAGGATCGGCCAACTGCATCATCCTGCGAGGCAATGCAGAGGCCGCGCCGATTGCAGTCGGCAAAGCCGTCCGCGGGCTGGTATTTCTGCACACCGCCGCCGCGTCGGACGAAGAGATCGCCAAACTCTACCATCGTTTCTTCAGGAAGAACACGAGCCAGTACGGGATGAACGTCGCCTTCTACCGCGTTCGTTATGCGGACGGCAGGATCGTGTCCGTCCCCGTCAAGATAGGCTGGAACGTCCACCTGTGGGATTGTCATCCCCCGGCGAGAGTCATGCCCGGGGCCCGGTCGTTCTGGTTGGGCTTCACCGCGGAACGCCGCAGGAAAGATCCCAATGCACCCGACGCCTGCGCCTGGTCCATGGAGTGGAAGAACCCGCACCCCAGCGTGCCCATCGAATATGTCACCTTCGCGGCCGCGGGAACGGAAGCCACCGTAGCTCTGCTCGGATTAACGGCTGTTCAGTAGGCTCACCGAATTATTTCAAGAGGGTGGCAAGTCACGCGACCGGCTGCTGCTACTATCTGGCAGCCAATCGGATTTCCGCTTCCGACCGGGCGGCGTTGAAGACTCGGATCCGCTCGATACTTCCTCTGAATTGCCCCAGGCCGTCGTTGATCTGTCCGGCAATGATAGGGATGTCGTTTGCCTGCAGCGTCCCCGAACCGCTTCTCTCGGCTGCCAGATTCCCATCCAGGTAAAGCTTCAGACTGTTGCCGTCAAAAACGCCGGCCAGGTGATGTCGCCCGGGGGGAGGCATCCTGTGCACGGTAATACTCAATGCGCCTCGATCTGTATTGACCATAAACGTCGGACCGGGCGTCGCAGCGGTCAGCCCACCATTGTGGCCATAGTCGCAATATCGAAGGCTGAAGGTGCCGTCCGTTCCAAGGCTGTCGAATCGAAGAATTCGGCCGTGAATCTCCCAGGTCTCGCGGTTCTTGCGGTCGCCAAATTCGCTCCGCCAGGGCGCACAGTAGAGGTATCGCCCGTCGAAGGCACCGCCGTTGTATCCCTGGGTTTTCAGGCCGTCGATAGAGGCAACGTCCTGCCCGTGCCACGCGCTCGGGTCATCGAATTCCTCTTGAGAGTCGTATCGCAGCCAGTTGGAATGAAAGGTCCTGTTCTCGCTGACAAATGGTATGAAGTGAATGAAACGGCCATCGAACATCCCGCCATCAAATCCTACTGTGTAGAGCCCGTCCGTGTTGCTGGCGTCAAAGCGCGACCAGCTTTCCGGGGCCCGAAAATCGCCCTGAGTATCGAAGCGGATCTGAATCCCGTTTTCATAGGGCACCCAGTACAAGTATCGGCCTTCGAACACCGAACCAACGCACATCCCCATCCCGAGTACGCTGGCATCAAATGCCTGCCAACTGGCCGGGTCGTGGTAATCGGCCTGCGTGTCGTAGCGAAGGGCCACGCTGTTGGTCAGTGGAACGAAATAGACGAACCGTCCGTCGAAAGCACCGCCATCGAAGTTTCCAGCGTTCAGGCCGTCCATACTTTCTGCGTCGAACACTTCATAGCTTGACTGGCTCTTGAAATCGCGGTGCGTGTTGTAGCGAACCACCCGGCCGGAGCGGCCGTCGTCATCGTCATCCCTTTCACGGTAGCCAGGGCAGAGGTAGATGTACTGCCCGTCGAATGCGGCATTCTGAAACGTCTGCAGCGATTCAAAATTGTATGCGCTCCAGGAATCAGCGTCCTTGAAATCCCCATGAGTATCGAACCGCAGCAGGTTGCTGTCGGCCATGGAAGTCTTGCGTGGTACGTAATAAACAAATCTCCCGTCAAAGACCGCGCCGTAATAGCCGATGGTTTCGAGCCCGTCGATGTTGCTCGCATCGAAAGCCTCGTACCTGGCCGGATCTTTGAAATCGCCGTGGGTATCGAAGCGCAGAGCATTGCCGTGCTGGCCCTGTGGCTGCAGCTCCTGCGCGAAGTAAACGTAGCGTCCATCAAAGACCGCGCCGTAGTAACCGCGAGTATCGAGCCCGTCCGTCTGGCTGGCGTCGTATCCAGCGAAACAGTCCTTTTCCAGCGAATCCCGCGGTCGCCATTTGGAGACGAGAGACTGCATGCACTCCGCACGGGTGTCATCGCAGTGAAACCATGCTTCGACAGTGATCTGCTTCTCAAAACTGTGCGGGCCGGGATGCACAGAATGTCCGTCTTCCGGCGTCAGCTCGACGATCAGTGATTCGGTTGGTTGAGGCATCGTCTGATTTACTCCGTCGTCAGGACATCTATTTCATGGATTCGCGACTGGTGTTTGTCATTCACCGGCGGTCTGAACTCGAGTAACAGATAGCGGAATCGCCCCAACGATTCTCCCTCCATCGGGACGACCTTTACACCGATGAATCCTCTGAATGGCTTCCTCTCGGTCGCCACTTTTGCGATCGGAGTCCACAGCTTCTGCGCAGTCAGTTCTTTCACATCTTTTACCTCAGCCGCGCTGCCAAACAACGTGTAGTTCTGACCCGAGCGGGTATCGCTGTGGCCTGAATAAGTAACGAGCGATGCGATATCCACAGTTTTCTTGAGGTCGATGAGAACTCTCGCTGGCGTCCGATCTCCCGGCATGAGCACCTGATCCAGCCCTTTGTTAATCGTCGTTCCTCTTCCGTTGAAGAGGATGCTCATGCCCGCCGGGCCTTGAGGGGCATGCTTGCTTCCGCCTACGAACCATGCGATGGCCTTGTTGGTCTGCGCGTAATCCGTTTTCGATATCGGCGGGATATCGTTGTTCAACCTATTGAAGCTGTCGCTGGAGTGGCCGACGGTGACCACGACCGAGCTCTTTCCGACTGCCGGCAGCTTCAGAGCACTGAAATCAATTGAAGGCTTCGGCCCGCTGTTCGGTTGCTGCTTGTAGAAGAGTTCGTGGAACGGGCGCGTCTTGGAGTAAGGCACGTCTTCGTTAACCAGCATGGGAGTGATTTCGTCCCACCACTTTTCGTATGCCGCTTTCATCTTTGCGATCAGCTCTGGATGCTGGTCGATAATGTTCGAGGATTCGGCTGGGTCTTTGGACAAGTCGTACAACTCTTTGCCTCCGATGAAAGCATGCTTACCGTATCGGACCCGGTAGTTCTTGTGCCTGAAATCCTGCGCCTTTCCGCGGGGCCAGCGTCCTCTATGAGAAAAGACGAATCGGTCCGGCCAGTCCGCGCCGGGGTTCTTCAGCAGCGGCAGAAGACTCCTTCCGTCGACCTCAAGACCTTCGGGCAGTTCAGCGCCGGCCAGTTCCGCGATCGTCGGAAAGAAATCAATATGACCGCAGTGCGCGTCTACGTTGACCGCCGCGGAGAGGCGTCCCTTCCAGCGCCAGAACGAAGCCACCCGCGTGCCTCCCTGGTAGAGCGAGCCCTTGTTCCCGCGCTGCCCGGCATTGAATCGCCTGCCAACGACGCCCGGGTGGCCGTTATCGCCCATGAAAATGAAAAGCGTCTTTTCCTCCAGACCGAGCTTCTTGAGGTGTGCGAGCATTCGTCCCACATTGTCATCGATGTTTTTGACCATCCCGTAGTAGCCGGCCTCGCCCTTGCTCAGCCCGGCATCGAGAAAAGGCTT
>JASLXP010000787.1 GCA_030740295.1 Planctomycetota bacterium
TTCAAACCGGCAACCAGTTGTGGTATGGCAATCAGGTCAAAGCAGTTGTGGCTGGGCAGAACGTTTTCATTATCGCTGACGGCAGCATATGGGATTCAAAGACTGGTACGTGTGTTACCAAGAAACCAACCCACGTCTATAAGAACAACAGTACACCTGTGGTCAATAACGGCTATGTCTGTCTTGTCAGGAGCGCATTTCCCAATAAGTGGGATAAGAAAGCCATAGTCTGGTACAAACTACCAAAGACCTTCGATGAAAAGCCGGTGCTTCAACAACCAGAATATCCCTATGACAAGGAATACGGAAGCCTTACGGCGTCTCCACTCTGTTACAAAGGATTGATGTATGTGGTGACCTCCACTGGAACTCTCTTCGTCTATGACCTCCAGACCGTCCAGGAGGTCTACCGGAAGAAGATCGATTTTGGCGACAATATATTGCATGGACACCGGCCCTATGGCATCGGGGTCGTCTCCTCGCCAGCGGTCGCCGGCGGCAAGATTTTCCTCGTGGGCAACACCGGCAAGACCGTCATCATTGAACCAGGCAGAGAGTACAAGGAGGTGGCCAGCAATCTCATGGAGAGAAGTTTCAGGTATTCCTGGAATGAACGTCCCGAAGGGTGGGTGAGTTGTCCGTCCTTCCAAGGCAACCGCATCTACTATCGAGCCCAAAAACATATGTACTGCATTGGAGAGAATTAGACATGACTCCACATGGTCTGTTCCCTGCGATAGTGCTCTTGGCTGGTGCTGCCATTTCAGGCCAGGCACAGGAGAAGCCCAAATCCTGGGGCTGGCGCGGCGACGGTTCGGGCGTGTATCCGGAAGCGACGCCTCCGATCGCGTGGAGTCACAAGTCTAAAGAACTGCAGGGGCTCTCATGCCAGGCGGAGAAGCCGAATCCTGACTCGAAACGGGCGAGGTCAGATCTCTCCGATGGAGTAATCAAGGAGTGGCTGGTGCTGGGGCCTTTTGATGCCAAGGGCGCGGACAAAGCCAAGCCGTTCGCGAGCTTTCAGTTCAAGAATGAAGCGGGGCTCGCCCCGGCCCCCGGAGACATGACCGACGGCAAGGCCTGGAAGACAATCGAGACCATAGGATCATTCATCGAGCCTGCGCTGGTCTTTAAGCAGGACATGCTGGAAAAGGCCGCCTGCTTCTATACCAACATCCATTCAGCGGAAGATGCGGAAATCTATCTCAACACACGGACTCGCTGGTGGTCTAAAGCGAACTCGCTGGAAGTCTGGTTGAACGGCACCAAACTGTCTGGCCACCCGCCGGTGGTGAAATTCAAGAAGGGATGGAATCGTCTGCTGATGAAAGTCATCAGCACGGCAGTCAGGCCAGAGAAGGACGAAGGAAAGGACCTTCAGCCTAATTTCGGAGTCCTTCTCTGGACAGCCAACAAACAAGCGGAGTACATCACTGAGAACATCGTCTGGAAGACGCCTCTGCCACAAGACCTCAAGGCCTGGGGAAGGAGATGGAGCAGCGCCTCCCAGCCGGTCATTGCGGGCGATAGGGTTTTTGCCACCGCTGAGCCTCAGACACTCACCTGCTTCGATAGAGACACGGGAAAGATCCTGTGGATGCGCTCAGTCAATTTCAGAGATGTGGCAACGGCAGAAGAGCGAGAGAAGAAGGCCAAGTACTTTACCGAAATCGATCCGCTGAACAGACGGGTCAAAGAACTCGACCGGCTCGCAGACACACGAGCTCTCACGCCAGAGGAAATCACCGAGAAGGCTTCCGCCGATAAAGAACTCTTCAAGCTGACGTTCAAAGTCAACCCCAAGAAGTATTACAAGGTATCCATCCAGGAAGGCGGAATGTCTGCCCCGACGCCGGTGACCGACGGTAAGCGCATCTACGTGTACTACGGCGGGTCAGGTATCGTGGCCTGTTACGATCTCGGCGGCACCCGCCAGTGGATTTATCATCTACCCGCTCCCGCGGCGCACCATTGCTATGCGTCATCGCCCTGCATCGTTGATGGCAAACTGTTGTTCCTCGGCGGCCAGAAAGGGAAGCAATACGATCGAATCCGCACCCTCGTTTCGCTCGATTGCATCACAGGCAAAGAACTGATCCAGGAAGACATCGGTACCGGCAGCCCTATCGCCAGTTCACTGATGCCCGGAAAATTTGCAGGCAGGGACGTCCTCGCCATGAGGGGATTGCTCGATCCCAAAACAGGCAAGACTATTTGCCGCATCGACTACATGCAGGGGATTCCTTCACCCATCTTCATTGGTGAGAAAGTGTTCTTTGTCAGCGGCGCCTGGGGCAGATGGTCCAAGAATCCGTTCAGTTACCTGGAATTCCCGAACGGCGATCTAAACAAGCCCAGGCGGACGATCATTCCGTTTACCACCGAAGACGAATACCTCAAATATCCCGGCCGGTTCAATGATGCCCTCAGCCTGATCTGTTCACCAATCCACCACGAAGGTCTGGTCTACTTTACCCGGCCGGATGGTCTGCTCTTTGTGATTGATGTCGTGGCGAATCAGATCGTCTACATGAAGTATCTACAGACGAACTGGTGGACAGACGGGCAGCGGGGCCAGGACAGCGCTTCCCTAACCATGGACGGAAAACACCTCTACTACTTCGACATCAGCGGCACATGTATTATCTTCAAACCCGGTCGCAAATATGAAGAAGTCGCCCGCAATCGCATCGAGCAGGCAACGCCCCTCGGCTACATCAACAACTTTAAGAGTACGCCCATAATTGATGGCGAGCGAATCTATCTCAAAGCTGAGGACCATCTCTATTGCATCGGGAAGAAATGAGGGGAGTTTCGGGGGAAAGCAGCGCGGAGAGGGAGTCTCTTCAGCTCCCCGTGGGGCTGAAGCAAGATGGGCAAGCCCCATGATCCAACGAACAAGCCCGCTTAATTTCGGTCTCAAATTTCTATTTGAAGAGGAATACATTGATTAAGCGCTGCTTTCGCCCCTCCGGGGCTTTTCTATCAGCTTCTACACCAAACCCCGGTCTTGTGACCAGGGCTACATGCTTTCGCCACTCCGTGGCTGGCGGGCAAAACGGCCGCGCTCGCAGGAGCAGACCCTCATTAACGTCTCTTCCATTCATCACAATCCTTGCCCTTTTCTTCGCCCCAACCGCATCTGAGAGCGAAGAAAAAAACTCGCCCGCCAAAGTCCCTGGGCCGTCCATGCCCGCAAATTGGCGGAACGACGGCAGCGGAATCTGGAACGGAGTGGACCCGCCAACCAAATGGTCAGAAAAGGGAGGCATCCTATGGAAAACGAACGTCGGCAAGTCCAGCAACTCCTCGCTGATCAAGGTCGGCAAACGCATCTTTGTGGCTAATGAAAAAGCGCTGCTGCAGTGTCTCGACGTAGACACCGGCAAGATTCTCTGGCAGCACGAGTTGAAGAAGGAATCACTGCCGGAGGATCAGCAGCAAAAGGTAGCCGAAGGGAATGCTGATAGCGGTAACGCATCGCACACACCTGTCTCCGATGGCAAATTCGTTTACGTGGCATTTGCCAACTCCATCGTTGCGGCCTTCGACCTTACAGGAAGACGAAAGTGGGCAACCGCACTGGGAGAGCGTACCAGCAGCGATGGTCGGAGTAGTTCACCCTTGCTGGTTGATGGCAAGCTCCTGTGGCTCTGTGGCCACCTGTATGCCTTGGACTGCGCGACCGGAAAGATTCTGTGGGAGTCAAGAGAAGTCGGCGAAAGTTTCGGCACGCCCATCACCATCAAGATGGGAGGCAAACCAGCCCTGGTGACTCCCAACGGCTTTGTGGTACGTGCGGCCGATGGCAAGATCCTCGGCGAGGAAATGGGCGATCTCAGTTGTCCTAGCCCCATCAGGCTGGGACGCATGGTCTACTGGGTCGGCGATGCAGTCTATGCCTACAAGATTCCCGACAAAGACGAACCATTCCAGGTGGATGAAACCTGGGTAGACACGCTTGACGGCGAAATCTACGCCTCAGCAATCATCCATGACAAGATCATTTATTCCGTGGCAAATAACGCAGTCTTC
>JASLXP010000788.1 GCA_030740295.1 Planctomycetota bacterium
GCAACGAGGATTCGGTATCCTTGTTGGTTCTCCGCCTTCCACGAGAAGGCATATTGATTCAAGGAAAGCCCGAGTTTGTTGGTAACCGGTGCGGCTTGAAGCTCACGGGGTGCGGCCGCCTCCATCGAAACCGCAAGCCCAATCCACCATACGATATTGAGTGCGAGGATCCTACAGTTCATCTCTAATGAAATCCTTATCTGCTCCCATTAACTGTTGGCGATTTTTCACTCACTTGGTTTGATTACTTTCCATTCAATCAGTTCTTGGGGATAACGCTTGGTGATGTCAGTCCAGCAAGGTAAATTCGAGGTTGATTTCATTCAATATTTAAAGGCTTTTTTAAAAGTAAGAATTTTAATGCCACTTTCAATGCCGCTTTTTGAGGCCATCGAGGTTGCCTCTGTATTCAGCCAATGAATCGCGCTCAATGTTGGTACAGACGGACTGTTTACCCCTGACTTCTGAACATGGAATCCAACAGATTTCATCGTATGGTATCTGAACCAAACCGAAGTAGCTGCAATCGTCCTCCGAGTAAAGCTTGTAGGCCGCTCCGATTGCCCCTCTGGCTGACCGGCTCGTATGCTTGAGGTTCAGCCATCAACCCTCAGTTTTTAAGGCTGAAAGCTTTTTGCGGCAACAGTTAAAACGCCTTGAAAACTGCGCTCAACGGGATGACAGTTCCCTCGCTATGAAATCACAACTGATCGTAATCGTCGCAGCCGTGGTTTTGGTGGGGTGTGGGAATACTCAATAAGGCATAGAAGTGGTGCGTTCTTCAATCGGAGGTTTGATGATCGCAACAAAACAACTGTTTTCGTTTCCCGCATTTGTCCCAGTGCATAGTGGTGCTTTGATGTGCATAAGTGTAGGCGGTATATCAAAAACCTCTGAAACCGTTTAAAAACAGCCAAAAAAGACTCATTCGCAATGCGAAGGTCTGCGGTTCGATTCCGCATGGCTCCACCATTCAACAATACGAAACCCGGTTTTTGAATCGGTTAAAAATACCCTGGACTATGGTCCATCAAGGGTGTGGATTGTGTTGTGAATGGTGCGTTTCACCACTTCACCTGAAGCGCCCTTGATGTCCGTCTTAATTTCCATTGACCACGTGGTGACAATGTCGGGAATTTCGAGGAACACGGACTTGGCGTCGGCCAAAAGCTTTGCACCAACCACCTTGAGCGAGCGCTCGTTATAGTGCCTTGACCCGTAGTTTCTGGTGCGCTTTAGCCCCCAAATTTTGATCTGGTAGTTGTCGGGGTTCTGCGCTGAGTCAGGATGGAGGGGATTGGTAAAGGTGATCTTGATGCCTTTCGATCTTGGTTGAAGCCCGATGGGCAGGTGCGCAGGCTTTCCGGTGTGGCGAATCCTGTAAAAGCTTCCGTCCTGGTGCTTGTTGCCTGCCCAGGCAAACATTCCGGTCACATAGAGCTGCCCGTTTTCGGGGTGGAAACGGCCGCGCATGATCCCGGTGGGAAAGTTCAGTCCGAGACTACACATGCCTCCCTGCGCCTGGCCATTGATTTTCTCATGCGGCACGACAAAGACTTGGCCCATGCCATAGCTGAGGTTTAGCAACTGCCCGTTGAGAGTGTCCCAGTTTGCGTTTTCCGGAACCCAAAGCAGTTCACCCGGGCTGCGGTCGAAAGCATTAGTGATCCAGCAGAGCGGCTGTTCCATGGCATCATCCGAACTGTCCGTCACGGAGTGATACCCGTACATATTGCCGTAGAAGCCGCCGACCTTGACATAGTTGATCCGGTTCTTTGGGTTCCAGTGACCCTCTTGGTCAGTCACGATAAACGTGCCATCAGGGTTCAGGCAGACGCCGTTGGCAGCCCGGAATCCGTTGGCAAGGATTTCTGTCTTCGATCCATCTTTGCTGACTTTCAGCAGGGTGCCGTGATGTGCGACAAGGGCGGTCTTGGCATGGCGCGCCGACTTGGCATAGTAGAAGTTGCCCTCGTTGTCGGTTTGCAGTCCCATGGCAAACTCGTGGAAATGCTCGGTGACCTGATGGTCGTTGTTGAAGCTCTCAATGTAATCGATCTCCTCATCACCATTCATGTCGTGGAGCCTAGCGATCTGGTCGCGGCAGGTCACATGGATCTTTCCACCGACGATTTTAACACCAAGCGGCTGGAACAGGCCGGTGCAAATTCGTTTCCAGTTGTGCCTGCCGAGTGCCCCGGCGATGCCATCGACAATCCAGACATCGCCCAGCCAGGTTGCCACCGCGGCGCGTTTGCCATCAGGGTAGAAATCAAAGCCGCCGATGCGCATCCAACTGCCGTAAGGGTTCTCAGCCGGATAGGTGATTTCATCGATCTCGAACGAATTTCCATTTCCGCCCTGCTTGCCCTCGGTAACGACCGTTTTTGTCCAGCGCGCGGGTCCGCCTTGGGTGTATTCCAACAGGTCTTCTGCCGGTTCTGATGCTAGGGATGCGATGTATACCGTTGTCGGATTCGCCTCTGACACCAGCAATTTCACTTTCAGCGGGGTGGCGGCGGCCGGAATTCTTAGGCGATGAAAGCCGTCGACCGTCTCGAGGATCGCAGGGCTGGTCCCGGGTTTGCCCGCAACGAGCGCCGAGACTTCGTTTGGGGCAATGCGCATGGTGAGGTCTCGCGACGTTTTTCCAATGTTGAGTGTCCGGGCAAAAACCGGCTGGCTTCCACCCTGCTCCAGGCTGGGTAGCTCGAGAATATCGGCATCCCCTACGGTATATCGGATGACAACCTTGTTACCGTGAAGGTATTGGCCCTTGAAGTGTGCCCATTCGCGAGGAAGGGGACCATAGGGTTTGTTGTCGCGACCGCGAAACCGCGGGTCGTTCCATGAGTCATCCACGGGATTTGCCCAGCCGGGACCGACCGGGTTCACGAACGCTGTCTTACCAACGATACTCGGGTGCGTGCCGTGGGACTGGTCGAACGCAATGCAACGCCAGTCGATGAACCGATCGCCCGTGTAGGCCGCCGCCACGCGCATGGTGTCGTGATCGTAGATCATCCAGGCGTGCCCTTTGCTCACGCCTCCCAGGCCTTCGTCGAGCCTGATGGAGATTCCTTTGTATGCGATGTTGTCCGGCGCGACCTGATAGGTCCAGTCGAGCATCGGTCCAAAATTCATCCGCAGGTATTTCGGGCCTCTGGCAAATTCGGCCTGTTCCTTGGTGAGCTTGGCGTCGACACCAAGGCCCTTGGGAAGCCCGGCAAGGTAATCGTCGGTGATTTTAAAATATTGGCCTGGATTGTTGGGTTTGACCAATTCCTCGCGGATATAGTGGATAACATCGTAACCCTGCCTGGGCGTGAGCCAGGGTTGTGGTGGCATTTGGTTGAAGCCGTTTCTCATCGTCAGGTAAAGGCTGTGGGGATCGCTGCCATTCTTGAAGGGATCCTTCCAGAACGGGCGTGAAGTCGGCAGGCTGCCTTTTTGCTTCAAGTTGCCATGACAAGTGATACAAAGCCCGTCATATATGCGCCTGCCGCGTTCGAAAGCCGGTCCGCTCCACGCGCGGATAATCGAAGCGTGGTCGACATCCCCAAGCTTGCTCACCCAAATGTTGGCAAAACGAACCCTGGAAGTGTCCGCCTGAAAACGGATCGGGCCCTCGCCAGGATTCGTGATCTGGATTATTTCCGTTTCTTCCTCTGTTCTCTCTTCTTCCTCGTCGTCGTCGGACTCCCCATTCACTGCCGTTTCCAATTCCTGGTCCTCAATGGCTCCATCCCGGTAGGCATAGACCCGGTCGTCAGGAATCTGCCCTTCGTTAATCCCGGCGACCTCATTGGCGTTCAGTTCCCGATTAAAAAACGCCAGGTGGGCGATTTGCCCCCGAAAGCTTTTGGGTGCGCCTTCGGGAAAATCGGTCGAACAGGCGCCAACTTTGAATACGTGATCCGTCTCGTCCTCGCTGGTGAATTCATCGCGCTTGTTTCTCAGCTTGCCATCGACAAAAAGTTTCACTCTGCCCGCATTGTGGGTGACCGTGGCTATATGCCATTCACCGTCCGCCACATCCACGTCTTCCGCAGGTAAAGCGCCAACCCAGCCAATGTCATAAATCAGGGTTTCGTCGGCAACAAAAAGCGCCTTGCCACCCTGTGCCCACTCTCCACGGCGAGGCGCCCGCGCCCAAAGCGCTCCACCCACGTGCGTGCGGAAACGCACTGCCACGGAAAAAGGCTTCGCCATGGCAAATTCCTTGATCCTGTCGCCACCGACAATCTCAAGTGCCGGGATCACATCCGGTTCCCACTCAAGCACTGGCTTGACACCCGGAATCGGTTGACTGTCAACAGTCAGCTTGATGTCCTGATCATCCAGGGCCTTGGCGAAGAGTTGCAGGTCGAAGACTTCGCCTTCCCATTCCAACGGTTCTTCGCCATCAGAAGGAACACCGGCCGTGGTTGCCCCGATCTTGATTACGCTGTTACCGTTGTCAGGCGCGTTGAACGCCTTCTTTTCGCCGGCTTTGGCACCGTCGATAAAGATCTCCACCAGGTCGTCCTTACTCCGCACCGCTGCCGTGTGCCATTTGCCATCGTTCACGTCCTTGTCGGTTTCCAATACTCCCACTGAACCGATGTCGTAATGCAGTCGATTGTCGAACAGGTAGAGCACCTTGTCGTGGGTTCGATAATCGTTTTCCCCGGCCTTTGAGAAGAGGGGACCCTGTCCTTCAGTACGGAATCGAACCACTGCGGTGAAGTCTTTACCCATGTCCGCAGCCTTCACCCTGGCACCGCGGAATGCGACCCGGAACGTCTCATCTTCCGCCTCGTTCTCATCCTCTTCCCGATCTTCTTCCTCGAGAAACCCGTAGAGTGTTGGTTCCTCCACGCGCACCCGATCGTGGATCTGTTTGCCGTTGAGCCAGGCGGAAATCTCCACTCCGCGGTCGAGATGGCTGTAGGCGATTTCCATTTTTTGCCATTCACCAGGCTTTCTGCAGGCGTTTACCAAGGGTGCCGCAACCCCAAAAATGGCGCCGCATGTGTTCCTCGAATCAGTCAATTTTCCACCGTGGGAATCGACAATCTGGATCTCGTATTTTCCGTCGATATAAATGCCGCTGTTCCCGCGGAACTTACCCTTGATGTGCCGTGGTTCCCTAGGAATCAGAAAGTCGAAATGCATAACCGAGTCGCCAAAACCGATCTTCGTCACCATATCGCCGAATCCCGGGCGGGCGACCGCGGCGCCCTGGGTGACAACCCAACGCGCCTTGGAAAAGACGGGTCCGCCCGAGGTCGTGTCGGCGCGTCGATCGATCCCGATCGAGCGCGGCTCCACGCTCGGATCATAGTGCCTGAATTCGGAGAGGTCGTTGCCGTTGAACAGGACCGTGACTCCCGCAGGCGTTTTGCGGTCGGGAACGGGAGGGTAACTTTCCTTCAAAGCCAGTTTCTCAGGAGAACCCTGCGCTAGGCACCACTGACACGAGTTGAGCACCATTTTCCTGAACGCTGCGCTTTTGAAGTTCTCCTCGGCACCGAGCGATGTGTAAAAAAGCCGCTGGCCCGGTTTATACTCGGCAACCCAGGCGACCGGCTCGGCAGGCAGATCACCGGTTTTTCCAAAGAGCAGCGGCGCTGCGTAATCAGACAATGGCTGCGCATTGTATGTGCCACCGTGCGCCATGTGAAACTCGCCTTCGACTCCGTCCATGATTGGGTGTGGCTTGGCCTCGGTCGGGATCACACACGTCGTGCCCTGCCGGTTGTCTGCGTGCGATTTATAGTGACCTCCAAAAAACGGCACAAACCATCCCTTGTCCTCCCAAAACGCGTGGCTTGTCGTGCGAAACGCCACGGCCGGCTTCCCGGAATCGAAATACGCCTTCAGCTGTTCGAACTGCTTATCCGTCGCCTGGCGAAAACGGATGAACAAGATCAACAAGTCGGCCTCTTCAAGTGACGTAAGATCCGGGAGGTCCGTGGTCCCTGCTGGCGATGTCAGAACCGTTGTCTCGAATCCGAGATTCTCCTGCAGTCTCCTGGCCAATGCCGGCATCGTCCTGGCAGACCCGTATTCGGGTTCGCCGTGGATGACGAACACTTTGGGTGCGTCGGCCAGCACCGGGGCTATGCTCAGTGCCAGGGTGCACAAAAGGATAAAGGTTCGTGTTTGGTTTTTCAGGAACATGGGCCTTGTGATTAATGGTTTATTTAAGCGTGGCATCGGAGCAAGCCGTCCTCAATAGTCTCTTGCTTGCCGGTGACTAGAACAAAAGACGCGTCATCTTGGCAATTATTTTCGTCACGAAATTCTTTTCTCGGGTGCTGTAAACAAAGTCATCTGAAAAGCCCTGCGGCAAAAAAATTGTGCGGTTTGACAATGTATGCCATTCCTTGCGTCTTGTTTTTTCGAGGGAAGCAAGAACTGATTATTGCCGCCCTTCCACGTATTGGGGCATTCGATCTGCCCAGTTCTGGTTTGGGATTGAACACCGTAAAGCCTCTGCGCTATCTTTTTCGCGACTAGTGAAGGCCCTTTCCATAATCATCACAGCTCCGAAGTACCGAGCTTTCACGCTTATCGAGTTGCTGGTGGTGATTGCGATCATAGCCATTCTGGCTGCGTTGCTCTTGCCGGCCCTGGCCAAGGCCAAGCGCAAGGCCAAGCAGATCGGGTGCGTTTCCAACCATAAACAGTACGGAATTGCCATCATTGCCAACGCCTCGGACAACGATGAGAAGATCATGAGTATGGTGCAGCAATGGGGCAAGGTTCATTACCCGATGTACATACGGTTCACCAACGAGGAGCAGTCTGAGCCGCGGGAGTGGGCGGTCAACGAGATTGAGCCTTATCTCCAGTCGTTCAACATGGCCAACGAGAACGTATACGGTGTCACGATGTGCCCGGAGATTGATGCCACAAAAATGAACGCATGGCTTAAGCAGGTGAACTTCAGGCAATACAATTTCCTTGAATACCAATACGCTTACTGGGGGCGTGTGGATGTTGCGCACAAGGTGAATGCCGGTCAAATCAGGGGCACTGCGATGCAGGACCTGACAGCCAACAGCCTTGAATCCAGTCGTCTTCTCATGAGCGATATCCTTGAGTACGACGGCGATGGCTGGCGCTACAACCATGGCCCAGCTGGCTGGGCCTACAATGAAAACTTCCCGGGTATGCCCAGGGACAGAGGCAAGGTGCCGAACATCGACGGTATCAACATGCTCTTCGGCGACGGCCATGTGAAGTGGAAGAAGAAGTCTGAGTTTCCGCACCTGTCCAAGATGTACCTCTGGAGCCGCTACCCGGGCGGTGCGATCGCCCACGGGGACTCTTTTTATTACTAATCCAAATCGGCTATTGACAGAAATGTAACTTTCGTTTAATAAACCATTTGAAAGCAATAACAAGCATTTGATTTCATGGTTTTGTCTAAAAACGAAATACGGGGATTTACCCTGATTGAGTTGCTGGTGGTGATTGCGATCATAGCCATTCTGGCTGCGTTGCTCTTGCCGGCCCTGGCCAAAGCCAAGCGCAAGGCCAAGCAGATCGGGTGCGTTTCCAACCATAAACAGTACGGAATTGCCATCATTGCCAACGCCTCGGACAATGATGAGAAGATCATGCGAATGGTGCAGCAATGGGGCAATGTGCATTATCCTAACTACATAAGGTTCACCAACGAAGGCCAAGCGGATCCGCAGGAGTGGGCTGTGAACCAGATCCAGCCGTATTTAGAGTCGTTCAACATGGCCAACGAGAACGTATACGGTGTGGCGATGTGCCCGGAGATTGATGCCGCGAAAATGAACGCGTGGCTTAAGCAGGTGAATTTCAGGCAATTCAATTTCCTTGAATACCAGTACACCTACTGGGGGCGTGTGGACGTTGCGCACAAGGTGAATGCCGGCCAAATCAGGGGCACTGCTCTGCAGGACCTGACCGCCAACAGCCTTGAATCCAGCCGTTTGCTCATGAGCGACATTCTCTATTACGACGCCTCCGATCGTGCCTGGCGCTACAACCACGGTCCGGCCGGTTGGTCGTATAACGAGAATTTCCCGGGCATGCCTAGGGACAGGGGCAGGGAGCCGAACATCGACGGTATCAACATGCTATTCGGCGACGGCCATGTGAAGTGGAAGAAGAAGTCTGAGTTTCAGCATCTGTCCAAGATGCACCTCTGGAGCCGCTACCCGGGGGGTGCGATTGCCCACGGGGACTCTTTTTATTACTGATCTAATTCACGAACCCATT
>JASLXP010000789.1 GCA_030740295.1 Planctomycetota bacterium
ACCAAAGCTTCCCAATGTCCGTAGGTAAGGCCTCGCACTTTCAGGACGCCTCTCACCCTGGCAGAGCCAATCCCCCAGTGGCGGGCGTAGTAAACGTTCTCCTGAACCGTCAGCCACAACAGCGCCATTTCGGATCCAACGATGCCGTAGCCTCCAAGGCTCTTGTCGCCGCCTGTGCGGTAATTGTCGAGCACGTAAGCAACCTTGATCCAATCATGGCCGTGGTTATCAACCACGATGGTGTGTTTGCCTGCGGGCACGTTGATTCGATAAATCTTGTTGTAGCGATACTGCGACCCCACAGAGGGGTCCTGGTCTTCGAATGTCTGCTGCAGGGCCACTTCGTTATCCAGGGAGATGCGCAAATCAGACGGATGAAAATTTGAGACTTCGGTCACAATGACGCCGAAAGTCCCATCAATGGAGTAATCCACGTGAAAGATCTGAGGGTTGTGCAGTTTCGGATTCGCCGTGATCCCGTGAATGGTCTCCGCGCGCAGTGTCGGCCCATCGATCGAGCCGTCACTGCCAATCGTGTATTCCTGAGGCGCGTTGAACGGCGCGGAATCGAATGCGGTCTGATCCGGTTGGATGAAGACGGAGCCGATTTCTTTTTTTGACGCCCTGCCCTCCACGTTCCAATTGGTATAGGGCTCGAAGCCCTGCCCGGCGAAATCAATGTCTTTCGTAAATGCGCTGATACCCCTGAAGCGGTTGAAGAGCATGAAGGGCTGAATGTGATGATCCCACCACCAAGGCATTGGCGTACCGGCCGCACCACTCATCGCAGCGGCCCAGAGCGAGTTGTGAATGAACAGCCCTCGCGGGTCCAGGTTGCGTGCTGCCTCTTTTCTCAGTCCAAATTCGGTGAGCATGATCGGCCGGCCATCGTCCCTGAACTCCTCAACCGCGGTGTTCGCCTCTTTACTGAACGAACGCCAACGGTGGTATCGATGGGCCTGAAGGAAATCCAAGTTTTCCACACGCCAGACGGGGGAATCATGTTCAGCGAGACCAGCGATACTAGTGGTTACCAGCCGCGGATACGGGTCGTTCTTCTTCAGGAACACAGCCATCTGGCTGTGCCATTCCATGATACTTCGCTTGTGGAAGCGATACGGGTCGGTCAGCGCCACCTCGTTGAAAAGCTCCCACGCTACCAGGCTGGGGCTGCCTCCGTAGCGGGCGATCAGATATCGCAGACGGCTCTGATATGCCAGTTGTGCAGAAGCGCTGTCAAAAAAACCTTCCGGCGTTTTGCAGGGCCCGCCGTTTTCAGCATTGTAAGGATTGACCGGCCACGACTCAGTGGCCTTGAGTGCGCCGTGGTAATCGAGACACAGAAGAATTTTTAGCCCATATTTTTCGCAGAGCTGGAAAACGTAATCCATCTTGGCCGCGGCCTCCTGGTCGTATTTCCCCACTTTCTGCCATTCCAGCTCAAAATTCCAGGGGCTCATCCAGAGACGCACGAAGTTGCCGCCGCTGGCAGCGAATCGCTTCAGATAGAGATCATACTGGACCGGATCCGCCCAACAGATATTCAGTCCGACAGGAAAGAATGTCTTCCCCGCCAGCGTCTCAAAATACCGACCATCGCGGGGGCTGACCCGGAGCAGCGAGGTGCGATCGGATGCGGCGGCAGTCAGGGTCAACTCGTTTGATTTCGCCCAATTCGTCGGGCTCTCAGCGAACACCTGAATTTTGTGTTCCCCCGCCTTTCTTGGGAAGAAGCGCACACGCCACTGCCCTTCGTCGTATGCCTTCCAAGTGCTGGTCTGGCTGTCCTGTGGCAGTCGGATGCGCAGGCGCGCCCATTGGCCGGGCACGATTGATCCTCCCTCAGCGGTGAAGTCCTCCGAATGCATCCCATGCGGCCGACTGTCGATAATGACACGCAGGCTGCATTTTTCGACGTTTGTCTCCAGCATGACGCTCATCTCGAGATCGTCGAATTCTTTCCAATCTCCCTTGCCGAGCTCGAGCACGGCGCCCGGCGAGACATCCCCCTCGCTGGTTTTGATCCGGACAGCGAGACTGTTCTGGCCTTCCTTCTTCTTCTCCTTGCTGACTGTAAGTTTGCCCGCGCTTGCCTTCCAGCCCTTGATGGTCTCAGCGTTGCTGAGGGGGATGCGTTTGCCGGTTCTTGCGTTTGTTAGAACGAGATCGTCGATGTAGAGGGTGACGTCTCGATTGGTGGGCCAGTCCGTGTTCGGCAGTTCGATGCGCACCCGCTTGACGTTCGCCCGCAGTGCTTTTGTTTTACGGGTCGCTATTTCATGCGGCACCATGTAGTAGCCCGGAATGACAAGCCGCTCGCCATCCGGTTCGGTAACGTTGGCGACGACTCTGAATGAAATGCGGTCGAATGGGTCTTTCCACTTGCCGGTAACAGGCACGACGATGCTGGATGCCGCATTCACTTCGAGCTTGTTCGGGGCGACCAACGCACCGATAGCGATCGTAGTGTCGACCTCTTCCTGTGCTGATGCGATGTAGAGGGGGAGGAGAAGGAAAACTGAAAGTGTGCGCGCGCTCAGCGACATAGTGGCACTCCGATTGAGTATTTCTCAGGACGAAAACAACTCAGAAAGCTGCAGAGCAATCCGATACCGGGCCGTGTTTGCCCTTCTTTAACAGATTGGATTCAGAGAGACAAGAATCCTCAGCGATTCCATTGCCCTTCGAGCAGCCGCGTCCCGAGCCGGCCACGCATCTCGCGTAGCACCTCGGTCTCTTCCTCTGCTTTGTTGTTCAGCTCGGAGGGATCATTCCCCAGGTCGTAGAGCTCAGTGATATCGTTTTCGTTTTCGACATATTTCCAACGCTTGGTCCGAATACATCGAAAGTGCCTGAGCGTGCTCAGCGCCTCCTGGCGATGCTCGTCTGTACCGGCCTCCAGAACCGGTCTAAATGAACGCGCATCGATAGCCTCCTGAGGCCCAAGCCCGGCCAAATCGCAGATGGTGGCATTCACATCGATCAGTTCGACGATAGCATCAGAGACCTGCCCGCCTTCGATTCCTGGCCCTGCAACAATCAGAGGCACGCGCAGCGAAGATTCATACGGCACACTCTTGGTGAACATACCGTGATCGCCGAGCATCTCTCCGTGGTCGCTCGAAAAAACAATGTAAGTATTGTCGAGCATCCCCCGGCCCTCGACCGCGTCGATGATAGCGCCGACCTGATCATCAATCAGCGTCGTTGCCGCGCAATATTGGCGGCGGCAATCCAGAATCTGATCGTCCGTGGCACCAACTTGTCTGGCGTGCGCAGTCCGAGGCTTGCCTTCGAGCGAATCTCTGATCGGTGGCGGCATTTCTGCGTTGCGATACTTGTCCGCATACTCCGTCGGCGGGTCGAACGGATCGTGGGGGCCGACGAAGCTGACGTACATATGCCACGGATAATCGTCCCTGATTTCGTCAATCCAGCTCGCCGACCGCCGGCCGATATAGGTGTCTTCAAAGTCCTCGGTATCGAGCACTGAATCCCACGCGGAAAGTGCGTAATTACTCGCTCTTCTTCTCGAATAATCGTCCGAAAACTTCTGTAGCATCCCCTTGCTGTGCAAGTATTCCGAATACGGGCCGAAAGGAATATCACCGCCCTGTCCCGCATGCATTTTGCCCTCACATTCGATCGGGTGGGTAAAACCCCAGGCGAAACAGGGCGGCCTTGCTCCGTCACTGTTCTTTCCAGCCGGTTTCGCCAGATCGAGCTTGCCGCAGCATCCGACCCGATACCCGACATCCCGCAGCCGCTGATAGTAAGTGCGCCTGCTCAGCGGCAGGAAGACATTATTGCCCGTCCCGCCAAACCGGTGCGGCTCCAGCCCGGTCGCGAGCGCTACACGCATCGGTGCGCAAACAGGGGCATTGACGCAGCAGTTCGTGAAACGCATCCCTCGCGCAGCGAGTCGGTCGATGTTTGGCGTCTGAATAAAATCAGCCCCCGCGCATCCGAGGTAATCGAAGCGGTGCTGATCGTCCATGATGAGAAGGATGTTTGGCTTGGTGTTCATATGTCAGAGAAGAATGGGATGTTGGAATGATGGAATGATGGAGGAGTGGAGTAATGGAGGAATTGGGGAATAGAGCGGTGGCATGTTCCATGGGTCACATTGTTCTGGCTGCATCGGAGGGTCATGTTGTTCTGCCTGCATCGCACGAGTCGAGCGCAGCGAGAAGCGTCCATCAGTAATCGTGCTCCTCCCCCTCTCCTTCCTCACCTCTCCCTCTCTCCCCTTCTTCCTCTCTCTCCTCTCCTCCCTCTTCTTTTCTCACCTTTCTCAAGGCATGCCTGCCGGCCCTCTCGAGCAGGGCGGTCAGCAGCAGGAACCCTCCCACCTGTACCAGCACAAGACCGGCACCAAGCGAATCGAGGCGTCCGACCAGTGCCGCACCCACACCACAGCAGAATGTCAGAAGATATATCACGAGCACCGCATCCCGCACCGTAAAGCCGAGCCCGACCAATCGGTGCGAGAGATGGTTCTTGTCTCCTTGAAAAATCGATACACCGTTCTTCATTCGGATCCAGACCACGCTGAACGAATCATAAAGTGGCACGGCCATCATCAGCAACGGCAGCGCCGCGGCCACCACATTTCCCGATCTGAAAGTAGTGAACGTGCAGACCGTGGAAAGCACGGCAACGAAATATCCAAGAAACAGGCTGCCCGAATCTCCCATGAAAATAGAGGCCGGCGGAAAATTGAACAGGAGGAAACCAAGAAGCGATCCCATGAAGCCGATCAACAACACACACAGGAAGTATTGCGGAGGGTCAGCAGTTACAGCGACCCACAACAGAACCCCACTGACAATGAAAGCAACTCCCGCGCTCAGGCCGTCCATATTATCGAGCAGGTTGAACGAGTTTGTGATCGCCACAATCCACAGCGAAGTAAAAAGGACCGGCAACCATGCGTAAGGCGCAAAAAAGGTCACTTGAACATCGTCAGTAAAAAAGAACAGTCCCACCGCCACACCAAGCTCTACCCCCAGCCGAATCCAGACTGGCAGCCCCTTGATGTCATCCAGAAAACCCAGAACCACCAGGACCAGGCCTCCCAGGAGAACCATCACGATGGTCCGAGTGTGACTGAAAAGCTCCGCGCCTGCCGGGTCACCCCCGTTGCGGGCAAACCAGAAATACGCAGCCGCAATACTCAGAGCCGTGCCGGCGAAAATCGCCATCCCGCCACCCTTGGGCGTGGGCCGCTCAGAAAATCGGCCCTCCCTCGGGACGTCGATCAGTCCAAGCCTGTGGGCGAATCGCCGAACTGCGTACGTGAGCATCGCAGACAGGGCCAGCGCCAGAAGGCCAAAAAAAACACATTCAACAAGCAATGGTACGGACAGCGCGCAGGAAATTCTGAAACCGAGGAGAGGAGTATAGCAGGAGTCCCGTCCTCTGTTCTGAACGAAGGGCCAGAGAGAATGTCATTCTCCTCTTTCTTTTCCTCGTCTGTCCAAATCCTTGGGATACCTCAGCGACCCTCCAACTCGGCTGTGTTGATTCCGCTGCCCTCCCTGCCACAATTCGCAGCCCTCTCGATCTCCCTATCAGAACATGCCTGACAGCCCGATCGTTATTCGGGGCGCACGCGTTCATAATCTCCAGAACGTCAGCCTCGACCTGCCCAAAAACCAGCTCATTGTCTTCACCGGCGTCAGCGGCTCGGGAAAATCTTCGCTTGCTTTCGACACCCTGTACGCCGAGGGACAGCGGCGCTACATCGAGTCGCTCTCATCCTATGCGCGGCAGTTCATGGGGCAGATGGAAAAGCCGGATGTCGACTACATCGGCGGCCTGTCACCTTCCATTTCTATCGAACAGAAATCAGCGGCCCGCAACCCCCGCTCGACCGTCGGCACGATTACCGAGATTTATGATTTTCTGCGTGTACTGTTCGCCCGCGTTGGCACTGCCCACTGCATCCAATGCGGAAAGGCAATCGGCGCACAGACCCGCGAAGAGATCATTGCCCGCATCCTGACGCTGCCGCCAAAAAGTCGCATCCAGATCCTCGCGCCTGTGGCACGCGAGCAGAAAGGCGAATACCGCGATCTATTCGAAGACATGCGCAAGCAGGGATACGTCCGGGCCCGCGTCGATGGCAACTTTGTGGAGATGACCGAAGACCTCCAGCTCGAACGGCAGATGCGGCACAACGTGGAGATCGTGATGGATCGCCTCGTCGTAAAGGAAGGCATCCGCACGCGCCTGGCCGAAGCGGTCGAGCAGGCTTTGCAGCTCGGCGAAGGCACCCTCATTGTGGCCGTCGAAGGTGAAAGAGATCTCCTGCTCAGCGCGGACTATGCCTGCTCGGATTGCGGCATCAGCTTTGAAGAGCCGACCCCGCAGCTCATGTCGTTCAACAGCCCGCAGGGGATGTGCCCCACCTGCAACGGGCTCGGTACAAAGGTCGAGCTATCACCGCGCAAGATGATCGTGGATGCGAGCAAGAGCATCCTCGACGGTGCGCTCAACAAAGAGATCTTTCAGAAGAACCGCTGGCTCCGTCACATCTACCAGGGCGTCGCGGAGCATGTCGGTTTCTCGCTCAACAAACCGTGGAAATCACTCAAGCCAAAACACAAGAAAGCATTCCTTCACGGCACGGGCGACGCTCTCATCGATTACGTCTGGTTCGGCCATCACCACGGCGGCAAGTTTGAAGGCATTGTTCCGATGCAGATGCGCAAGTATGGCCAGGTCGGCGAACGCAAGCGCAAGAGGATGGAAGAGTTCATGGACACCATGTCGTGTCCGGATTGCGAAGGCCAGCGCCTCTGTGCGGAGGCCCGCGCCATCGAAATCAACGGCCTTAGTCTCCCCGAGGCGTGTGCGCTCACAGTCTCCGCGGCCAAAGAATTTTTCGAAGGGGTCACGCTCACCGACACACAGCAGAAGATTGCGGAAGATGCACTCAAGGAGATCCGCAGCCGGCTGGGCTTCCTGCTGAATGTCGGGCTCCACTATCTTTCACTCGATCGCAGCGCGCCCACCCTTTCCGGCGGCGAAGCGCAACGGATCCGAATGGCCAGCCAGATCGGATCGGGCCTTGTCGGTGTTACCTACATTCTGGACGAGCCGAGCATCGGGCTGCACCCTCGCGACAACGGCCGTCTGCTCGACACGCTCAAGCTCCTCCGCGACCGCGGCAACACGGTCGTGGTAGTCGAGCACGACGAGGAGACCATGCGCGCTGCCGACCACATCATCGACTTCGGCCCAGGCCCCGGTGTCAAAGGCGGATACGTGGTT
>JASLXP010000790.1 GCA_030740295.1 Planctomycetota bacterium
GGTCAGCATTCTGCCAGCCACTACGGCCGCCGCTCCCGTCCCTGTTCTCGAACCGGCACCTGAGGTCAGCCCTTCACAGGCCCCGACCGGAGTGGCCGCACCTGTCACCACAAGTTCGGCATCGGTCATCAATCGGGATGAATTGCACACGAATCTCGACGGCAGCATCGAGCTCCTCGAGGAGTTGTTCGAGGATTACGAATCCCGCTGTCCGGAATTACTGGATGACATCAGGCAGCACATCGCCGCCGGCAACGCGGAAGGCCTTCAGTTCTCATCACACACCCTCAAAGGCGTCGTCGCCATCTTTGGTGCAGAGGCTTCACGAGACACAGCAAAACGCCTGGAAGACATGGGCAGGGAAGACGAGATGGCACAGGCGACCGAATTGTTTGCGCAGCTCGAACGGGAAATAGAACTGCTCGGCCCCGAAATTAAAAAGGTAGTCGAAGGAGGCTGGTAACGCGGGGGGAAGAATAGCTCTTCCGTCCCTTCGGGGCAGACACGCTGAACACATGCCGCATCCAAAAGGACTGCTGATTCTCCTGAAACCATTTCAGAAATCCGAATAAAGAATGATGATTGCTGATTTTTGATTTCTGAAGTCAAGCATTCGTTTAAGCAGCACATTTCTGACTTCGAAAATCAGAAATGAAAAATCGTCATTCTTCATTCAATTCCTGAAGAAGATGCAAGTGTTGGTGCGGCTGAATGTTGGATCATGGATTTTGAGTCACTTTCAGAGATTTCTTGCCAACAAAACAGAACTTCAACGGTTAACTGTGTACCCTGCTTCAGCGGGGCCGGTGGCTGAAGAACGCTCTGGGGATGGAGGCCTAAGCTATGACCAAACCGGGAAAGGAGATTATCGATGCACTCAAGAGAAAGGGGCTCTATGGAAGCATCTTTTCCTATGATGATTACCAGATGATCAAACAGATGAATTCGGTAGATGAGTTTCTGGATTTCCTGGAGTCAAAGGGAATAAAGGGCATACCAAGCACTGCGGGGGTGGAACAGATCATCGACCACTTGTACTGGGTGACCTCAAGCCCAGGTGGATCTCACCCTTACGTTCTTTCGGCGTCTCTGGACTTCACACGCTTCATTAATACATGGATGGATTCCGCCTCACTGGTCGAGGACGAGGAGGTAGGCAGCGGCGTCGGCCTGAGGCTCTATGAAGAACTGAAAGAGAACCAACTCCTGGGTCTTGGATTCTCTTTTGAACAGGTTCAACAGCTCAAGAAGAGTGAGACTTTCAAAGAGGTGTTCGATTTGCTCAAAAGCTGCGGTTATCCGAAATTCGACCTGGCAGACCCTCGAACATGGAAAGAGCTCTTCTGAGGTCTGGTGCTGCCCTGCACCCCTCGGATTCACTGATCACCCAAAGGAACACATCCAAATGAATTCCAGCCAAAGACCAAACATCGTATTCATCCTTTCCGACGATCTGGGTTGGGCGGACCTGAGCGCCGAAGGCAGTGCTCTTTATGAAAGTCCCCACATTGATCGTATTGCGAATGAGGGCATGCGGTTCACCCAGGGCTACGCTGCATGCCAGGTATGCAGCCCGTCACGGGCCAGCATCATGACCGGAAAGTACCCGCCGCGGCATGGCATCACCGATTACATCGGGGCTAAGACGGGTGAAGCGTGGCGTGACGCGGGTCGCTTTACGAAGCTCCTGCCGCCTGACTATGAGCACGGACTTCGTGCCGATGAAATCACTCTGGCGGGGGCCCTGCGCGACGCCGGGTATCGCACCTTCTACGCGGGCAAATGGCATCTGGGGGATGTGGGTTCACATCCTGAGGATCACGGTTTTGAATTCAACAGAGGCGGGCACAAGGCCGGCTCGCCGCCGGGAGGCTACTTCGCACCTTTTAACAATCCCAAACTCGAAGATCTCGAACCTGGTGAATCGCTCCCGATACGTCTGGGCAAGGAGACCGCCTCCTTTATTGAAGAACACAAAGAGGAACCGTTTCTCGCTTACCTCTCGTTCTATTCCGTGCATGGGCCGATTCAGACCAGCCAGGATCGGTGGGAGAGATTTCGCCGGAAGGCGGCCGAACTCGGAGAAGCGGCCGACAATCGTTTTATCTTTGATCGCAGACTGCCGGTTCGGCAGGTACAGGATTGCCCCATCTACGCGGGCATGATCGAGGCAATGGATGACGCGGTCGGCATCGTGCTCAACAAGCTCGACGAGCTCGGACTTGCTGACAATACAATCGTCTGCTTCACCTCTGACAATGGAGGTGTCTCTTCCGGTGATGCCTACTCTTCCTCAAACCTGCCGCTGCGT
>JASLXP010000791.1 GCA_030740295.1 Planctomycetota bacterium
CCGCCGATGAGCGCGCCGGGGTATGGGTTGTCTTTGGAGATTCCGAAGATGTAGAGCGTCGACACTCGGCACCCGAACTGGCCGACTATCGCGCCAGCAGTAACCAGAATCATGACCGTTGCACAACGCCCGCCTGAGAAACTCCACATGGGCGAGAGAAATCGGCGTTCGGGCAGGCTGCCGCCGCCGAGCCCGGCAATCACCGCGCCGAACAGAATGCCTCCAACCGATGAGAGCGCAATGATCAGCATGGCGGTCACTGCGTGCCGGGGGCCTTTGTCGAGTTGGTAAAGAAAGATGTAGTGCAAGGACGCCAAGCCGGCGGCCATCGCCAGCAGTCCCTTCGCTCGCTGACCGGGCAACGTCCTGTATTCAGCAAGAGGAGCTTTCTGCCATTTGAAAATCGCGCCACCACTCATCCATCCCCAAAACACTCCCATGACAGCAAGGACTGATGTGACAGGCCCCGGCAGTGAATAGCCAGTGACAATAAGGGAGAGGCAAGCCAGGGGTAGAGGCCCACAAAGCAGTATGCCGATGATGCCCGGGCTACTCCCGCTGAAATCGGGAAACTTCACTTTCAGAAACAGGCTGCCGGAGATGTGGGTCAGCGCAAGGCCCAGCATCAGGGTCAGGCTCAAGAAATGGAGGTGGGCTCTTTTGAAATGAAAACCATCGGGCCGGGCCGGCACTTCTGCTGGCTCGATCGCGCCCACTGTTGCCTGGGGGTCGTCCTCTTCATCCTCATGAATGTAGACCTTCTCATATGCTTCGATCGGCCAGGCCAAAATGAAAAACATAGAGCGCACCCCAATCACGGCACCCAGTATGGAGAGCAGAATCATCGCCAGTCTTTTCTTGATCCAGCCGGTCTCCCGAGGCATGTCAGGAGTAAACACTTCCAGTCCGATGAATCCTGCCAACACCGCACCAATGACAGCCCCTGCCTGCATCAAGTCATGCAGATCCTCGACATGGTGCGCACCGCGTATCATCCAAATCTGCCCCGCCAGCGCGCCTATGACTGAGAACGCGAGGAGGTCGATAACAAACAGGACTTTCTTAGACATCAGGGACGGAATTCGGTTGGGAAAACAACCGCAGCATGTTGACAGGATTCATGTCCTTGAGCAATCACGGCTGCGCGGGCGAAGCTGGACAGTTGAATCAACTCCTGCTCGTTCTGATACTGCTGTCCGGCCTGGCTGCCGAGACCAATTCGTATCTTCACGGCAGAGACGCTGAAAGCTCAGAGAATAGTGAAACGTAATCTACTATTGTTTGGCTTCTTCTCTGCAGTCAGGCTGTGAAAATGTCTGTAACTCATCTCAAAGGCACACCCGGCAATGAATCTACCACCATCTGACTACGTCTCCGTCCGAGAAGATCGTCTTCTTCAGTTTGCCACGGATTGCTTTCAGAAATCCGGCATTTCCGCTGAACATGCCGCCCTGGTTTCACGGCTGCTTGTGAATTCCGACCTGCGCGGGGTTCGCAGCCACGGCACTGTGCAGGTCGGTGGCTATTGCCTCGCATTTGAAGGAGGGAGTTTGAATCCCGCGCCTGTCACAAAAGTCGTTCACGAGACGCCCACTTGTGCAGTGGTCGACGGAGACGGCACCCTCGGCTATATGCCGATGATGCAGGCTGCAGAACTTGCCGTCCAAAAGGCGAAAGATGTCGGGATCGGGATGGGACTCACCAGAAATATCGGCCATTACGGCGCGGCCGGAAACTACGTTCGCGCCTGTATGGAACATGGCTGCATCGGCTACTCATCCCAGGGCGGTTTCGGCCAGGGAAACTTTCGCGGCCAGGAGCCTAAACCGCAGATCGGCTACTTCGGCAATCCGCCTTTCTGCATAGGCATCCCTTCCGACACAGAGCCTCCAGTCATCCTCGACATGGCCACCTACATCCTTACCGGTGTACCTCACGGGCCGGAGGTCGAGGAGCTCTTCGAGAAGTATCCAGTCGCCTTTTATCGGAGCATCGGATTCGGAGTCATCGCAAGCCTGCTTGGCGGGGGCCTTGCCGGGGTCACCACTGCCGATGCACGTGAGATCGCCGAGAAATGGCCTTCGGCACAACAGGGCGGCGTGGTGTTGGCAGTCGATGTGAAAAATGCGGTCGACACGCAAATATTCCTCGCGGAAGCCGACCGAATTGTCCGCGACATTCGTGAAAGCTATGCCCCTCTGCCAGGCCACGATGAAGCCCTCGTACCCGGTGCCATTGAAGAACGCCGATTCGAATTCCATCGTCGCGAAGGCATTCGATACGGCCCCGGAGAGCAGAAGGCGGCCCGCTCAGTCGCGGACCGGCTGGAAATCCCGCTCCCATGGGAAGACTGATAGAGGCATATCCGTCTACCGAATGTCCCCCTTCCAGCAGAATCTGACTGCAGGCATTCCATCACTCAACAATGCTGCGATGTCAAGGCTTGCAGCCCGCTTCATTCAGCGGTTTGGAGAGGGCCGAAGCCATCTCTTGAACTTCATCACACCACCATTCCATTCACTCCGTTCACCAAACCGCATGCTCTCCCAGCCAGCGCCTTTCCCAACAGCCGCAGACCTCTCACGCCGCGACGGCCACTACCGGTTTAAGCTGGCCACCAGAATTGTCGTAAGGAACGAGGCTTCCGATGAAGAAAAGATGGCCGGGGAATGGTTGCTGAATTTTCTGGAGAACTTCCACGGTTTCCACGCGGCGACCGGGCCGGCGAGCATGTTGAAAACACTGTCTGATGGAATCCACCTTGTTGATACCTCGTCTGCCGGCAGTTTCTCGGACTGGCTTGAAGAGCTCGACCTTCCATCCGATCTCGAGGAAGAAGAATCATTTATTCGTTCCGACGAAAATGGCGCGGTTATCGCTGGGGGCGGGCCGCGCGGAGTCTTTTACGGTGTGCAGATATTCTGCGACTTGCTGGAGGCCCAAAACGGCCGGCCAGCGATTCCGTTCGTAGAGACTCGGTGCGCGCCGTTTTTCTCTGTCCGGGGAGTTCAACTTTCGCTGAACCTGCGGAGCCCTGATCCCGCGTTCGTCTGGCGCATCCTCGGCGAGATGATGCGGCTGCGATTGAACACGCTCTTCCTCAAGGTGAATCGATCCCTGCAATACGAATCCAGGCCCGAGCTCGCCGGGCCGGGGGCCCTTTCAAAAACCGAAATGCTGGGCATCCTGGATTCGGCCAGGGCCTACGGCATCCGAGTGATCCCCCAGCTCGATCTTCTGACCGGCCAGGATTCGTTTCTGCTCGAAGCACGACCGGACCTCGCGGCCAATCCGGAGCATCCATGTGTGTACGACCCTTCCATTCCGGATGTTCACGCAATCATGGGAGACATCGCATCGGAACTGATCGAGCTCTTTCAACCGGACAGCTTCCACATCGGTATGGGTAGCTTCGAAGACCATAAACCGTCGGAGATATTCTCCACGAGCGAAGGCGCGGCGGCGGGGATTATTCAAAGCGAATTGAACCACTGGCTGAAGTTTTTCGAAGAGCGGAAGATTACCCCATTCGTCTCAGCCAGCGCATTCATGCCTCAAGCGCACTGCGAGACCCCGTTGAACGCTCCCGATGAACAGCGTCCTATCACTTTCTGTCTGGGAAGCGAAGAGGTACCGCTGGAGGCGACTGCGTACCGCCTGCTGCAAGGGTTCTCCCATCGCAACTGTATTGGAATGGTCAGGCCGACATGCCAGAAACTCATCCCA
>JASLXP010000792.1 GCA_030740295.1 Planctomycetota bacterium
GAATGAGATCTTCGTTGCTTCGGCATCAATGAATATGGACGGCAGCTTTGACGGCTGGAAGGAGATCCCTGTCCAATCACGAATCGAGATCGCCGAATCCGAAGATCAGTTTCGTGAGGAATTAAAAGCCGCGTCGGACGAGAAGTTTCTTTACCTCTATTTCGATGTCGCCGATCCCAATCCCGCAAAGGTCACGCCCGGCGCAAGCTGGGTTGGCACCGGCGACCACATCGAGATGTTTATCCGAAGCCGTCGTATCTACATTCCCGCCAGCCCAGCTTTCAACAGTCCCTACATCCTGCAGGGCGCCAAAGCAGAAAAGATCACCGACTCGAGAATGAACCTCCAGACAAAGAAGAACGGAGATGGATACGAACTCGCCATCGCCATCCCCTGGTCAGCAATTGGAGGGAAACAGGCCAGCCTGAAATTCAACTGGCAGGTCGGCTGGTCAGACGCCAGCGGGGGGAGCATCTTCACCGTCCAGCCATGGCTACCGTGGGGTAAGGAGAGTGGGATGCTGCGATCCGCAGAATGAAGCTTGGTCTGAACTCTGAGCCTTGCTCACGCAATCCCCGCCAGAAAATCATCTAGATCGAAGACAAATCCAAATGCGAGGGCTACACGCCACAGAGCTGTTTCCTTGCAGGTTTCGTCCCTCGCCGTCTCTTTATTCTCCACCGCGGTGACTGCCTGCCTGATCGCTGAGCACATGACGCCGCGCTTGCTCATATCGGCCATTCCGCCAGGCGAGAGAAGAAGACACCAGTTAATCGCAAATCCGGCATATACCAGATGGTTGATGTTGTTCTCGCGGCAAAGTGCGAACAATTGGTGCGCGTTTTCTGCGATTCCTTCACCGTCCACAGGCATCGCATTGGGCATGAAATCCACTACTTTAAAACCGCGATTTACATCCTCCCGGTTATGGGCTCCAACAGAACTATGCTCTGCTTTGAACTTGCGCAGATTCGCTGTGATGTCATCTGACTCGATCACTGGCGGTTTCTCAGGCTCGGGGCCGGCCAAATTTACGGCGCTTTTGTATCCCTCACGATCTTTGTAATAGTCGCCGCCACCGACTACATGAAAAAGTGGAACGGACGACCTGCGCACTGAATCCAAAAGAGTTGGAAATACAGATTGACCGATCTCCTCTGCGCGCGGGATATATTCAATGGAACGGTACCAACCTGGATATTCCTCGAACGTTCCGGTGTCCCAAGCATGCATAACTACGAGGGCCATTCGATCCAATGGGAATTCAAGCTCCTCCTTTTTCCATCCGCCGTAACCCTCGCCGGGTACATCCAAATCGTAATCAGCATCAAATTGCTGGTAGTAATTGGCTCTGAGAGTTCTGGAATTCACTGCTCTTAAACAACTATCTTCTGAGGCCCGATAATCGAATCAATCGTCCCACGCTCGGTTATTAGATGGTCTTTTCCATCCATGATCAAAACTTGTGCAGGCAATGGACGACCATTATAGGTGGAAGCCATTTCAAATCCGTATGCGCCAGCACAAAGCAAGGCAAGCACCTCTCCCTCTTCGGGTATGGCGATTTCCCGCAACTCTTTCTTAGAGCAATTAAAAACATCGCTAGATTCGCATAAATTGCCGGCCACCATGACTTTCTGCCTGGTATCCGATTCGACTCGGTTGGCCAAGACCATCTCATGGTAAGATTCATAAAAGGCAGGACGAACCAACGTGTTAAATCCGCCATCCACACCAACAATCGGAATGTTCTTTTCTTCGACTGTGTTGACCTCCAACAGCAACACACCACTTTCGCCGACAGGGAATCGGCCGGGCTCAATAGCAATGGTGCCGTTGTAGCCTTCTGCTCTCACTGTTTTCACGAGTCCTTTCGCGTATTCCTCAATTGGAAAAGGAGTCTGGTCTTCGCTGTAACGAATCCCGGGCCCGCCACCAAAATCAATGAATTCGAATGCGGTGCCTAGAATCTCCTGCGCATGGTTCGCCACATTCAAAGTACGCTGCACGCTGTCGTGAAATACGTGAACGTCATCTCCAAGCCATCCTGAGCCTATGTGCTGGTGGAGCCCGACGACTTTGAAGCCAAGTTCCTTTGCCTCGCGAAACGTATCAAGAACCTTGTGCTCAGGAATGCCGAACTTAATGTACTTGCCTGCTGTAATAGTATGGGAGTGGAGTCCAGCACCTGCACCTTCTCCAGGATTCCATCGAACAGAAAGCTCGGGCTGAGTCGAAAGTTCTGCCAGACGTCGAAGCTGAGAGCCGGAATCAATATTTATTCGTACCCCGAGATCCACCAAACTCCGGAGGTCCTGATTGGATACTGAAGTGCCTGTGAAAAGCACTTTCTCCACAGGCAAACCGGCCTTGAGGGCCATTTCACACTCGACTGGTGAGACGCAATCCGCGTAGGCCCCCAGGTCGTACGCAAGCTTCTGGATCTGAAGATGCGAGTTCGCTTTGACCGCGTAGTGGATGCGGTAGTCGTGCGTGTGAGCGCTGAGAGCAGAAATGAGGCGGTTCAGATTGGCCTGGACTTTATTGCCGTTGTAGACATAGAGGGGCGTCCCGTACTTGGCAGCTAGTTCTACGGCGTCCATTCCACCAATATTGAGCTGATTACTCGCCACTTCAAGATGACCTTCTTCTAACCACCACATACTGCATTCTCCTTGCTGTTTATCTGGCCGGGACTACACGACGGGCGGCTCTACTAGTTCATTCTGTCCCAGAGAGTCCTCTCCACGAATCAGTACAAGCTTGTGATTAGGGGAGTCCCAACTGAGGACCTTAACTATCGGTGGAATCACCCTGACTGCGAGTCCAATCCGCCCTTTATCTGGGTAATTAGGTTCTGAATGATGGAGTGTTCGTTCGTTGAAAATGATGAACTCACCGGGCCGCATCTCCAGATTAAT
Source organism: Planctomycetota bacterium (assembly GCA_030740295.1). The sequence goes on from JASLXP010000792.1 coordinate 2,922, forward strand.
TGCATCACTTTCATCGTAGTAATTGCTGTCAGCCATTTCGCCAAATTGCATCTCCTTAGTGGCCCTGACATGCGGTACAACTTTTCGATGCGAACCAGGAATCATCTGAACGCACCCGTTTTCTTGAGTAGCTTGGTCGATTGCGATCCAGCACGAAACAATGATTGGCGGCTCGAGGGGCCAGTAATTGAAGTCCTGGTGCCAGGGAATTTCTTTGGCTCCTTTTTCCTTGATAAAGAAATTTGTACGCCAAATCAGCAGGTCGTTGCCGTAAAGCGCGGTCATCCTGTCTAAGATGGCAGGATGCGTTGATATATCGTGGATTAGCTTCTCGTCGAGATGGCGATTGTGGCAGCGGACCGCGTGATCGGGAGCATCAGTCTCAAGGATGCGTTCGATGCCAGGCCGGATTTCATCCATTTCCTCCGGCGTAAACAAAGTGTAGGGGCCAAGAAAGCCCTGTTCACGAAACAAGTCCCTTTCCCGCATCGACAGGGAGCAGGCTTGGTCATCAAGGTCAGCAATCATTGATGTACCTTCTAAAAGGCAGTTTTCGGGTAGCCGGACGATTCTATTTTCGCTGCGCGGCGAATGCAATCAGAGACGATCAAGGGAGTCCAGCCATTGGGCCGCGCGCTCCACCACGGATGGAGGAAGGTACTTATCAATGCTCTCAGCCGACCACAAGATGGTAGAATAACGTTTCTCCTTTAATTCATGCATCGTGTCCCGGATGGCTTTGTTGGGCCTGGTATTGGACTTATCAGCGACGATCAAGATGGAGGCGGGAAATCGTGCGTTGAAATCAGCGACGACTGGTTTCCTGAGGAAACCGGATGCAATAATGCCGCGATATACATTTCTCTGGCGGAATAGCTCTTTGAAAGCGATAGATGCCGCAGGCCCGTGGCCCTGAATTACTATCCGGGCAGAATCGACTTTGTACGCCTTGCGGAAGTCAGCTACAGCTACCTGAATAAAATTAATGTCCGTCCGCTTCCAGCTCTTGCTGGAGGACTGCAGGCCAAGCAGGGCAATGTTTCGAGCGCGGCATTGTGCCTTCCAGGCTTCCTGAATATCTCCTTGAACAGTATCGAGAATCACGACAAGACCCATCGGAAATTCAGGTTCATAATTGTGCGGAACATAGGCATGATACGTTTTCTTCTGCTTTGCTATTGTTTTGGTAATGACGCCGACTCCTGCTGGCGGCTTGAAATTGATCAATTCATGCGTCTCAGGTTCCAGGTTTTGTGGAACAGTAAGATTAAGAACCGAAAGGTTCCCTTCGACCGTCAATTTTTCTTCTCCCCGCGTGAGTTCCAGAGATATCTTCTCACCGGGCTGACTGCGAGCGATAAGCTGAAGCAATTGCTGGCGATTTTTGAGAACGGTTTTCTCGAGTTTGCTGATGACATCGCCAGCTTGGATTTTTAGCTCTGCTGCCAGTGAGCCAGGCAGGACAGCTCTCACTTCTACTCCTTTATCTCTCTTTTTCCTTGACGGCAGGATCCCGAGCATCGGGCGTTCCTGCGGCAGGAGCTCGTCAATCAGCATTATTTCCTTAGTGAACTCTTCTTTACCCCTGGCAACCTTGAGCTTGACAATGTCCCCCGCATATTTGCTGGCAAGCGCGTAGCGCAAATCCACCTGATTCTTAATGGGTTTGCCATCGAATTCTAGGATACGATCCTTCTTTTTGATACCTGCCTCGGCGGCCGGGCTCTTATAAAAGATATGAGTTACTGCAAAATTCTTTTTGTAAAGATTACGATCAAGACCGACCCCGATTAGCCCTCTCTTAAGATCTTTCCCTTCCTTCAGGCGCGGCAGAGCTCTAGTAATGTCTCCGATGGGAACGGCGAAGCCAATACCAGAGTCATACCACTCATAGCCGGCTGTCTTGCCCTCTTTCATTGGTGAGAGAGGAACGAGAACACCGATAATCCGGCCGTTAATGTCAATCAGCGGTCCGCCGTAATTTGCGGGAGAAACCTTTGCATCAGTTTGAACGGCCTTTCCCCAGACGCGATGTAGTGCACTGATGATCCCCACAGACATGGCAGGGAGTTCGCCGCCCCAGGTGCGGCCCAATGCCAGAGACCAATGCCCGACCTTCAATTCACTGAGTGGCGCGGCTGGAGAAGTCTGAAGCTTGGCATCGATTTTCAAAACGGTTATTTGTCTCGTCAGGTCGCTGGCCACCAGCTTTGCTGGATAGCGTTTGTCGTCCTTGAGGGTTACCAGAATAGAAGACGGTTTATGGACGAAATTGAAGGCGCTGGTGGCGATGTAGCCTTCCGGGCTGATAACGACTCCGGTGGTCGGCCCCTGGCCTTTTAGGACCTTTCCGACTTTGTCAACGCCTCCTGCTGTCTCGATCATGACAACCGAAGGCGCAACAGATTCAACAGCCTTTTGAAAAGCGTCCTGGAGGTCAGCGTCAAGGTCAGCCCAAAGGGGCTGGGCGGATAGAACGGTTACTAGATAGAGAATCCAAGGAAAGTTCTTCATGTTTGATCAGCACTTTGTGTTGAGTGAGGCTGGTCCTTGAACAGCTCAGATTTCTTCAAAGGAAGGACCTCCGCCGCTAAAGAGAGGATGCCAAACAGAATGACCAGAATCGGCACCTCCAGATTAGTATCGATTCTGCCAGTCTGGCGTAACAGTGAGCAGGCAGAGCAGCCGATAAGAAAGAGCCCGACGATGAAAGTAAATCTATCTAATCCCAGCCAGA